>JAIOPU010000103.1 GCA_021413725.1 Armatimonadota bacterium | reverse complement strand
GCACGTCGGATACTCGCAGTGTCTGGCAAGTTCTGACCGATATCCAGGAACTGGGTCTGGCTACTTCACTGCGGGAGCACTTGGCGTAGACAATTTGGGCAACGTCTACTCTACTGGGCTTTTCGAGGATCAGAACGGCCTCCTGCCCAACCGCCTGGAGGTCTCTCGATACGACTTCTGCATGAATAGGGTCCCCATGGAGCCCCTGAATATTGCTTCGGCATTTATTGCGCCGCCCAGCGCCGCAGTTCCCGACAATTGCCAAGCTCTATTTGTTGCTGGCGAGTATTTTGCTGGGTCAAACAAAATTTATCTTCGTCGGTACGACGACGCTCAACCTGCAGGGAGCCGATGGACGTCACCCTCGGGCGGTGATGTCCAAGGGACTTCTCCGGTTCTTACCGTTGACAATTATGGCTATGGATACATGGCGTACATCGATCCGAGTAATCACCTTGTTGTAAAAAAGATCTTTAACAACCTGGGACAAGTTTGGATCTATCCCTATCCGGTAAATCTAACTTGAACTCCAAGTGCTGTTGACATTAACGTGGATTCTTGCGGTGATGTGTACGTCGCTTGTCGCTATGGGGCGACCGCCGTAACTGACATCATAAAACTAGACGCTGCCGGACAACCTTCGGACACATGGGCAAATACAGGTGCTGGTGTGGGTGTACGGCGATTCTCCACAGATACGTTTAAGATGACTTCTGACGCTTGCGGCGGAGTGGTTCTTGGCGGAAACTCCCCATCGGGCGGAACTTTCTCGCTCCGCAAGTTGGACGTTAACGGTAACACCGTTTGGGCGAGTGCCGATGTCGCAGGAGAAGCCAACGATTTTGCAATCCACGGAACAGATTCTCTTTTCGTGGCGGGCACAACTCCGTCTGGTCTTGATTACAAAATAACGAAATACACCGGAACCGGTGCGGTTGCCTGGACACAAACCTATGATGGCCCGAATTCGGGTCGTGATGTGGCTAACACCGTTGGGGTAGACGCAATTGGTAACGCCTACGTTTCTGGAACCCTGACGATACCAGGTGTAGTCAATGGCGAACCCAGAACTACGATTGGAACAATCAAATTAAACGGTGCCGACGGAACGCCAGTGGTCGACAGCTTCTGGCCACACATCAACGCTTTTGCAACAAATGAATCGGCTCGTGGCTCCGACCTCTATGTCGACGAAGGTGGGAATGTTCGCATCTTTGGCGACATCACAAACGTGAATGTAGTCCCGATTCGAGATTTGTTTACAGAACACGTCTCACAGATATTGTATTTGCCACCCCAAAAGGCCGAGGTAAACGCCGAGTTCGCCGTGAACAATCAGAGCATTTGGCCGGGAATCGGGACGTTTAATTTCAATGGAAATATCATTCGGGTTCCGTGGGACCTGCATCCACGCTTGGGTGGATACAGAAATATTGGCTTTACGATTCGATTTTGGTTCGTAACCATACGAATTAGCCTCGGTGAGTTCGGTGCTGAGGTTGGATTCGACGCAACTGGGGACATTGGCTTAAAAGCGGAGGTGCAGGCTTCCCTTGGTGATGTCAATGCAAATGTGCCCATGCTTGTAGGCGTGACAGCACCTCCACAAAATGCGCCCACCATGGATCCCGGCGGTGAGTTCACAATTGACACTTCCTTTGCGGTCAAGGACGGAGCCGCCATGGCAAGTAATCCTGCTGTAGCAAGCGCGAAGGTTACGGGATTCTTGAATGCCGATACTTCTGCCTTTATTAAGGCAAAAGCCTTCAGCAGGACTCTCATTGACCAGACATTTTCGCTTACAAATGTCCACAAAGAGCGAGAGTTCCTTAACACTGGGAATCTCTTAGGATCAAATCTCCACAAGGACTTTGACTTCGACGGATATCTGTCTGGTTACGTTCAATTACCCCAGATTCGTGCTCAAGCCGGAATTAGCTACGGTGCTGGAGGTGTTCCTCAGTTTGATGCAACGGGCTCGGCAACATTCTTATCCCTTCAAACTGACTTGACCCGAATAGTTCTGTCGTTTTTTGGTTTGACCAACAAATACGAACAGTCCTTCGATATTGGAATTGCTCAGGCCGGGGTCAAAGCTACGGTGGCTCAAGTTGCGGCCGGAGCAAATTTTGACCTCGCTCAACGGTTCCTCCTGTCTCTTGGAGTTCCGACCATGAAATTCCTGGACGACAATGGAAACGTGGTCCTTGTCAAGCTGCCAAACGGCAACATCACCGGCGTGTTCCCAGCAGGAACATCCGTCAAGATTGTGATGGCTGGAAGTGGTCAGATGACTCTCCGTCCTGTCCTTGCTTTGCCGGATGCAAACCTACGCAATAACACGGATATCGTCATTCGACCGCAACTAGTGTACGAGCTCCTTCGAGTCAGTGCTTGGGCTCGCGGATTGGGTTATGACTTGCTCAACGTCGGTACGTGTATTGCGTGCGGCACTCTCGCAATTGCCAATATCAGTATTGATCTGTACGACCAAACCTTTGCGGTTCCGATCCAAGAGTATCAAGGCGATGTCGTTCGAATTGTCGGAAACACAACGGTGCCGGTTTTAAACGGCGTGACCCGACCTTGTGCGAACTTGTACCTTTTGGATCAAACAGCCCTTGGAGTCAATATCAATGCCCCCGATCCTGGATACTTCTCCGAACGCCAAAAGCTCAGGGACTTTATGCTCGATCAGAATAACCTTAACCGGTACGAGAGAGTACTTGTTCTTGGCAAAGATATTACGATTGGCGCTAGAGTGCATGTTCTTTCTCATGGCCACGAGGAAATTATTACTCTGGTAAGCGACGGTTCCAATCCGAATGGAAAGTTCTTGAACAGTACAGCAGCGATCATCGGGCTGCCTCGAAAGATGCTACTGATTTCCGGAACGTTCCGAATCTGGATTGAAAAGGGTGTTGTTTCCTCACCGATTCGGTCAAACACAATTGACTTGAAGAATGAGGCGCCCATGCCAAACATTCAGGGTGTCGGGCCAACCTATTGGGCGGCTGATCCCGACTTTAATTCACGAGTGATAACGGTACAGGATGGTGGAGACGCAAACGAGCGACCAACATACGTGTCTCGACGAGACTATTACAACTGGCTGCAGAAGGCCTACGATGAGACATTGGTTCCGCTTGGCCAACCATCATTCTCACAATACTTCACGAATACAGCCTCGCTCGCAGTCCCCGTGCTTCCGACGCTATATCTCGATGGAGTAGCCCTGTCAACCTATCGCGCTCCGCTTGCAGACGGTCGCCTAAATGTGCTTCTTCCAAGGGAAATCGCCGCGAAAGCCAAGGTAAGTACGGTGCACGCAATCACCCCGGGACCAGGTGGAGGACGTTCATCCAACCTCCGGTACGAAATCTCGGCACCACTGCCCGTGGTAACAACTGCAGCACCTGTTTCCGTATTGCCTGGAACAGAAGGTTTCACGCTTAATGTTTTCGGGCCAGAGCATGTCGAGCCGCAAAGCGGTTCGGACGCTTATCGTTCCAATTTCAACCCAGACAGTGTTGTCTACATTAACGGAGTCGCACGTGTTACGAAATTTGTTTCCTGTGCGAATCTTCAGGTTGACCTGACGACAGCAGAACTGGCAACGGAGAGCACGAAGACGATCACGGTTGTCACTCCGAGCAATGGTACGCAATATCTCAACCACTCCAGTGTTCAGGTGGACAGTGGTGGAATGTCGAATGCTGTCACATTCGTAGTCGGATATACGGCTCCGACACTCCTCCAGTTAAACCCTGGTTCGGTCGTCTCGACCGCGCTATTTTCGGTGGGTGATGGAGCGGCAGACGAGTATCACTTAGGCGCAGAAGGAGACGGCTATGCGCCGAATTCGATCATCCATGTGGACGGCGTTGCGATTCCGACATTATATGAAAGTCCAAGGATGATTCGCGGAAAGATGCCCGCCTCGATCGCGAACGTGCCCGGAAGCTATGTGGTTACGGTAATGACCCCGACGGTTGGCACCTCCACTCCTCTGACCCTTACGATCACCAACAAGCCGGTCATTCAAGGGACTCTGTCTCTCGCTGACTTTGTCGGTTCATACGGCGGAAAAGTGATGAGCGTCAATCTCAAGTACCCCAACGGTGCTTTGGGAGCGGGCTCCACGGCAACGGACTTCATCGAAGGAGTTGACGCGACTGTGGATGCTTCCGGGCACTTCTCGGTGGCGACGACCTTTGTGGGAACTTGCGATGTCTATGTGAAAGTCAATCACTGGCTCAACAAGAAGGTCGGAACGCTAACCCTCGCCGGGAACGGTTCTTACACGTTGAATGCTTCCCTGCCGACAAATGGGGACTGCAACAACGACAACACGGTTGACTTGACGGACTACACGATAGTGGTGACGGCGTTCAACGCCGTCCCAGGTGCCGGAAACTGGAATCCTGATGCCGACTTGAACGAGGACGGAATCGTTGACCTTACGGACTATACGATCGTAGTTACGAACTTCAATGCAATCGGTAATCGCCCTGGCCCCGGTCGAGGTGGCGGAAATGGGGGTCGTAGGCGCTAATCGTTGGCAACAATAATGTGCCCATTTACACAAGGTTCTGTCAATGGGCACTCGCCAGAAATCGTCAAAGGTACTGCCCTTTGGCCGCCTTCCTCTTCAAAAGATGAAGATATTAGAGTAAATAGAAATCCGCTGCGTGGATCAGGTTATTAGAAGAGTCAAGATGAAACAAGTAATATCAATTGCCCTGGGGCTTGCAACATGCCTATCGCAATGCCAGCCAATTGCATGGACCCAACAGATTCCCAGCGCGCTGGTCGCGGGCGTTCAAGATGTGGAATTCTCGCCCGATGGCAGTCGAACCTATGTACTGACCAGCACTCTTGGCTCAAATCGCTACGGACTTAATTGCCTAGACTCCTTTGGGAACTTAGTCTGGGCTAAGTCGTTCACTCCCGGTCCTGTGGATGTCCTTCCGCAGGTTCTGGTGACGAGTAACGATGCTATCTATGTAACCGGGCGAGCCTACGAGCATAGTCTCCGAAAGTTTATATCTCGAATCGACTTGAATGGAAATGAACTTTGGTTTACAGTTAATCCTGTCACAGATAACGAACTTCGATCCTATCCAGGGTCTAAGTCGGTTTTGATCGGCACCAGTCTGTTTGTTCCGATGAACACCAATAATCCCACCGGTACTTACATTGAGGAACTAGATGTAGCAACTGGAAATAGACTGAATTTCGTTCGGTTATGGGGTCTTGATGGCAACTTTCTAAGCGGAAACCTCTCAAAAACACTACATGATGAAATAGTTGTTGCCGAGATGTTCAATCATCCAAATGGTGATCAATACAATGCTTGCGGAATACATTGGCTTACGAAGGGTCTGGTGACCAGGGGAACAATGTCCGCCAGGCTTGCTGGTTCCGGCATTGATCCACACACCCATACCTTTGCGTCAGCTCTTGATGACGCTGACAGCGTCTCTGCAAGTTCGATGTCAAGCTACCAATCCCAGGGATTCCCGTGGGATTTTAGCTTCATGAAAGTACCGGCAAGTTTCGACATCGAAAGATTTCGCGTGACCCCAAGATTCTATGGGCAAATCGGTCGGATAGAAACTCCAAATAGTCTTATCGTTGATTGGGATGGAAACTCCGTGATGGGAGCTCAAGTACAAACATCGGAAACCGGATATGACATGGGCCTTGTTTGCTATGATTCTAAAGTAAATCTTCGCTGGACTCATTCTTTTGACGAAGACGGATTTGAATCAGGGGCCCGAAATTCTAATGCTATCGCGACTGGAAATGGCTATACGTACATTTCTTTCACGACCCACCGCAGTCTCACAAATTTTGTCACTACCAAGAGCATTGATAACACCACCGGTTCGATTCTTTGGTCAGACCAATCAGAAGTAGACACGACCTTTGAAACTTCGGCCATTGATGCCGATAGTCAAGGAAACACTGTTTCAGCCTGGGTCGGGAAAACAGCTCTCGGGGCTCCAGTTTTGACCGTGCGGCGGTATCAGGCAACGGTAAGACCCAAACCCAGCGAACTTTATGGCTGGGGGTCTAATATCGCCGGAAACTTGGGAGTTGGCATTGGCGGAATATCGCCGGTTGTGAGTACAGCGACTCTGGTTCCTGGGCATCGCGGACTGGAAGCTATCGACGGAGGCCAAAACGGTGCCGGGGCCGCGGTTGCAGATCACATAAAGTTCTGGGGTTCCAATGATCGTGGCCAGTTTGGTCGATTTGATTTCACTGGATCGTCACTTCCTGTAGGGGGTCTAGGGGACTTCGGAGATAAGAAATTGGCCATTGGTCGAAACCATGGAATCGGACTTGGTGAGGCTGGAATTCCCAGAACCTTTGGCGATAACACCTTCGGTCAACGGGGTGGACCGATTGGAGGGCCACCCGAAACGACACGATGGATCAACATCCCTGCTTTGGATGTTGGAACAGGATACGATACAACCTTTGTCATTTCGAATGCCCGATGGGTTTACTCTTGCGGGAATAATGTGGCGGGTCAACTCGGCGACGTGACAACCGGAACGACGCGGGATTCTTTTGGAGTCGTTAGACGAAGTGCTCAACAGGTTCTAACCAGCGTTGTCTCCGCTGACGGAGGACAAAACCACTCCCTCTTCTTGGACCTTGCTGGGAAAGTTTGGGCCTGTGGAAGCAATACTTTGGGTCAGCTAGGATCGCCGTCCTTCGGCACAGTCTCACGATATGCGGTGTCAGTGCCGAACCTATCCGGAATTTCTGCAATCGCGTGCGCAGAGTACAGCTCCTACGCCGTGAAGTCTGACGGAACCTTGTGGGCTTGGGGTTCCAATAACCGCGGCCAACTCGGTGACGGAACAACGACCCGGCGACTCACGCCGGTCCAAGTGCCCGTGCCAGGAACGGTTATCAAAGTCGCTGCAGGACGTGAGCATGCACTCGCACTGACCTCTGACGGCTTTGTTTACGCGTGGGGCGCAAATTCCTACGGGCAACTCGGAAACGGCTCCGTCTTTGACGCGCGAATTCCGACGAAGGTTCGCGGAATCACGGGTGCGACTATTATCGGTGCCGGTTGGTACCAAAGCTACGCGCTAGGTCAGAGGTTACAGTTGCGCGGAGTAAAGCCGGCAGGAGAATCGAGGAATGAACCATGAGAAGGAATATGAGAAGTTTTTTGTTGCTAGCGTTGTCAAGTGTAGGGCTGACAAGTTCATTTGCACAGACGTTGCAATGGCAAGTTCCGCTTGCAAATGACTATCTCGGAAACCCCAGTGCCAACTATTTGGGTCACTTGGGGGATATAGAGATATCTCCGGTGACGGGAAGAATCAATGTTCTTCGAAAGGATGACGTGAATTGGAGTTCCAATTTTTCGCTGGCAAGCTACTCTTCAAATGGCACATTGCTTTGGCACAACGTTTACTCGGTAGGGCCCCTTGCAAACGAGCCATACACCCTCACTCTGGGCGAAGACGATGCAAACTACCTCGCTGGATCCTACAACAGCAACGGAGCCCGGGGAAAGCTAGTTTGCAAGATTGGCACGTCAGGCGTACTGGATTGGTTCTACAACTCTCGTTTAACTGGCGATGAGTCAGATAGCTACGTTGGTAGGATTATCAAGATTGGCGAAACTCTTTGCACAGGTGGATTCTGGCAGGGAAATGCCGGACAGCGAGGGGTGCTGTTCGGGTTCAATGCTTCAGACGGGACGCCGCTCTACGCCAACAATCTGTTTGACAATATTCGCGGGTTTGCTTACGGCTACGCTGCAAAGAACAGTCGAGACCAGCTATTAATTTCGGGAACCGCTTACGATCATCCAAGTGGATACCTGGAAGCGATTGATCGGCGTGGAGCAGACGGTACCGCCTTTGGTTCGGGCTTTCAAGGGGTTCCTTCGAGATTACAACAGAGCTTTGTGATCGGGGTAAACGATGCGGATAGCATTCTTACGGCGGGTAGATACGGTGAAATTGCGGGAAGCCCACACTGGCGTCCCACATACCGAAAAACCAGTCCTCGATATGATGCAAGCGTCCGGTTCGACATGCCGTTTTATTCCAACGAACTCATTTCAAGTGGGCTTGGTAACGGAACTTGGAATGTCGTGTGTGACGATTATGGAAACGCAATTTTCGCGACGGAGACTCATTCAACAATAACAGGAACAGACCTAACTCTCATGTGCTTCGACCCAAAAATGAACCTGAAATGGCGTCGAGTGCTGGACTATGGAGAAGTTGATTTTACTCCCTCGGAAGTCGAACTCCTCAAAACTTTCAACGGATATTCTTACATTGTCGTCAACGCGACGACTGGAACGGGGACCGATGTCGCGCACCTCAGTTGTATTGACGACAAAACTGGCGAGGTGAAATGGGAGGTTGAATCGAACATCCGATCAGTATCGCCCTACGGAGGCTCCTCGGCCCTGGAGATTGATAACTCTGGTGGAGTTTATTGGGCGGGCAACTTTGTGAACACATTCGGGCAAGTAACTCCCATGCTTCGCAAGTACTTGCCGGAGGCACCAAGAAATGATGTCCGTTGTCTCTTGGGCTTTGGCTCTAATATCTCCGGAATCTTGGGAATTGGTTCTGAATCACCTGCTCAGATTGCCATCCCAACCCAAATAAGCGGCCACAGGAATTTAGAAAGTATTGCTGCCGGCTCATTCGGGGCCGTTTCAGCAGTTGCTGACCACTGCAAATCGTGGGGATTCAATGACCGTGGGCAATTGATGGACAACAGTACCGTGACAAAGATCAGACCAGAGCCAGTAACTGGAGAATTCCAGACCAAAACACTTGTCGCGGGAGAAAATCATGGAGTTTGTCGTCGGGCTGATGGAGAAGTATTCGCATGGGGTGACAATTCATACGGGCAAATCGCAAATGGATCCGCAATCCAGCCGGAGTGGATTCGGATTGCTGGTCCCACGAATGCAATTGGCGCCGGGTACAACACCACCTTTTACATAAATGACAACGATCTCTGCTTCGCGACGGGGCAAAATAATGCGGGGCAACTGGGTGACGGAACTTTTGTCGGTCGTGCCGGTTTTGGATATGTCCGCAAGAGCGCAACCACCGTGTTTGGAAACATTCGAGCGGCGACCGGTGGCCGAAACCACAGTCTTTTCCTCGATTGGGGAAATCGGGTTTGGGGGACGGGCTCTAACACCAATGGTCAGCTTGGGGATACCGCTATAGGTGTTTCAACGCAGTACGTTAAATTGATCTCCAATTTTACGAATGTGAAGTCAATCGCCTGTGGCGAATACAGCTCATACGCCGTAAAGAATGACGGAACACTTTGGGCTTGGGGAGCGAACAATCGCGGGCAACTCGGAGACGGAACTACAACTCGACGGTTAACGCCTGTTCAGATTATGATTCCGGGGACTGTGACGCAGGTCTCCGCAGGCAAAGAGCATTGCCTAGCCTTAACTTCTGACGGCTTTGTCTACTCTTGGGGTGCGAACTCCCAGGGACAGCTTGGCAATGGGACGCTCTTTGATTCTCGAATTCCCACAAGAGTGCGGGGCATCTTCAGTGCCAAGATCATCGAAGCAGGCTCCAATCAGAGCTACGTCGAAGGGCAATATCTTACTCAGAATCGCCGTGTTGCTGTATCTGCAGGGGAAATTCCATAGTCCACAGTAGACTCACAATAGCAGCACACGCTACTTTTTTTGAAAAAAGCCTCCTGTAACCCTATTGCAACCGTTTTATTCAGCCAAAAACTCTAGTAGCGCTGAGCCGCTCCCGAAAGGACCCGCTCAGCGAAGGAGACAATAAACAGGCAGGTAGTAAAACTATGGGTAAAAAGTTAATCCCGACACGGGAATCTGAGATTTTGAAGTTTGGACAGAAGATGCAAGCGGCGATCGGAAGCGGCGAAGACTTCGGCGACGGCGACCAAGAATGTCACGAAGAAGTCCTTGGTCACTATGGTCCAGCTCCTGAACAAGAAGGTTCAGGCGAATCCTTCGGTGACCGATGCGCTGAAGCTCGACGCCGGATTCTCGGTGCCGGACACTTCCCCAACTGCAGTCATCGCCGTTGGCGTTGCGACTTTGAACGTTAATGGTTACGAGACGGGCGAGAACAAGCTCAAGTGGAGCCGATCGGGCAACGCTCCTTCCGTGAAGTTTGCGGTTTTCGCTTCGCACGACAGCGGCGCGAACTGGTCGCAGATCGCGGCGATTACCAAGACAAGATTCACGCACACCGGTCAGACTCCGGGCGATGCGGTTTGGTACAAGGTGGTTGCTTATTCGGCGAACAACACCGCCCCGGCAAGTCCGATTTCGGTTGCCTACCCCGAGGGCTCTTCGAACTCTCTTACTCTTGCGGCTTAATTTCTCCTTCGGCTGTTCTTTTTGCCCACTGCTTTTGCGGTGGGCTTTTTTTTCTTTTTGTTTCACGCTGGGTTCGCAGGGGGTTTTTTTTGGAGTGCGCGAATCCTTTTCGCGCTTTGTATCAGGGCGATCTTATCGCCCGTGAAGTTGCGGCGAATTTCTGAACCTGCAGCTATTTTGAGAGCGGCGATAGGATCGCCGCACGTGAAAGCTCGAATAAGATTCGAGCACTCCAAGTGGATTGCTCCTCGGCGAGTTTTTGTTCCCGAGAACCAAATTTCCCCACCCAGTTCGCTGAGGCTCACTGACCTCCCCCTTTCAGGGGCGAGGAGGTTGGGGGTCCTTCTCGGCGGGAGCCTGGTAGGTCTTCCCTACGGAGTCCAGTAGGCTCAGGATGCCCGCGTAGTTCGTTCGGTGGCCGCGCGGCTGATGATGCTCCCGGTGAAGGCTCGGGCTCGCGATCACCCGCGAGAACCAGCCCCAATCCCAGCGTAGGTTCGAGTGCAGAAACACCGTGTAGAACCTCTCCAGGATCACGAACAGGGCGATGGACCTCAAATCGATCCCCAGAATCATTGCGGGGAGGTTGGCGCCGACGATGATCAGGAGAAAGTCCACCGGATGTTGCCGCGAGCTTGCGCTCCAACTCATCTCCTCGACCGTGTGGTGCAACTTGTGGAATTGCCAGAGGAAGTCCCAGCGATGCGAGAGGCGGTGGAAGACATAGACCCAGACCTCCGCCATGAGCAGTGCGGCGACCGCTTGCGCCCAGTACGGAGTCTGGTGCACCCAGCTCAGCCAGGTCGGCGGCATTTGCCGCCGACCCAGGTACGCGAGTTCCAGCACGATCCCCGCGCTGATCCACAGGCCGTAGGACTGATAGAACCAGAGAGCGGCCAAGTCCGAGAGCTTGGGGCGCACGGACTTGTCGTGTTCGAAGATCTCCTCTAGGGGCCAGAAGATCAGGGCGCTACAGGCCACAAAGAAAAGCCCTCCGGCGAATATTTCGGCGGCGAGTTGCCAGGACATGGTTACCGATCCATCAGTAGCCCGCCTGGACGCCGAGGATGGCGCCGATGGGATAGGCGAAGGCAAAGAGGCCAAGGCCCAGTAGAATTGCTCCGATTAGAATTATGCGTCGTTTTTTATTCATCATTTTCTCCAATGCCCTCTTGCATTCTTTAACCGGAGAAGTTGCTGAAAAGTTCGCAGGCTGCGAAAAGAGCTAAAATAGTCCTACCGCCAATGTCGCTCGGTCGAACCTTTATCCTCAAAACCTCCGCTCTCAAGCCCGTGGAGTCTCTCGTCCGAAAGTCATTTCTCTTTCGGCCTGTCGTGAAACGATTTATCGCCGGGGATACGCTCGAAGACGCGATGAAGGCCGCCGAAGAACTCGCCAAAGTCGGGCTGATGTCCTCGCTGGACTATCTGGGCGAAAACACCGCCTCGAAAGAAGAAGCCCTCAGCGCGATTCACAAGTACAAGGAAATGCTGACCCGAATCGGCAAATCCGAATTCGCGGCGAAGATCAATATTTCGATTAAGTTGACCCAGTGCGGACTCGACCAGGGGCTCGAGTTTGCCGAAGGCAACTACCGCGAAGTCCTGCGAATTGCCGCCGAGTCGGATACGTTTGTCCGCGTGGACATGGAAGCCTCGCGCAAGATGATCGCTCTTGGCGCAAGGGTTCGCGAGGTGAAGTGGGCGTACTTGGAACCAGCAGCAGTCGCATTTCCGGAGAAAGGCCTTGTGGACCAAAAGTTTGTGGAGATGGCGAAACTACTGCTGAAAGAAGGCAACTACCCCGCTATCGCGACCCACGACGAGAACATTATCAACGTCGTAAAAACCTTTGCCCAGGAGCAGAGCATCAACAAGGCGAGATTCGAATTCCAGATGCTCTATGGCATCCGCCGTGACTTGCAGGACTCCCTCCTCGCGGAAGGCTACAACGTTCGCGTTTACATTCCTTTTGGCGATCAGTGGTACCCGTACTTCACCCGCCGCCTCGCCGAACGCCCGGCGAACTTTTTATTTATTCTCAAGTCGTTTTTCAAGGGCTAAACGCCGTATAATGTGATTATGAGCAAGCAAGTCTTGATTTTCGACACAACCCTGCGCGACGGCGAGCAAAGTCCGGGGGTTCGGCTCAATATGGAGCAGAAACTTGAGATCGCCCACGCCTTGCGCGTTCTGGGGGTCAACATTATCGAAGCGGGCTTCCCGATCAGTTCACCCGGCGATTTCGAGAGCGTCAACACCCTTGCCCGCGAGATCAAAGGCGTCACCATTTGCGGCCTGACTCGCGCCCGCGAAAAGGACATTGATGTCGCCGCCGAAGCCCTCGCTCCCGCCGAGTCTCGTCGAATTCACACTGGTCTTGGCGTGAGCCAAAACCATCTTGTCAACAAGCTCAGAATGAGCAAGGAAGAAGCACTTGCGGTGGGCGTCGCCGCAGTGAAGCACGCGACCAAGTACACCGACGACATCGAGTACTTCATGGAAGACTCGGGTCGCGCCGAGCTCGACTATGTATATAAAGTCACCGAGGAAGTAATTCGCGCGGGCGCGACCACCATCAACGTTCCCGACACCACCGGATTCACCTTCCCTGCCGAATATCAGGCTCTGATCAAAGGGATCATCGAGAACGTTCCGAATTCGGATAAAGCCGTCTTTAGTTGTCACTGCCACAACGACCTCGGCATGGCGACCGCGAACACGCTTGCAGGCGTCATGGGCGGGGCGAGACAGGTCGAGGTTACGATCAACGGCATCGGCGAGCGCGCCGGGAATACGGCCTTGGAAGAAGTCGTCATGGCAATGTTCATTCGCAAGGACTACACCGGCGGGCTGGAGACTTCGATTGACACCACCAAACTCTTGCCGCTTTCTCGAATGGTGCCTCGCGGAGCTTGGATACAGTTTCAACGATGCGCGCTTCGAAGAGATTTACACGCAATTCTTGGACGTCGCGGACAAGATCAACGAGGTCGGCGACCCCGAACTCGAACTTCTCGTCCGATAATTCGACCAAGATTGCCGGTTCAGACGTCCGATAATATAGAAGTATGAAAAAAGTCCTTTTGTTGCCGTTTTTGGGATTGCTCGTGGGGTGCGGCGGAAATGATTCTGCCAACCCATTCAACTCCAACACGCTGAACGAAACCTCTCGCGGACGCGAGGCGAGTACTTCCACTCCGGGGTTCTCTGCACCGGTTCCCGTCTTTCTAAGCGTGAACCCGGCGGCAACGAGTAGCACTGCTTTTATTGGACTGAGAAAGGTCGCTTTAGCGCGATCCGCAGAGTCGGACATCGTTTTTGAGTCACAGGCCCTTTCTCTCTGGCCCGCAGGTTTGGTTGAAATGAAAGACGGCAAGCCCGGCGCGAGCAAATTTATCTATTTGGGCACCGCGTCGCGGAATCAAGGCTACGTTCGCGTCTCACTCGATCTTGCCGGCGATTACAGCTACGTCCCTTTGGGCGAGACCGCGCGAAAGTCGGCCAAGGTAGCCAACAAGTCACTCTCCATTAACCTCGACCCTAACAAGGGCTTCCAAGACGCCTTAGTCCTGAATCTCAGCTTCGCTGAGGATAAGGGCGAAGCGAAGATCGAACTCGGCAAGGCCGACGGCGCGCTAGAAGTTGAGAACCAGCACCCGACCATGCTTGAGGGCCGCGTTTTGATCCAAAAGTCAACCGAAACGGCGATCATGCTCTCTGTCAAGACCAAAGCTCAGACTTGGTCACTGGAAGGCTCGAAAGATATAGTCGCCACGGACGCGGCTCTGAAACTCCAAACGGCTGTGTTTGTCGGTTGTCTCTACGATCCAACGACAAAGAAACTCGTACCCGGCCTGGTGCAAAATTCTCTCAAAGGAAACGAGCTAGGCTACTCATCCGGAGTACTGGGATCCAGTTTCGCTGGTCTCGGCGCGGCAAATCGGTCAGAGACACCGGTCTGGATCGCGACGAAGGCCACTCCAAAAGGGGCAGTTGAATCTGGGAAGCGAGCGCAGACTGTGCCGACAGTTGCGGTGAAGCCAGAAGCGACTCCTGCTCCGGCTCCGGCTCCCGCTCCGGTTAAGCCTTAATCGAGTTGTACACCGCGTTGTAAAACCGCGGTCGAACCGTGGTGATTTTCTGGTTCTCACGAGTCGGGTTGACGCGATTACTGACCAGTACTCCAAAAGCACCGGCAACCGGATCAATCCAAATGGACGTCCCGGTAAAGCCAGTGTGACCGAAAGAATTGGGTCCAAAGAGGTCCCCAGCCGAGGAGCCAAACTCTGCCTTAGTGTCCCAACCTAGTGCTCGTGTGCTACTTTCATCCTCGCGAGCAGTCCAAACTTTGAGGAATCCTTCCTGGAATATGCCATCCCCACCCCGAAGTAAGCACTGTGCAAACCGGGCAAGGTCAGCGGCGGTGGAAAAGAGACCCGAGTTCCCTGCCACTCCGCCGAGAAAGAAAGCGTTTTCGTCGTGAACTTCGCCCTTGATGAGACCCTGGCGCAAAAAACCGTCCTCGACCACCTCGGTAGGGACGCACAATCGGCGTGTAAACGGTCCTGGTCTGAAGGTACTATGCCCCATCTGCAAGCGGCAAAGCACCGAAAGTTCGGTGAAGACTTCAAACTCCTTGAGTCCCTGTACGGTTCCCCCACCGTTCAGGATGGATTCCAACACCATCGACAAAATGATGAAACCGACACAACTATATTGCGTCTCTGAACCGGGTTTATAAACCAATTCCTCCTGCGGAATACCCGACCAAGCCTGCAACAGAGATGGAAATTCCTTCCAATACTCCCGATGAGGAGGCAAGCCCGAATTGTGCAACAGCAAATTCAAAACAGTGACATCCTCCTTCCCCGCTCCCGTGAATTCAGGGAGATAGAATTGGACCGGCTTTTCGATGTCTAGCTCGTCCATTTGCGAAAGCAACATCGCGGTGCTGGTCGTCGCGACTACTTTCGTGAGGCTCGCGATATCGTAGATTGAATCGGACTTGACTTCGGGGCTGTCATCATCGTAAGTGTGGCGCCCCGCAGAACCCGTCTCAATTCTGTCCGCACTTCCAAATGCCCATGACGCACCCGGAAACGCGCCGTCGGCAATCGCTGCCTCAATGACCTCTTGTGGATTCATAGAGCAATTATGAAGGAAATCCCGGTTCACAGGCGTTCGATGCAGGCTACAAAAAACTCAGGATTCTTAACTTCCTTCATTCCGAAGAAGGTAGAGCCCATGTTAAACATGATTCCACTCACGCCAGCATGCCTCGCAAGTTTCGCTACCTTACCAGCAAGAATCCAATCCGCGCACTGGTCCTCTTCCAGATCGGGAACCAGATAGCTTGCCGAGAGTCGCAACCAACGATCTACTGGCTGGAGCAGGAGCCGATCCACATTGTCAATCTGATCTTCAAGACCATAAAGAAAAACCATGTCTCTCAGGAAAAGCGAAGTAGTTTTAGGCCCCATGCCGCGAATGTCAACAATGCGCTCGAATACGGCATCAATACGACCAGTGTTCTCGACGGCTGCCTTCACCCATGCGCAAATTGAACCCACTCCGTCCAAGCGGTAGATTTCTTGGGCAAGTTCAAGCATCCCCTGGATCACTCCACGATTAATTTGCTCTTGTGGCTTCCGCTTGTCTTCATCGGAGATGGCAAGGAACTCTTGCCAGAATACTTCGCCGTCGGACAGGCCTAGGGCATCGGTAAAGGGCTTTTCCTTCGCCAAGCGCGAAAGTGCCTCGCAAGTTGTCTTGGCGAGAGTCTCTCGCTCTTTCCCTCTCCGAGAAAAAGCGTAGTGATCGAAGAACACCGATAGCCCGGTGTATGGATCGAGGAGATTTTCGGTGAGTTCTGAGACCTCGCGACCAGAATGCCGAACCGCTGATTGGAGCGAAGGCTTTAGGTATTCCTCTACGAACCGTTCGCCATATTCAGTGGCGAGCTTTTGGGTGAGGGCACGAGTTCTATCATCAATCGAATACAGCAGTAGCGACCTTTCCATAGGTAAAGACCCCCAATTAGTTATATTCGACGATGACTAGACCGAATTAGGTTCAGAATTTTGAATCTGAACCCATATTTGTGTAAACGGGCAAAGTTGGAATCTGCAAAGATCCTCCTCCTTGGGTTCCACCACCGTTGCGAATTTTATCAAAAACCAACCAGCCGAATTCCAAAATTGGCACTCGATTAGTGCGCATCGAACTCAGAGCCGTCCCAAAAGCTTCCGTAAAGAGACCGATTGGCTTACCTCCACGCATGGTACTAAAGACCTTTCCGCCGGGAACGGTCGCCTGCATTTGAGCAACTTGCCCGACCATTGAAGCTTCCATTCCAAAGCACTTTCCGTCAACTAGAGGTCGATTCACTTGGAAGAAGGAAAACACCTTCGCGCCTTTAGCCATGAATATTCGGAAAAGGGCGGCCTTTTCGACCATAGTGCTAGCGTCAGTCGTCCGCAAAGTGTCAATTCCTGCGAGGTAGTCTTTTCCGGAAAGATGGGTACCCACACCCGAAAAATAGATTGTCACCACGCCACGATCTTCGACTTTCGCCGCAAGAGCGGCTGCTTTCGCCATGATTTCAGCGGACGTAGCATTAGTCAGAGTTTCAATATTAGCTTCAGAGTAACCAGCGTTTTGTATCAGTTGCTCTTTCACGTTGGCCGCGTCAGAATCGCCAAAGTTAATGCCAGCATCCAACTTTTCATTGGAATTTCCAATGACCAAGGCAAACTTGCCCGAAATTTCGTTGACCTTTGCCGCAGGTCCCGCTTCCACAGCAGGATCAACCTTTGCCTTAGGTGGCTTCGGAGCAACGACCGGACTACTATCGTCCGTTGGACTCTTGGGCTTCTTCTGATTCTTGACAGCTCTTGGTGGTTCTGGAGCAACTGCAACTGGGTCTTTTTGAGCTGGTTCAACCGTCACCGTTGCAGTTCCGGTACCGGATGGTCCAGCCATAAAGCTTACAACTGCCGCCTTTTCTTCGGGAGCGATGACCTCCGAATCTACTTTCCAGTTCGAACTCTTGTTCGCCATCGCGGAATCAGAACTTGACTTTTGACCGACGGGATCATTCAGTAAAACGTATGTTCCTGTCAAGTAATAAAATGTCTCAGGAGCCTTTTGTCCCTTCTCAATCAAGGCCATGAATTCGTTCGCAACTGTGGTCAAGAGTGTGGAACGGACTTTGTCGTCTTTGATGCTACTTGCGTACTTAAAGCCAGCATAGGCACCTAAGAAGTTCGGACTGTAGGGTGCGCCGTTTCGCCAAATTTTCGGATCTGTTACCGATCCAGGCAACATTGTCTTGTCCGAGAAGTCCTCGGTTCTCAGCGAGGCTGCTTTCTTGAAGAACCCTCGCGCCTCCATCCATTTAAGCCCCCGAGCAGCGCTGAGGCCCTTCTCATACGCGTCCGTCCAGCTTTGCGCCGAAGCAACCCCTCCACTTAGGAACAGTCCAAAAATCCAAATCTTCCTTGATATACTCATAAACTCTCTAGTTCAGTCGATAGTTGATCGAAAATGCTCGATCCATGGTTCCCGAGCCGAATCCAAAGCTAAGGTCCATAGAATAGTTTTGATTAAGGGGTCGATAGCCGACTCCAAATGTCAATGCGTTGCGGCTGTCAAAGCCCTTGCCACCCTTCTGGATCACCTGATATCCGAGCCGGAGTGGAATTCGCACATTACCGCGAAGATGGTTATACTCGACTCCCAGTCCGCCACTGAAGGCACCCTCTAATCGGTGTCCGCACGCTGAGTCCAAGAACAAGATTCGACTTGGAGGGTGGTACATACTGAATTCCGGCAACGGCCCCGATCCCAGTCCCTGTTCCCGTAACATCAAGTGGAGTCGTCGGGTTGGCTTGTCCGCCAGAAACCAAATCATAGGATTGGGTATTTCTGACAAAGGTAGAGGCGACAACCAGACCGACTCCCCAAGTCAGAGGAGATCCACCGGCTGCCGCACCATAAGATGCAGTGAAAAAGTCGATGTTCGCTTTTAGCAACTCTCTATAATTGCGAATGCTTGTGCCCGCATCGAGCACCAAGTCGCCCACGCCGCTCTTCTCATCGCGAATGAATCCGCCGGTGGTGAAAGAAAGCCCTATTGCCCCTTTGCCTACTGGTTGTACATAGCCAGCGTGGGAAATCGAGATATCTCCCGAACCAGCGGTTGTTGCGAGATCTGGATTTCTAAAATTATTGCTTGCGTTAGTGGTTGATGTCGGCTTGTTCCGGAATGCCAAAGACACTTGGCGCTGAGTTACATAACCCAAACCCGCGGGATTGGCTAGGACAGAATGGCTATCTGCGCCGGTCCCATAAAGAGACCCCCCCATTCCCATAGCGCGCCCACCAGCGTCCAAACTATTGAGTAGATCCGGAATCTGAGCCTGGCAAAATGCCGCCCCAACTATCCCCACAACGATTAAAAGCCTCCTTGCTAACTTCACAATGATTTCCCTAAATTTCTAACTAATTTCCGTATCTTACCGTGACTTCTTGAGTCAAAGCCGCATTTCCGGCTCGGTCGTTCACTACAACAATCATCTTAAACGTGCTTGGTATCTTGCTCGTCTTCAAAATTCGACCGACCCACTGCACACCGTTTCCATTCTGACGGACTCCTCGGCGAGCGACTCGCTGGATAAATTGCCCGTCAAGTGTCTTCAGTGTAACAATAATACCGTTCGCGGTCACCGATCCTGCAAACTGGTCGTCTACATCAATCTGCACCGGAATCGTCGCACCTTGGCGGTAACCAATGGTACTTGGACTCCGAATCGCCGTTGAAGGAGGCACTCGATCCAGCGTTACTGATAATGATCGGTTGGAACTGTTCTTTCCTTTATCCTTCACGTCAATAGAAATGCTCTGTGACCCGTCTCGAGTAATCAAACCGGTGTCCCACAAGACATTGATCAAGCTACTGCTCCCGGTATTGTTCGGAATGTCACTGCTATTGACCTTTACTGTCCAAAGGTCTACATTGGCCTCGTCAAGCTCGGCTAGAATAGGAACGATTCCCTTCACGAATGCGCTGGTCAAAGGCGTGACATTTCGAAATTTTGGAGACGTAGTGTCAATGTTGACATTCGAAATCGTTCGGGTCGTCAAAACACTGCCCTGCTGAAAATACTGAACCGTGATGTTGTACAGACCAGATGGAGTCGTTTGATCGAAGTTCAAATCAAGATTGCCACTGATTTTGTTGTTCGAATCAGGGTCAAACGTTCCTTCGACTCGAAAACTGGTGGATGGATTGGCCTGATTCACCGTGGTTGCCACAATCTTAGCTTGGCTTGACACGTTGTTAATGTTAAATTTGAGCTGGTTTGTCTTTCCCAACACATCGCCGTTGTTCGGCGAGGAAATCGTAAAATCCTGTGCCATGGCGAGGCGAACAAGTCCAACCGCCAGTGTCAAGACCACAAAAAATGGTCGTCGAAGATTAAAAAATTTCATTACTGTATATTCTCGCTCATTTTGCGTGTTGCCGTCAATGGCACTCCGCACCTTGGAATTCAGACGTCCCGGGGCAACTTTTGGATTCAACAATATCAGTTTCCATTCTGGTTCCTTGAAATCTTGTCAAACGCAATCCTCAACCCGTCCAGTGTTAAATTGGGGTGATATTCTTGAATGCACGCGCAAAGCCCCAGAAAAGTACCTCCGAGTCCTCCCGTCGCAATCACCCAAGCCTTCTGCCCAAGTTCATTTTGAGTTCGAGCGACGAGTGCGTCAATCGCCCCCGCATGGCCAAGAACGATCCCGGATTGAAGGGCCGTGATGGTAGTTCTTCCAATAACCGATTCTGGAGCCTGAAGTTCAATCTGCGGTAACTTCGCTGTCTTACTGGTCAGTGAACTCAATGACACCGCCAAACCCGGCAAAATAATCCCACCCAAATATTCACTCCTCGCGGAAATCACATCAATCGTTGTCGCAGTTCCAAAATCAACCACGATGAGGGGAGGATTACCAGCCGCAAGGCCTGCCAAGGTATTCGCGATCCTGTCTGCACCTACGGCATGCGAAGGATCGTAAAGCACCGGAATACCAACCTGAGCCCCCGAAGTCAGGAATTGCGCTTCTACTGAGAGCCATTTGGTGGCAAAGTATTTCCAACTTAGGTTGAAGGAAGGCACGACACTTGCTACGATGAGAGCATCGGCGCGAAACGGTACACCCTTGAGTTCACAAAGAACTTTTAGCTTTGCAGCTAACTCGTCCTCGGTGGTTTCGGATTCCGTGTTCAACCGCCAGTGCGCCAGCCACTTGCCGTCAGAGTAGATTCCGACTACAGTTTGAGTGTTTCCAACATCAATCGCCCAAAGCATTCGTAAGTTCAATCCTCCGAATTTTCGTCACGCCTACATTTTTTTCCAAGGCGTCTACGATTTCCTGCGCTGCGAAGTCTCGAAGTTCATAATCATCGGCCTCTACCATCACCCGCACCATAGGTTGAGTGCCACTGGCCCTCACACTAACCCGTCCACGACCGACAACCCTTGCCTCCGCCGAGCTAATCGCTTCACTTACTGCAGTTGATGATTTGAACGCCTCTCTATCCGCTACCTCGACGTTGACCATGATTTGCGGCATCGCATCGTAGATTCCAAAAAGTTTGTCCGCAGGCTTTCCTTCGCGTTTCAACACTCGAGCCATTTCGAGAGCGGTGATGAGACCGTCACCGGTGGGGCCTCGCTCACTAAAGATGATATGACCGCTCTGCTCACCGCCGATTTGTCCAGAAATTTTGCGAAGTTGAGCTCCAACGTATTTGTCCCCCACATTAGCCCGGTGCAGCTCTATTCCATCGGTGGCCATGGCGAGGGCAAAGCCCCCATTGGACATTACCGTGCCCACAACTGCCTTAGGGTTCAAGCTTTCGCGCCAGTGACGGCACCAAATCGCCATCGTGCGATCACCATTAATCAGCCGACCCAAATTGTCGCTGAACACTGCCCGATCGGCATCGCCATCGTAAGCGACACCAAGGTCTGCCCCAACCTGTTTTGTTAATGCCTGTATGTGAGCAGGATAAGTTGCCCCGCACTCAAAATTGATGTTTAGGCCGTCCGGTGCGCAACCGACAACCGTTACCTCTGCTCCAAGCTCTCGAAAAATTCTAACTCCCAAGTCGAAACCCGCGCCCTGAGAACCGTCAATCGCGACCTTCATGCCATCCAGTCGCTCAGGAACCAACGAAACTAAGTAAGAAAGATAGCCTGATAAATCGGGCTGGCCTGAATCCAAAAACCCAACACCCGCACCAACTGGAACCTGTGAAAGTACAACTCCCACCAGCGAGCTAATACGGGACTCAGTTTCCTCCGAAATCTTGCGGCCGTTGTGAGCGATGAATTTGACCCCGTTGTCGGGCGCAGGATTATGGCTCGCCGAAATGACCGCGCCCATGGAGAAGCCACCTGTTCGAGTGAAGTAGCTTAATCCTCCCGTTGGGATTACTCCGAGGGCGACAACGTCGATTCCTGCATGGCAAAACCCCGCCGCAAGCGATGCTCCCAGCATTGGCCCAGAACGACGGGTGTCGCGGCCAATCACAACTCTTCGAACCAAATTCTGCTCGACGATAACCGCGCCCGCTGCCCGACCAAGGTCAAACGCGAGTTGGGGTGACAAAAAAGTATTAGCTATGCCCCGAATCCCGTCGGTACCGAACATCGGTTACTTCGCCACCCGAACACGTGCAGCGCGCAACGTACGGCCGTGGAGCCGGTATCCAGACTCAAGTTCCTCAACAACGGTGCCGGACTCGGTCCCTTCCGCCTCAACCGTTCCAATGGCCTCATGAATCTCTGGATCGAAAGGATTGCCGATGCTGGCCACACGCTCAACCTGCTGATTCGCCAGCGCGGCCAAAAGTTGCTTTTCAACCATTTTCACTCCCATAGCGATACTCTCCAGTGTCGCTCCCGCGTTGATTGAAGTGACCGTACGCTCAAAATTATCCAACACAGGAATGATCTCCCGAACTAAGTGCTCTGTCGCAAATTTCCGAGACATCTCCATCTCTTGTTGCATTCGACGACGGACATTTTGGCCCTCCGCCATTGCGCGCAGGACTTGATCTTTAGCGTCAGCATTCTCGGCTTCAAGCTCCTCAATTCGGCGCAAAAGAACTTCAGCCTCCGACTCAGAACCCAAGTGGATGGGTTGGAGCATTTCATCCATCTCCTGATCAAATTCGTGGTCAGCAGAGGCAATATCAGAGTTTTCAGGCGCGGCAACGTTGTCAAAATCTTGCATAAGAGGATTTCCTTCCGCAGAATTGCCAACGGAGTGGCGGTGCGGGAATAAGTCCCTATAGGATACCTGGTTAGCCCGCAGCCACCTGAGGTGTAGCCGCCTTCGGTTCCATTTGAGCCACGCACGCGGCAATGGTAATGTCCCCGGTCACGTTCAAGACAGTTCGGCTCATGTCAAGAATCCGGTCTACGCCAAGACAAATCCCAATCGCTTCCGCTGGAACGTCAATTTTTACCAAGATAATCGCGATCATCGGCCAAGCACCGCCCGGCACCCCCGCCGTACCAACGCCAGCCAGAATCGCAAGTCCCATCACCATAAATTGTTGCCCGATGCTGAGGTCAACGTGAAAAAGCTGGGCGAGGAACAGGATTGTAATGCCCTCAAATAGCGCTGTACCGTTTTGATTTGCGGTCGCTCCAACCGTCAAGACAAAGTTACTGACATTGCGCGGAAGACCCACTTCCTCCTCAGCGGCCTTCAAAGCCGTCGGAAGAGTAGCATTGCTGCTCGAGGTCGCAAACGCAGTCAGCATAACCCCACGAATCTGTCGAAAGAACGTCCGCGGATCACGCTTTGCGATGTACTTCAAAGCCATGCTGTAAACCACAAACTGATGGAACGCAAGACAGACCATGACCAAAATCACATACTTCCCGAGCGCTACAAATGCCGTTATCCCAAGCTTCGCACTAATCGCAAAAACGAGTCCAAAGACACCGTAGGGAGCCAACTTCATCCCCATATCGATGATTCTTAGCGTGACCGCAAGCAACCCTTCAAGGAATTCTTTGACCGGTAGTGCCTTCTCGGGAGGAATTCCCGACAGAGCAATCCCGAAAATCAAAGCGAAGACCATGAACGGAAGCAGGCCGCCTTCCAGAGCTTTGGTCGCCGACTCCAGAGGATTTTTGGGAATCATCTCCACAATCGTGTCCGCTGCCGTCTTGGCTTCCTTCGATTTCTCCACCGATTTGGCGGCGTCCGCCTTCTTCCCAATGGATTCCTGCAATTTCAGAACTTCATCAGTGCTGAATCCCGCTCCGGGTTTCACAATATTTACGGCAACAACCCCGATGCCCACAGCAATCCCGCTGAGCAGAATGGTCATCATCAGACACCGCAAACCCACCTTGCCAATCTTGGTCGCATCGCCCAGTTCAGAAACGCCAAGGACCAATGCAGCAAAAAGCAACGGCACGACCACCATGAAAATCATGTTGAGGAAAATCGCGCCCATTGGCTTGGCGAAATTGTCAACAATGAAGTCCAGGTTCCGAACATTCGCAGCCTGGCAGATGCCGCCCACGATCGCTCCGAGCACAAGCCCCATAAGGACTTTGAAGTGAAGTGGCAACTTTGCTGAAGAACTCATTTTCATTGCCGCATTGTACTAAATAAACTGGTGCAGGATTTTCAAGCGCGGCCCTTCAGCATATAGTTCCAATACAGAACCGGAAGGCCGTGCTTCTTGATCATGTACATGGACCACCGTTCCTTCGTCGGGTCCAGCGGGAAACTTGGCATCAACTTGTTGTCATAACCAAACTCAGCCATGATGAGTTTCCCGTACCCGGTGACCAACGGACACGAGGTGTAACCATCATAAAGCGGGTGAGTCTCCCTGCCGGCTAGTTGGCAAAGCACATTTTTCTCGACCACGATCGCCTGCTTTCGCACTGCGGCACCTGTTTTGCTTGTCGGCAACGCTGCAACGTCACCTAATGAGAATATGTTTGGAAAGTCAGGATTCTGCAAAGTTGCTTTGTCCACCTTGAGCCACCCTTTTGTGGGGCCCTCTGTCACTGCCAAAGGGCTGTTTGCAACAAAGTCAGGCGGAAACATTTTGGGAGTCGCGTGCAGGAAATCATACTTCACGACTTCCACTTCATCTGGAGAGTCCAAATTCTGGAAAACAGCTTCGCTAGTCTCATGCCGCACCTCAACCAAATCTCGCCGGAAGCGCATATCGATCTTCTTTCTAGCGACCACTTCCGTGAGTGCTTTTGCATACTCAGGAACCGCAAATATTACCGCCGGAGCAAAGAACCCCTGAACATCCGTTTTCTCCCGGATGCCGTGTTTGGTCCAGTATTCTTCGGCGAGATACATAATTTTCTGTGGCGCCCCCGCACACTTCACCGGTGTCGATGGATGAGTAAAAAGAGCGGTTCCACCCTGAAAAGCTTGTATTGCCTTAAAAGTCTTTTCTGCAAGTTCGTACCCGTAGTTCGACGAAACTCGAGGATCATGTTCGAGCGCCGCCGAAAGACCAGGGATGGCCTCCCAGTCAATCTTGAGGCCCGGAGCGACCACTAAAATCTCATAAGTCAGTCGCTTCCCCCCTTTCGAAACCACCGTATTTTCCGACGGCAACACTTCTGCCGCGGCATCCTTAATCCAATCCACACCATTGGGGATCAAATCTGATTCTCGGCGCATTGACTGCTCCTTAGTCGCCGCCCCTCCCCCAACTAGTGTCCAAAGAGGTTGGTAGTAGTGCGATTCGCTCGGCTCGATGACGGCAATTGAGCTAGCGGGAAGATGACGAGCCAAGCGTGCTGCAACAGAAATTCCCGCCGAGCCTCCACCGATGATTACTACTTTGAAATCAGGCATGTACTCAAGACTGCATAAAGATCAAAAAGGTAGCGAAACTGTGAATTCCAAGGTAAGTCACTTCTTCCTCTTGCCCTTTAGGCGCACTGCGGCTGTTGCGGAAGCATCAATCCAGTTCCCAAGTTCAGCCCGATTTAAAAGGACCTCGGAAGGAAGTTCACGATAGTTCAAGCTGGGTTTCCCATCAAGAACCCAGGGCCCCATTCCCCGCGCCTCATAGTCCTCCAAATTTCCAGAATCAACCTTGAAGTAAAGCCGGTCATCGTCGGCAATGGCAAAAAAGACATCGCCTAGGTAGTACCCTGCCCCGCCAAACATCTTCCGCGCGATGACCGGCCTTGCACAAGAGAGAGCTTCAAGAGTAGCGGCGTAATATTCAGGAGTAAGGGGCATAGCCCCTACTTTTTACCCCGTGCAAACTTCTTCTTGGTCTTCGGTACGCCTGCCCTAGCTAAGATTAGTTGTAAAGCTTCATCTGCCGTGATGTCGTCTGGCGTCGTCCCCTTAGGAATCGTTGCGTTGGTTTTGCCGTCGGTTACATAGGGACCATAACGACCCGCCATGACCCGAACTGGGCCCGCACAACCTGGAATCTCGCCCAGCGTCTTAATGGGCTCAATATTCGGCGTCGCGCCTGCGCCCCGCGCACTGCGATACTTCGGCTGGCTCAAGAGTTCAACGGCGGCTTGCAAGGTCAATACTCCCGCCTCTCGCCAACCCTCGACGTTTCGAATGTCGGTGCCCGACTTAACGTAAGGGCCATACTGCCCAATCTGAACCATAATCGGCTCACCCGTGTCGGGATGGTTGCCGATGTTTCGCGGGAACTGGATCAAGAGCGCAAGGTCCTCTGCGCTCAGAGCGTTGCCCTTGACATCTTTGGGCAAAGTAACCCGGCGTGGCTTTTCAGCCGCTGCAATTTCCTCTTCCGTCTGTTCGACTTCCAGGTAATCACCAAACCGACCTTTGCGATAAAAGACATTCCGCCCGGTCTGCGGGTCCAACCCAAGTGCTGCCGGACCGCTCGCCTTGTTGTCGATCATCTCCAAAGCAAGAGCTAAATTGAGCTCCGCCGGAGCCATTTCTTCAGGCACGTTAGCCGTATGCCCCTTGCCACCTTCGCCGCGCTGAACAAACGTTCCGTATCGCCCAACACGCACCACAACTGGATTCCCTGAGGGGTCATCCCCCAAGACCATCGCCGGAAAGGGAATATCTTTACCTTCGGTCTCAACCCGATGCGCTAAGCCAGTATCTCCTGAATAAAATCCCCGAAGATGTTTCACCCAATCTCGCTTTCCGTCGGCGATATCATCAAGTTCACCTTCCATTTCCGCAGTGAACTTGAGATCCACAAGGCTCATGAAGTTTTGCTCAAGCAACTCGGTAACGGCAAAAGCAGTCCAAGTCGGCACTAGTTCATTGCCCTTCTTAAAGACATAGCCACGATCCTGAATCGTGCTGATAATCGAAGAATAAGTACTCGGCCGCCCGACCCCCTCTTCCTCGAGATTTTTGATGAGGCTAGCTTCGGTGTACCTTGCGGGTGGCTTGGTTGTGTGACCCTGGGCCTCTACGCTTAAGAGGTCGAGTTCTTGGCCCTCCTTCATGGCCGGCAATACTGTTTCACGATCCGATAAATCCGATTCAGGATCATCGGAACCCTCCACGTAGGCTCTCAAAAAGCCTGGAAACACAATTTCTTTTCCGCTAGAAGTGAACACTAGATTCTTGTTCCCAGCCTTTACTTCAATTTCAACCGTCGAGCGCATGACCTTTGCGGGCAACATTTGACAAGCCAAAGTTCTCTTCCAGATCAAATCGTACAACGCTTGCTGGTCGCGATCCAAGTAGGTCGCGACATCTTGAGGCCTTCGAGCAAGGTCGGTTGGCCGAATCGCTTCGTGCGCTTCCTGAGCCCCCTTCGCTTTCGTGCGATATCGAACTGGGCTGTTCGGAAGGTCTTCGGCACCATACAAATCCCGAATTACTTCTCGCGCCTGGGTCAGGGCACGCTCGGCAAGATTGAGCGAGTCGGTTCTCATATAGGTGATCAAGCCAACCCGTTCTC
>JAIOPU010000279.1 GCA_021413725.1 Armatimonadota bacterium | reverse complement strand
TTCCGCTTTCATGAGCTAAGTCGCATAGCATCGCTCCCGGATCGCTTACGCAAGGGGTTCCGCCATCGCTCAGTACAACGCCGTGAAGATCAGAAAGTTCCTTGATGTACTCTGCGAGTTTGTAATCCGAAGTGTGCTCGTTCAGCACACGCATCGGCTTGCTCACGCCCAAGTGCCCCAAAAGTTTCGCGCTAACCCTTGAGTCCTCGACAAACCAGAGGTCTGCCGTCCGTAGCGTTTCCGCTGCACGTGCGGTCAAGTCACCCAAGTTGCCGATTGGCCCCGCAACTAAGGTGAGCTTGCCCATTACTTGCCGGTGGTCGCGCCGCCGAGGGGGCCGGAACCGGTGAGGTCCTTGCTGCTCATTGTTTTTGGCGGGCCGCCAACGTCTCGACTTTTCACTTTATTTTTCAGGTCTTCGGCGGCTTTCTTTTTGGCTTCTTCTGCAGCCTTTTTCTGCTCGGCTTCGAATTTAGCCTTTTCTTCGGCTTGAGCTTTCTTTTCTGCGGCGACTTGCTTATCGTGATCCATCTTGTCGCTCTTCCAGCGGTCCAGCGCCTTTTGGATATCCGCTAATTGTTCGGCGGTTCCTAGCTTCGCGGCCTTCAGTTTGATGAGTGCGCCCGCAATGTTAGCAAAGTCCTGCTGGTTTTTGGGCTCGAACGCAATATTCCCGAGCGCAGCCTGCAAGATTTGCTCTACCGCAAGCGGATCATTCTTCTCCATGAGGAGGTCGGCCATTTCAAGCCGCAACTTGACGCTCTCAGCACGACTTAGAAACTGGCCGTAAATTTCGAGTTTAGCGGATGTGTATTTTGTTTTTTCTGCAGGCGTAAACTCTTTCCAAAGGTCGGAGATGGCTTTGAAGCGGACATAGACATCGGCCTGGGTTGAAACTTCGTCAGGATAGGTGGCAGAAGGTTCTTCGATGAGGGCAATTTTTTGCTTCTTCAGTTCCTCCTTGGTCGCTCCTTCCTTGGGATTATTGAGCTCGAATAATTTTCGGAATGAGTCAATCTTCCAGTCGGGTTTAAGTTCCTTCGTAAGATTTCGGATCATGGCTTCCCGCTTCTGAGTGGCGATTTGCCCCTCAAAGTCTTTGCGAATCGATTCTTTTTGTTTTTCGAAGTCGGGGATATTCGTGACGGTTACTTTGACCATCCGATACACTGCGAAACCATTGTCAACCGGAATGATAGGTGAGTCTTCGTCCGCTTTCAACGTTTTGACAATAGCTAGCTTGTCATTGCCGTAAAAGTTTGCCATTGGAACGTTTATCGTGGTTTCCTTGATCGTCTTTGGGGGCTGAGGAACGTCTTCGCTGAATTTTGCCATGGCATCCTTAAATGCCGTACCCGCCTTAATTTCGGCGAGAGCCTTCTCAATTTTCTTTTGATCCTTGCTGAAAACTCTGCGAACTTCGTAAAGGTCCCGCGAGTGTTTGAGGTCTTCGTCTGAAATTTTCAGCGAAGCAGCCAGTTTTTCATCAATGCCCTTTTCAATAAGTTGGGAAAGGAGGCTCGATCTCGTTGCGGGATCGGCGAGCGCCTTCTTGAACTCTGCAAGTTTCTCAGTTTTGATTTCGGCAAGCGTCTTGCCCCCCGAGGCGTCTTTTACCGCCTTTTCAAAGTCTGCTTGGGTTGAATTTGGCTTGAGCTGGCCCTGTTGGATCATTTGCATCCGTGCCATGGGCATGCTTGATTCCCACTGGGTATCAAAGGACTTCACCGCTTCGGCATCATCGACCGTCACACCATTTTTTTTGCCCGCTTCCACCGCAACGGCATCATTGATGGCGACTTGCATAGCATTGCCCATGACCGCTGGGAATAGGTCCGCTTCAAGGTTTCCGCCGTACTGCTTTTGGATCGACTCCATTCCTGTGGCAATCATGGATGGAACGAGCTCGGTTGTGCCAACTAGGGCAAACGGGGCCTCTTTGGGTCTTGTGTTCTGCTGTTGCTGTTCTTGAGCCCCGCCTTTGTTGCAAGACCCAAACATGCTTGCTCCGAGGGCAACGATCATGAGCGCTCCGATAGTCCAGCCGCATCCTTTATGTTCAGTAATTTTTCTAACGTTGGAAATAGACAATTTGGTCAGTAACTCCTAAAATCTGATGACCCCTATTATGGCACTTGAGCCGGATTCAATCTTTTTACAGAGAATTTTGATTATTGTAGACACCTTTTGCGTATTCCGCCCGTACATGTACACAGATATCGGGTAAAACAAGACACCATGGCAAAAGGACTCACTCGCAGGCAGGAAGCTATTCTCAGATTCGTGAACGATTACATCCAAAGGGAAGGCTATCCACCTTCCATTCGTGAGATCGGGGCGGGTTTTGACATTGGTTCTCTTCGAGGAGTGACGGTTCACCTGGATGCGCTGGAAAAAAAGGGTTACATCACCCGAGCGAACACTCCGAGGTCAATAAAAATTACTCACCCCGCGTATGGGAATGCCTCAAATGTCGCGATGTTGCCGTTGATCGGTACTATTGCGGCGGGTATCCCGATTCTTGCGGACGAGCAGATTGAAGACTTGATCCCAGTTCCGGCAGAAATGGTACGGAATATGGAAGGAGCGTTTTTGCTTCGTGTGCGGGGTGATTCGATGAGCGGCGAGGGCATCATGCCTCGCGATTTGGTTGTGATTAAGCCGCAAATCACGGCGAGCAACGGCGAACTTGTCGCGGTCATGCTCGGCGATGAGGCAACTGTAAAACGGATTCGGTATGAGCCGAAGGGCACATTCTTGATGCCATCGAACCCGGCTTACAGCCCGATCGAGATCAAGCGCGAAGATGCGCAGATCATCGGCCGGGTGGTTGGATTGATCCGAGATTACGCAGGAATGGCTTTCTAGAGGAACTTGCTGAGGACGACCATGTCGTTCTTTCGCAATATGATCTCGTAACCGTTTTGAAACATCAAATTGTGCAATTTGATGTTATTTTCAGCGGTGTAGGTTCTTGAGACCTGCATTCCTTTGCCTCGCATCCAGTTTTCTCCATGCTTGACAAGTTCCTTTGCGATCGCTTGGTTCCTCGAAGCGGGAGCAACGTAAAACGTCGAAAAGAGGCCGAAGTGAGTGCCATCGTCATCCGGTTCAAGCCGAACGATCGTATGCCCGACAATCTCCTGATCCGCGACGGCCAGAAATACCGCGCCGTTGCACTCCAAAGGGTCAAGATGCCAGCGCACACGAGCAACCAGCCATTCCAAGGAGTACATCTCGCGACCGACTGCCGCGCCCAGCACTTCCACCAAAGTGTCCCGCATCCGGCCTGCAACCAATTCAATTTCTGCCACTGAATTCGCGTCGATTTCACGAATGTTCATGCAAAGTCGCCCGTAAGGGGTCTGCCCGCAAGCAGATGCGCGTGGAGGTGCGGCACACTTTGCCCCGCATCCGCACCCTGGTTGATCACGAGTCGATATCCACCCACAAGCCCCAACTGCTCGCCGATCGCTCGGGCCGCATTGACAATATGCATGTGATCACCCGCGACTTCAACCGTAGCCATTCCCGGAATTTCGCTCTTGGTGATAATCAGGATGTGGACAGGTGCCTTGGGGTCGAGGTCTCGAATCGCAAAAACGTGGTCATCCTGATACAAAATCTCCCCTGGGATTTCGCCGCGCAGAATTTTCGTGAATATTGTCGCCATGGGAAATTCTAGCACCTAGGCGGTGGTATAATCACCATTCTCCGGGCGGTTGGCTCAGTGGTAGAGCACTACAATGACACTGTAGGGGTCACAGGTTCAAATCCTGTACCGCCCACCATTTCCTTTTAAAACTTCTTGCCCTGTGCAGGAGTGCCCAACGCTAATCTTGCGTTACGCCTTAAATATCAAAGTCCTGCAACCACGGTTGCATGCCCCTACTAGGGCAAATTTACGTGCTTTGAAGTTTTTTATATGTGACTGTCACACTCTCTCGTATTTTTACCGATTAATAGTATCGGCCTCAAATGTGAGCGCCGCCATTTCGGAAGGAAAGTACGAAAATGAAACTAATCACAGTATCTCTTTTTAGCGCAGGCCTGACCCTCGCCGCCAACGCCGTCGGTTACTCGACGGGTTTTGAGTCTCCGACATTTAACGCTGGAGCCATGAGCTCAGGTGGCTCGACGCAAGGCGGTTGGTCCGGCGGAGCCCAGGCAGATTTTACAAACAATGACGCGGGCGACGAGCAGATTGCGAGCTATGCCGCGCACAGCGGAAGCCAGGGTTGGCACTATGCCCGCGGCTACAACAGCCCGGGACAAGGAACGCCATACTCGCCCAACGTAACGGCAGCAGTCAATACCGGTGATATCTTCTCTGCTTCGTTATGGTTCAAAGCGGCTTCGGCAGCTGATGGCTCCTCAGTTGCCATTGAAACCGGAAACTTAGCGGGCGATGATCGCGCTAATATTGTCGCTTACATTGAAAATAACGCGGGCGGTCTGACCCTCCGATCGTTTACGAATGCGAATTTTGATGCTGTGCCTTTGTTCTCTAACGTGGATGCAAGCGTTTGGCATCACCTCTCCTTCTCCCTGACGAAGACAAGTGGGTTCAACGACCCAATTTCAATCTCCCTTGACGGCGGCTCCCCATTGTCATTCGATGGTTCGTTGAACACATGGCGACAGAGCCTCGGCTTCGGATACTCCGAATCGAGCCGACTCAAATTCCGCGCTCGCCACGCAGATGGCGATTTAACGAAGAATGGATTCTACTTCGACGACATCAGCTACAACACCCAGGCAGTCCCTGAGCCAGCCAGCTTGCTCGTTTTGGGTCTTGGCGCGGTTGCCATGGTTCGACGCAAGAAAGCATAAAATCACCTAACCATCTCCATCTCGAAGTAAAAGCACCTTGCTGGTGCTTTTACTTTTTTTGTGCAGATCCATTGCGCCGAAAACGCAATTCGACGTATCATCTCTCAGTTATGGCCAGAAAATCTTCCGAAACTACGGAAACTGACGTTGAGAGTAAGGCGACCGGTTCGCGACCGATCTGGACCGGCAGTATTGCGTTTGGGCTCGTGAACGTCCCGGTGTCCTTGCATTCGCTGGACAAGAAGAACGAACTCCAGTTCAAGATGCTTGATGGGCGCAACAAGGCGAGGATTCGCTTTGTCCGCGTCAATGATGCGACGGGTGAGGAAGTGCCATACGATCAGATTGTGAAGGCTTACGAGTACTCGGAAGACAACTATATCGTGATCGACGAGGCGGAACTTGCGAAGGTTGCGATCGAGGCCACGAAGACGATTGACGTTGAAGAATTTGTGCTCGCCTCGGAGATTGATCCTCTCTTCTTTGAAAAGCCATATCTGCTCCTTCCGAAAAAGAAGGCCGAAAAGGGCTACGTCCTCTTGCGCGAGGTGATGAAGAAGTCGCAGCAAATTGGGATTGCCCGGATGGTCATTCGGACTCGGGAGTACGTCGCCGCCCTGATGCCCCAGGGAGATGCGATGGTCATTATCCTCATGCGGTACGTGAAAGAGTTGCGCGACATCAACGACTACAATTTGCCGAGCACGGACTTTGAGAAATATAACATTTCGGAGAAAGAGCTTGCGCTCGCGGAACAGTTGGTGGCATCGATGACCGCCAAATGGGACCCGACTCAGTATCGAGACGAGTACCGCGAGGCTGTTATGGAGTGGATAGAATTGCAGGCTACGTCGGGCAAGACGACGACCTTGGCTGGTGAAGCCGAGAAGCGGCAGGAGACCACGAATGTTGTCGATCTGGCGACATTGTTGCGGCAGAGTATGGAAGCGGGGACTAAGCCGGGCGAGAAGAAGAAGTCAAGCGGCTAAAGCCCTAACGCCGACTTCAGCGACTGCCCGGAAGCGCGCTTCATCCATTGCCAGGGGTCGCTTTTGCGGGCTTCGATGTGTTGCCTTGCATTCAGCACGGCGATGGTCCCCGGAGGAGTCGCAAGGAGGTCCTCCCAAGCGATGGGCATCGCCACCGGCAGCCCTTTTCGGGCTCGGGGACTGTACGCTGCCACCGCCGTCGCACCGCGTGTATTGCGCAGATAATCAAGGAATATTCGCCCTGTCCGATCGGCTTTGGAAATACTTGCGGTGTAACGCTTGGGGTGCTTTTTCGCCCGGAAATCGACGAAGTGATGGCAAAAGAGCTTAATGTCCTTCCACTCAAATTCTGGCTTAATCGGGACGACGACGTGAATTCCTTTTCCACCGGTTACCTTTGCGAAGCACTCAAGTTTGAGTTCGGCGAGTTGGCGTCTCATGCCTTCGGCGCCGTGAACAACATCGGACCAGGGCAAGTCAGGATCAGGGTCAAGATCGAAGATGAGGCGGTCGGGCCGTTCGAGGTCGTCCACTCGACTACCCCAAGGGTGAAATTCAATCGCTCCCATCTGAATTAGAGACATCAGTCCGGATAAGTTCTTAATCATCATTCCCTCACTGTCCTCGTCGTCAGACTTTAATGGGATTTTGATCACATCATCAGAGAAACCCTGAAGTTTGCGTTTTTGGAAGAACTGCTCGGACTCGACCCCGCCGGGGGCCCTCACGAGGGATAGGGGGCGGCCTGCGATTTCACTTAGAAGTTCAAAATTGACGAATTGGATGTAGTCGGCGAGGTCTTGCTTGGTGGCACCGCTTTGCTCGTCAATCACTCGCTCGGGATGAGTGAGCGTGAACGTCGTGAGGACTTTGCCTTCTTGCGAGAGGTGCTTTTTGTCGACAAGCCGGGGCTGGCGGAGTTTTCCATCCAACGACCAAGCGAGGTACTTGACAACTACTTCGGTCTCGGGCCGGACGAAAGTCACGCCCTTGCGGTCGATTTTTTCCTCGAAGGGTGGAGTGGGGATGGCGATCTTGGAGAGATCAATGAAGAACTTGTGCCTCTGCGCATCGGAAAATCCGGTGCCGACTTTGCCTACATAAACGTAATTTCCCGCCTCATCTTTAGTCGCCAAGAGGAGCGCGCCCATGAGATTATGGCTCTCGTTGAGCATCGTGAAGCCTACGACGGTGGCACTGAGAACGCTCTCACACCGGGCCTTGACCCAGTCGCTCGTCCTCTTGGAGACGTACGGGCGTTCGCTACGTTTACTGACGATGCCTTCGAGGCCATTCGCACCCGCTTGCTTAAAAAGCATCTCGCCTGAGCCTTCGTGACCAGCCGAGAATCGGACATTTGGCAGCTCGCGAATAAGAAATTCTAGTCGCTTTTTTCTCTCCTTGAGCGGCAGGTGCCGGAGGTCCTCACCGTTTACAAACAGCAAATCGAATGCGATAAATTCAAGTGCGCCTAGTTTCTTGGACTTGACGCTTTGTTGCAAAATTCCGAAACTGGAGCGGCCCTCGGCATCGAATGCCACAACTTCGCCATCAATGATCGCATCGACTTTGATCGCACCCAGAGCTTGCTCAATGACAGGAATTCGAAGTTCGTTGCCATTTCGAGATTCCAACGAGACGTGACCTTTCTTGATATAGGCCATGGCGCGGTAGCCGTCCCACTTGATCTCGTGAATCCAACCTGGCCCTTCGGGTGGGCGCTCACGGGTCTCGCAGAGTTGCGGTTTGATGTTTTCGGGCATTTCCGTGACGCGGAGAACCTTGCTTTTCATTTTCATGAAAAGCCAGTTCACTGCGTCAGTTTTAACTAAAACGTATTGCCCATTCAGGCGGTCGCCGTTGATTTGGAGTTCTAGTTTGCCCTCTTTTAAGCCTTCTCGCGGGTCGTTGATCGGAGCCCAACTGCCTCGGTCCCAAATGGTCACGGTTCCTGCACCGTACTGTCCCTTCGGGATTTTGCCTTCGAAGCTACCGTAGTCAAGGGGATGGTCTTCGACATGCACCGCAAGGCGGCGAATTCCGTGCTCAGTGGGAGGCTCTTTGGTGATCGCCCAGCTTAGGAGCACGCCATCAAGTTCTAGTCGCAAATCCCAATGCAGTGTCGTCGCATGATGCTCCTGAATCACATAGAGGAGTGAACCATCCGAGGCCGTGCCACTTTCCGGCTCAGGTGTTTCGCGAAAATTCCGCTTCGCGCGGTACTGGTTCAGCTTCTCCAAGTTACTTCATTGCACTCCGGAAAATGGCGTTAAACATCAATTTGAATGCAGCGTGAGATTGGCCTCGGAATAGGATCTCGGGGCCGAAGAGGACGACTCTGCCCTTCCCTAAAGGGATATCGGCGACGGCGGAGGAATTTTTCAGCAACTGTTGCCCCCATGCCCAGCCTGATCGGAGTGCCTTCTCGCTTTCATAGAATCCAACCTCAAATTCCTTCTCCACAAAGAAGCTGGGGGAGTTGTCGAACATTACATCTAAAGTCTCTCCGATTCCCTGCGTGAGAGGGCCGGAGTTGAGTTTTATATTCAAAATCGACCCAGGAATATAGAACTTTGTGTTCGCTAATTTTGCGAGCTGACGATCAACCAGCGCATCCTGAACGGGCAATTTTAGGGGCTTGATGAGGTTTTGCGCAGAACTTCCGATGGCGAGAATATGACCGCCGCCTTCCGCGAAGGTTTTCAGGTTTGCAAGGGTTTTTGCAGAAATGGACCCAATGCGATCACGGTACTTTTGGGCGATGGTCGGATCGTCTTCGGGCTTAATTTGAGCTTGGGCTACAACTTCCCAAGGTTGTTCACCCGTTTCTCCGCCAGCGCTGCCTTCGTCTCCGCCAACGCGGGCAGGGATTCCGCCGTCGGGGAAAATAATCGCGTCATATTTGGAGTTCAGGTTTCCAGCATCAAGATCAGGAGCAAATACGACATCAAAATCGAACTTAAATTGCTCCAAAACCCAGCGTGTCCAGCCGGATGCCATCGACCCGCCATAGCGATCCCAAAGGGCAAGCCTGGGCTTGCGAACAGGGACGAGTTTGGCGAACTCGGCGGACCCCGCACCACGGTTTCGCTCTTCGAGCCCCGCCCAAGATGAACTGGAGTTCGCTAAGGTTTTCAAACTGTCACTCGTTCCTCGCACGGCAAAATGATCACCTGCATCGGCGATGGCAAGTCCTAATTTCAGGGCCAGATTAGCGCCGAGGTAGGAGTCGTTAGCTGTTTTAGCGAGGCTGAGTTCTTCGTATTCGCCCTTCAGACGGGGGGCGATCGGACGCGGAGCCGCATTCAGTGGCTCGGTCGAAAGCGCGACGGGGTCGAGGACTCGGTCGAATTTCACACCCATTTGGAAGGCGAGGGTGTAGCCCGCGCTGTCGTAAGGCGGTATCGGGGGACCGCCTGCGTATTGAAAGTCGTTCGGGTGGTCCTGGGGCTCAAACATATCCAGCACGTGGGGGCGAAACGCCTGGTCGCACCGAACGACGAGCGATCCGACCGGCCACTGCCCTTCGGCTTTGGTTAGCCTTTGGGCTTCAACGCCCGCTTGCATCAGCTTCTCCACGAACTTGCACGCCGTTGAAAAGTCTAGTTGCTCAGACGGAATGATATACATTCTTGCGTCCCTTAGGTCCTTCTTTACGAGGGCATCGGCTCCAAGTTCTGTGATGCGCGCGGGGTAGCGAGTCCAGTTGTCTTTTGAGCCTCGCTCGATGGAGTTTTTCGCCATACGGTAGGTGTTGAAGAGCATGGTTTCGTGATAGCGCGAGGCGTTATCCAGGATCGCGTAATTCGCAGAGATTTCGTACTCCAGCGACTGCCGAAGGTGCCAAAGTCCCGCGTCCACTGGGAAGGGTACATCGGTGGTTGGGATTTGGAATTTTGTCACGAACGGTACTTTGGTCGGATTCGGCGAGCCAAAGGTTTCGCTCAGAATTCCGGTCATGTTGTGGAAGTAAGCCGTCGTGCGAAGCCCGCCGTTCCACCAATTTGAGTAGAGCGTGGAGTTGCGCATGGCGGTGCCAGGCTTGCCCTCGGCAATCAGGCGTTGGTGAATCTGGGTGCCGACAAGATCGGTATTGATCTGGGCAATCGGATCCAGGTGGTAGTTGAAGGGATTTCGGAAGGGCGGGATGAACATGATCGTCCCGGCCGGTGCGCTTTGGTGGTGATTGTAGACGATCTGCGGGTACCAGACATTGTAGAGAATCCGGTTGATGTTTTTGGTCTCCGCCATGTTATTGGCGTAGAAATCGCGATTGTTGTCGTGCCCGATGTACTTTTGGTAGAGGAATGGCAAACCGGCGACCGATCTTTGTTCTGGAACGGGACGGCGCATGTACCAGTCCGCAATCCAATCGTTTCCGTCTGGGTTCGCGTGCGCCAAAAGCGTTATGTTATCTCGTAAAATCCTATTGTTTTCATCATCATTGCGGCTTACCATTCGGTAAGCCTGCTCAATCAGTTGTTGCGCCACAAGGACTTCAGTTGCGTGAAGACCACCGTCGATCCAAACCACCGTTTTTTGCTTTTTCGCAAAGTTCCGCGCGTCCTCGTCGCTCTTGAAATCTTTGGCGCGGGCCAGTCTTTCGCTCGCCTTCCGGTAGCCCTCTAGGTTGCGCCGATTTGAAGGGTCCGTTACGATGCACATGTATTGCTCACGCCCGTCCTCAGTCTTCCCGATGCTCTCGACGGTTATCCGGTTGGAGACGCGAGCGAGTTCCTTCCAATAGGCGGTGAGTTGTTGGTAGTTCGCCAGCCAATAGTCGTCGCAAACGTCGTGTCCGAAGAACTCCTTCGGCGAAGGAATATGCTCTGCAAGCGCGAGAGACGAAAGGCAAATCAACCCAAGTGGAACAAGACGACGCATTCGCCGAGCTTACCTATCGCCACGTGATGTTTTCGCGCAGGACACGAGCGGGGTTGCCGCCAATGAGCAGGTTGTCGCCTTCGATAGGCTTGTTGAGGACGGAATTCGCGGCGATGACACAGCCATTGCCAATGCGAGTGCCCTTCAGAATTTTGACGTGGCAGCCAATCCATGCGCGATCGCCGATGATGATGGACGGATCGCGCTCCACGCGCCCTTCATAATTGAGCTCGTGAAAGTCTGAGTCTAAGAATTCAACGCCCCATGAGATGGAGCAATCCCGCCCAATTTCCACGTGGTGCATCGCGATGATGGTGGTGTTTGCGGTGATCCGTCCCCCATGAAGGATGAGGGTGCCGTTTTTGCCCACGTCAATCCTGCATCCTCGGCCAAGGTTGAAGTAATCCTTGATAACCATCTTGCCTTGTACGTTCAAGAACGTCCGGTCGCTGGGCAGCATAAATCCGACATATTGCAGGCCAATGTCAAGGTGGTCGTTCGTTGTGATGTTGCTGAGGCCCTTTATCGACACCTTTTGGTGGGCACGGATTCTTTTGCCTCTCAACTTATAATACAGTGCTCGAAAGGCGACAATCGGGATATTTGAGCCCGATTTGACTAGAATTCGCAGGTAATCCTGGGGCGATAAGGGGACTTTCTCGTCTTGCGCCATTAAACCTCCTCGTCCATGAAGCCGAGGTCGGGACCATCGAACGCCGGTGCCCCTCCGAACAGCGACTCAATGTCGCGCAGATCAATCAGCACTTCGCGTGGCCTTGGGCCGTCGCGCGGGCCGACGATGCCGTTTTCTTCCATCTGATCCAACAAGCGCGAAGCGCGTTGAAAGCCGAGGCTAAATCGCCGTTGGAGCATAGAAGTTGAGGCTTGACCTCGCTCAACGACCCAACGCACGGCATCTTCGTAGACTGCGTCTTTTTCAGTGGCGGACCGCCCGTCGCTGTCGCCGCCTTTGTCGTCGGTGGGAGTTACTGTGATTGGCTTGAGTACGTAATTCGGGACTTCTTGGGCTTTCCAGTGCTTGCAGATGTCCTCGATTTCTCGTTCGCTGACGTAGCAACCTTGAATTCGGAGAGGCTTATTCGCATCGATCGGCATGAACAACATGTCGCCACGACCAACCAAGTTCTCGGCTCCGCTGGAGTCCAAGATGATCCGCGAATCGATTCCGCCGGAGACGGCAAAGGCGATGCGGGATGGAATATTTGCTTTGATGAGACCCGTGAGAACGTCGGCAGAGGGGCGTTGGGTTGCGACGACGAGGTGGATTCCGACCGCGCGGGCAAGCTGGGCGAGGCGGACAATAGACGTTTCGACCTCGGCTTTCGCTTGGATCATGAGGTCGGCGAGTTCGTCGATGATGACCACGATGTAGGGAAGCTTTTCGGCAAACGAGGCTTTTTCGTTCCATCCGTCAATGTTGCGGACGCCCTTTTCGCTGAAGAGGTCGTAGCGGATATCCATTTCACGCCAGACTGCGCGCAGGACGCCGGGGGCGTCTTTGACGTCCTTTACAACAGGACACATGAGGTGCGGGATTCCGTCGAAGAGCGACAGTTCTACCCGCTTGGGGTCGATCATAACGAAGCGCAAATCCTTTGGAGTGTTTCGCAAAAGGAGCGAGGTAATGATTGTGGCGAGTCCGATGGACTTGCCCGAATTGGTCGCGCCAGCGATGAGCAGGTGGGGCATTTTGGTCAGATCGCCAAAGCGGTTGACTCCCGCAACATCCTGACCAAGAGCGAAACTGAGGCGGGATTTATTGTCGAGGAAATCCTTGGTGCTGCAAACTTCGCGCAGGGTGACCATGGACATGATCGCGTTCGGGACTTCCACGACAATCGCGGCCTTGCCGGGAATGGGGGCTTCGACTCGGACCGATTTTGCGGCGAGATTCATCGCGATGTTATCTGCGAGGGCCGTTATGCGTCCGACGCGAATTCCGGCTCCAAGTTGAATTTCGTAGCGGGTAATCGTGGGGCCGGTGGCCACTTCGACGACGTTGGCTTCGATGCCGAACTGATCGAGGGTGTCCTCCAGAATTTCGATATTCTTTTGCATCTCCTCCGCCGTTCGCTTCGGGCGGCTCGGGGGCTCATTCAAAAGTGTGAGCGCAGGGAGGGTGTAGCCTTCCTTGGGAGCACCGGCGGAGGACTGGGTCATGCTACCCATCTGTTGGGTTTCGACCATACGCGGGAGGGCGCGAGTCTTGCGCTCGATTCGACGTTCGGTAGCGGATTGGTTGGTCTCCGGCTCGTCGTCGCGGCCTCTGAGGTTGCCCTTTTCGCGTTGAACGACCACCGCCTTGTCCGGAGCGTTGGGTCCGGACACTCTGACTTCGGTTCCCCGTTCAGGCATTTCGGGGAAATGAACCCAGCCGACGAGATTACGGAGAGGCATTTCGCGGCAGAGGACAAGGCCGATCATGCCGAGGGCTCCAATTCCGACGAAGGCGGCTCCGCCCAGCATCCAGCTAAACAATGCGCCGATACAGGCTCCGACGTAACCCCCGGCTTCGTTCACAACTCGCGGATCGAACCAGTCGCCACCGGCGGGGCGGGCAAAGAAGCCGACGATGGCGAGGAAAATGAGGGCGATACCCCAAGTGATGCGTGTGATTTCGACTCGCTTTTTGCCGGCAAGCAGGGCGTAACCCATGGCGGCGAGGGCGAAGGGGACGACCCAGGCGACTTTGCCGAAGACGGTTTTAAAAGCGATTTTGAGTGATTGCCCAAGCTCACCGGCGTTGCCTAGCGCGAGCGCAATCAGCATTATGATTGCGAGCGCGAAGAGAACTATAGCAAGCGCATCGCTATGTCGGTGGGTTGGTTCTGGCGTTTTACGCCGTGCTGGCCTCCGATTCATGGGGCGCGTAGTAGTTTGCATCCATGCCTCCTGTTTTCTCGCGCCCATCCTTGGATGCGATAAAACAGTATAACTGATTTGAGATAAACCCCTGTTTTTGCGATTTGTTTTGTGAACTGTGAATTTCGATTGAACCTGGGAGCGGAATTTTTGAACCTACGGTCTGTTCATTCACAAAACGCTCTTTCCCCCAGGAAGGAGTTTATGGATATGAACATCCATTTACACGGATTCGGACTCGCGGTTTATAGGTGTCAACCGCCGTCGCGCGGAATAGAGGCCTGCTCGATTAACCAGGATGAGCTAAAAGAGTAGCACCCATTCTTGGGCACCACTCTGTTTACGGGAGTCAGATATTGTGGCCGTTACTTCCAGGTAACGAATCGGTCAAGAGTATGCCGATGGTGGGGGAAGCCTTCTTCGTTCTTGACGCCCATCGCGACTAATGCAGGGATTCGGGCAGTTTCGGCGAGGCCGAAAAGTTCCTTCACCTTCGCGGGATCGAACCCGAGCATGGCAGACGTGGAGTAACCGTGCTGCTCGGCGGCAAGGGTGAGGTATCCGACAAAGATATAGCTGACCGCGTTTCCCCACGCTTCTTGGGCATCAGTATCCATCTTATCGAAGGTCGCTTTGATTCCGGCGGCAGTCTCGGCGATTTTGTCACCGTAGCCAGGGTGAACGGTCTCCTCGATATTTGCGAGCACGTCCTGCATGTCGCTGGCGATGACGAAGACCACCTGCGCATTTCCGACTTGCTTTTGACCGTAGGCGGCGCCTTTCAGAGCCTCCTTAGTTTCAGGGTCTTGGACCGCAATTACTCGCCAAGGCTGAAGGTTCCAGGGTGATGGAGCAAGCCCCGCTACACGAAGAATTTCTTCGATTTTTGCTTGTGGAATTTTTTCGTCGGTGTATTCTCGAATTGACTTCCGGCTCTCAGCGGCCTCGGTTACGTTAAGCAGTGTTGTGTTTGCCATTAGGACTAGTTTACGCCGCCGAGCGTAGTCCTGTTGCTCATTTCAGGTAAAGTCCCGTAATGGCAACGGTCGAAACTAGCGTCGTGGTTCACGCTCCTCTGGCAACGCTTTATGCGATTGCAAAAGACAATCGGTCTTTCCCTCTATTCATGCCCGACGTCAAGTCGTTGACCGTGGTTGAGGAGGATGGCAACCGCGTAGTCAGTGAGTGGGTTGGCGTGATTGCAGCGTTCAACGTAAAAATTCGCTGGACTCAAGAAGACGTTTGGGATGACGCCGCTCATGTCTGCAAGTTTAGCCAAGTGAAGGGCGACTACGACAGCATGGATGGGACTTGGACCTTTACGGAAGTCCGGGAGGGGGTTACGAAGTTTGACTCCGTGTTGAATTATGAATACAACGTGCCTCTGCTTGGCCCCCTAGTGGGCAATGTCGTGCACAGTCTGGTGATCAAGAACATGGACTCGGTGCTTGAGACGTTGAAAACGCGAGCGGAAGAAGCCGAGACTGCCGCTCGCAAATTAGTCTAGGTCATTTCAGACGGAAGCCGAATTCTGCATTCAAATAGGTTGTTTTGTCTCGAAACACCCACTGAATCTTAGCATTCGGGATGGGCAGGATTTCTATTCCGGCGGAAATTCGACGGCTGTCGTGTTCGGCGATGATGCGGAAGCGGTCCGTGATCGGGAGTCGAGTGCCTACGAAGAGGCCTCTGATCGAGCCGCCGCCCAATCCAACCGTGACTTCGGAAGGCGTGTTTGAGTTGTAGAGGCCATCTTGATTCATCTTAAAGGTGAGAGCGATGAACTCACCTCGACTTCCGGGCACAGAGTTCAATAGGTCGCGAACCCCGACTATGATCCCTGGTACGGTATCCGGGACAGCAGGGACAATGCTGTAAGCCAAGGAAAGGGCTGTGCGATTTTGCAAATTACGGACTTCTCCTTCCATGTTGAGACCGATGCCAAAAGTGGCCTGGCTCAATCCTTCGTCAGCACGTCCGAGGGAAACTCGGTAACCAAGTCTTACAGTGTCGCGAAAGACTTTGTTCGCGGTTGGAATTTCAAATAATCGATCGGCGAACGCCATTGCAGGGAACAAAAGACAACTCAGCACAATCAATTTCATCAGTAGAAGTTACCTAAGTTGAACATTTTCCATTAGGCATCGTCACACCTTTCGGAAGCCTCTTTTCCAGGCTTATCGGAGAAAAACATGAAAAAAGTATTTTCAATTGCAATTACAGCTGTTGCTTTGTGTGCAGTGGCTCAAGACGGGTTGATTCCAGTTGCAGGAGCGTACGGACGCGGCGTGGCTAAGGCAGCCGATAATCGCGTTGGCGAGTTTAAGTTTGAAGGCGTTAAACTCAAGAAGCGAGATGGCACGTTCGTCTACCGTGGACCACTTGAGTTCACTCAGGTGCGCAATGCCAATGGGCCGATGGTCAAGATTTCTAGCCGAAACGCGAGAATCGTTGGCGTCAACGAGCACGTTGCTGAGATCGGTTACCCTGCTGTTATGGTTCTTCCTCCCCTCACCGCCGGTGGACAGCCCCGACGAATCGAAGGTCGAGCAGAAGTTCGAGTAGTTGACAAGCGGGCCGCAAATGCAACGACCGGCGACAAGGACGTATTCGGAATCCACTTCACCAAGGAAGGAACCGAGATTAACTTCAACTTTGTCGGCGAAGTTCAGCGTGGAGATGTCGCGGTTCGAGTTGCGCACCCCTAAGGATTTTATCCTCCAAACTCTAGCCCCCCGTCAAAGGGGGGCTTTTTCGTGCCTTCCGGTATCCTATACGCACTCCATGGAATACCGCAAGACTTACATTAAGGACCTTTTTGAGACCGCACCCGGCACTGCTGCCAGTGCTTTCGGCTGGGTGAAAACGCGCCGCGACAGTAAGGGCGTCACATTTGTCCAACTCAGCGACGGATCTTGCTTCAAAGATTTGCAGATTGTCATTGATGCCGGAACACTGGACGAGTCTCTGATGAAACTTTTGACAACGGGCGCAAGCGTTCGGTTCGACGGCGAAATCGTGGAGTCTCCTGCCGCAGGGCAGGCAGTTGAGTTTAAGGCGACCGCCGCCGAGGTCTACGGCCCCGCCGATCCGGAAAAGTATCCACTGCAGAAAAAGGGCGCGACGATGGAGTTTTTGCGCGAGATCGCGCACCTGAGAGGCCGTGGCAACACATTTGGCGCGGTTTATCGCGTGCGTTCCGAGGCTTCCTTTGCGATTCACAAGTTTTTCAACGAGCGCGGATTCCACAACGTCCACACGCCGATCATCACCGCGAGCGATTGCGAGGGGGCCGGAGCGATGTTTGCCGTTTCGACTCTGCTGGAAGCTCACGACGAGACTTTCAAGATGCGTTCGCTGAAGCCTGCGGACGACTTTTTTGGGAAGCCGGCCTATCTCACGGTGTCCGGGCAGCTTGAGGCGGAGACTCTAGCTTTGGGGATGACTAATGTCTATACTTTTGGGCCCACTTTCCGGGCGGAGAATTCTTCGACGAGTCGGCATTTGGCTGAATTCTGGATGATTGAGCCAGAGATGGCTTTCTGCGACCTGGATGGGGACAAGGCTCTCGCCGAGGAGTTTTTGCGGACAGTGATCCAGCATCTTCTTGATAAGTGCGCTCCGGACATTGAGTTTTTCAACCAGCGGATTGAGCCGGAGCTTATCAAAACCCTCGAGCACGTCGCGACCTCTGGGTTTGAGCATCTCACCTATACCGAAGGTGTTGCGATGCTCAAAGAATCCGGTGAGAATTTTGAGTTTCCGGTGGAATGGGGCACTGATCTTCAGAGCGAGCATGAGCGTTGGCTGACGGAAGTCAAGGTGGGGAGGCCGGTTATCTTGACGGACTATCCAAAGGATATCAAGGCTTTTTACATGCGCATGAACGAGGATGGCAGGACCGTTCGGGCAATGGACGTACTCGCGCCAAGGATCGGCGAAATCATCGGCGGTTCGCAACGAGAAGAGCGATTGGATGTTCTTGAGGCTCGAATCACCGAGGTTGGACTACCCCTTGAAGCGTACTGGTGGTATTTGGATTTGCGAAGATTTGGCTCTGTTCCTCACGCTGGTTTTGGGCTTGGGTTTGAGCGGTTGCTGATGTATGTTACGGGGATGAAGAACATTCGGGACGTCATCCCCTACTTCCGCACCCCTGGATCGGCGGAGTTTTAGGGCTACTGCGGGCTACGCGGGCCACTCATGCGTAGCGGTTGAAGGAGTCGCTTCGAATCGGGTGACTGGACGTAGAGATCGTAGTCCCCTGCCTCTGTTATCGTGACCTCGTGGACTTTGCCAGCTTCATGATCGCCTTGAATGTAAACCCAGCCGTCAATCTCCGGAGCATCGCGGAATGAGCGCCCTGCGCTCCAGCCATCCTTGATTTCATCCACCAGGACCGGCATCGAGCGGCCGATCCACCCCTTGTTGATTTCCCGTGAGATCATGAGCTGGAGGCGCATGAGGCGGTCGTAGCGCTCTTTTTTTAGCCGGGTCGGGACTTGATCTGGCATGTCATGGCTTGGGGTTCCGGGCTCACGCGAGAACAAGAAGGCACCGACTCGGTCCAAACGCGCTTCGCGGGTGAAGTCGAGCAGGTACTTGAACTCCTCCTCGTTTTCGCCAGGGAAACCCACTATATATGTAGTGCGGATCGCGCATTCCGGCATCGACGCGCGGAGTTTCTCGAAAAGCTTAAGGTATCGCTCACCATCCCAAGGCCTTTTCATGCGGCGCAATGTCTCCGGGTGAGCGTGTTGGAGGGGGATATCAATATAGGGCAAAACCTTGGGCAGAGTCGCCATGGCTTCGATGACCTCATCTGTGAGGCGGTTGGGATAGAAATAGAGAATTCTGATCCACTCGATACCGTCGATAGCGTTCAGTTCGGCGAGGAGTTTGGGGAGAGTGAACTCCTTGTACAGGTCGAACCCGTACTGGGTGACGTCTTGTGCGATCAGATTGATTTCCTTACAGCCGGAAGCGGCGAGGTGCCGTGCTTCCTCCAGGACCCGCTCCATCGGCTTGCTCTGGTGCTTTCCTCTGAAACTTGGGATCGTGCAGAACGTGCACTTGTGGTCACAACCTTCAGATACCTTGAGGTACGCGCTCCAGGGTCGTCCCGTCCGGGCGCGAGTTTTGACGTCCGCCCAGCGGTGGTGGGGCGGTTCGAGCTCCAAGATTGTGGTTCGGCTTTGGAGGGTCGAGTTCACAATTTGGTCGAAGCGTCCCATTTGGCCCACTCCTATATAAGCGTCAGCTCCGGGGGCGAGTCTCACCAATTCTTCGCCGAGACGTTGCGCGAGGCAGCCGGCGACGATTACCTTACCCTTCCCTTTTGACCTTACAGCCTTCTTAATGGCTTCGATGGATTCCTGCTTACTTGCCTCCAGGAATCCGCACGTATTGATAATGGTGACGTCTGAAGTCTTTGCCGAACCATCTAAATCGAACCCCTGATTTCTGAGGACGCCGGCGATTTCTTCGCTGTCCACCTCATTTTTTGCACACCCAAGGGTGACAATGCGGATGTTCTGGGGTTTTTGGGGCATGTGTCTATTGTAGCTCTGCGGCGGGTAAAGTCACCCCATGCTTTCAACTCTTGGCCTGACAATGGATTATCCCGGCATCCGCGCGCTGGATTCCGTGACGGTCGAGTTTGCGCCAGGCAAGGTCCACGCCGTCATTGGAGAAAATGGGGCGGGGAAAAGCACTCTGATGAAGATCCTGGCGGGAATTCAGACACCCACTTCAGGCCAGATTTTTGTGGAAGGGACGCCCGTGATGTTCCGGCGAGTACAGGATGCTCTCGCTCACGGTGTTGCCATGGTGCATCAGGAGTTGAATCTTGTTGGAACCCTGACTATCGCGGAGAATATCTTTTTGGGGCGCGAATTTCAGCGACTGGGCATCCTAGACCGCTCAGACATGTCGACGAGGGCGCGAGAGCTTTTAAAAATGGTGGGATCCGACAGCAATCCGGATGACCTGGTTGAAGGACTCTCCGTCGCAGAGCAGCAGCTTGTTGAAATCGCAAAGGCCGTGAGCTATGAGGCTCAAGTGATCCTCTTTGACGAGCCGACAGCAGTTCTGTCGCCGCGTGAAAGCGAAAAGTTGTTTGACTTGATTCGGGAATTGGCCGCAAAGGGGACCACGATTCTCTATATTTCTCATCGGCTTGTCGAAGTGATTGAGATCGCGGAAACGGTGACTGTCCTGAGAGATGGGAAGGTGGTTGAGATTTTTCCGGACGGATGCAAAGACACCGGACTGCTCGCCTCGGCGATGGTCGGTCGCGATCTGACCGAATTTTTCCCCCCAAAGTCTGTTCCAGAGTCCACAGTTGCGCTGGGAGTCACCGTGTTTGGTTCCTCGCTCGAGGTGAAAAAGGGAGAAGTGGTTGGACTGGCCGGGCTAGTTGGCTCCGGACGAACTGAATTGGCGGAGGCCATTGTGGGCCTTCGACCGCATCTAAGCTTGGAGTTGTCACTTTTTGGCAGCCCTGTGGAAATTAAATCTGTTCGTCAAGCCAAAGATCTCGGCATTGATTACGTCTCGGAGGACCGCAAGTCCAGCGGACTTGTGCTTTCGATGTCCTGCCGTGAAAACTTGACGCTGCCTTCTCTTTCGGAGTCGGCTTCCCTTGGCGTGGTTCGTTTGGGAGCGGAAAGCGCGATTGCGGATGGGCTGAAATCAAAGCTTGATATCCGCGCAAGCAGTTTGGAAGTCGAGGCGGGTTCTCTGAGCGGCGGGAATCAGCAGAAAATTGCGATTGGCAAGTGGTTGGCTTGCGAGCCACGGGTATTGATTCTAGATGAACCCACGCGGGGTGTTGATGTTGGGGCAAAGGGCGAAATCTACCGCCTCATCCACGAATTAGCCTCTTCGGGGATGGCTTGCCTGGTGATTTCGAGCGAACTTCCCGAGCTTCTTGGCCTGTGTCATCGGATCGCAGTGCTTCATGACCACCATCTTGCGGGTGTCGTCGAGGGCTCCGAGATGTCCGAGGAGGCAATCATTCGGCTTGCTTCGGGCCTCACGAGCGAAAGTCGGGCGTTTTGAAGTATATTTTTGGTCGTTGCTTGGGCTCATAGCTCAGTTGGTTAGAGCGCACCCCTGATAAGGGTGAGGTCACAGGTTCGAATCCCGTTGGGCCCACCAAGCACCCCCCTTTTTCCCGCGAAATTACGTGCATGCGTGTTCTCGGCAGTTTAAATACCGGATTTCGGTCGATTCCTACCCTGGTAAATATATCTAAATTGCGGACCCAAATTTAACGGTTTGAACCTAAGCAAATTAAATTTCTTGACTTTTTTGAAAAAAGTGTCCAAAAACCCTTGCGAAATTGAATCTTCTCTGATACAATATAGGAGTCTTCGGCATGAGACTTGCTCCATGACGAAATTGACTTCCTAGATAGAGGTAGAGGTGGTATGAAACTAAACACGCGAACACTCGCTCTTGTAACTGCACTCGGTATTGCCGGTGCTGCAAGCGCTCAATTCAGATTCTTCTTGGCTTACGGCGACACAAAGCTCGCCTACTTGAACTCGCACAACTATGCAGGGATTTCCAATCCAGCTGCAGCACTTGGTAGCGAAATTCCAGCAGGCGCTCTTCTTAAGGTTCCGAAAGCCACCGACAACGAGACATTCACGCTTGACCTTATGGTCGAAAAGATGGGCGGCGGAGCCGACGATCTTTATGCTGGAATCTCAGCTTTGGTTAGCTTTGATCGAGCAACAGCCGGTAACACGGGTGACATCGCTCAAGCAAACATGCTCGACAAGAAGATCCAACTCGGCGGCACTGCAAGTGCATCCAATGGAACTTTGTTGAACAACTCAATCTCCAACAAGGCATCGTTTGGTCTTTTCGACAACACGGGTGCTGATCTTGGCGAATCCGGCGTTATTGGCCTTCCAAGCCGACAACTCCGCGGCGAATACCGAACAGGTACAGCTGCCACACTTCGAGGCGCTGGTGCTGGTTTGCAGATGACAGTTGCTGACTCCAACGGAACAGGTTCGTTCTTCAAGTTGGCAGTTGGTTCGAAAACTCGAATCCTCTCGCTGAAATTCAAGTCCACTCTCGGAGCATTCGAGCAGTACGGAACGAGCACAGGTGGAAACGGAATCACATTCTTCACCGAATCTTCGACCGCACAGCAAGCTGGTGCAATGAGCTACATCCACGCTCAAAATGCTCAGAACTCAGGTGTCCACCTGAACGTTCAAGCAGTGCCTGAGCCAGGTACGATGGCAGCGATCTTCGCTGGCCTCACAGCTCTCGGTCTTCGACGCCGAAGCAAGTAAGAATCTTCGGATTCTAACTAGGATCATGGGTGCGAGTCTTTGACTCGCACCCATTTTTCGTAAATTCTGCTAGCATTATTCATGCGCATTGCGATTTACCCTGGCTCTTTTGACCCACTTACCCGTGGGCATCTGGACGTGATCGAACGAGCGGCTCGGCAGTACGATAAGGTGATTATCGGGGTTGGAATCAATGGTTCGAAGAAGCCCTTTATGCCCGCAGAGTTTCGACTTCGGGCGATTGTGGCCAGTACGGTTCATATTGCAAACGTCGAAACCGAGTCCTTTGAAGGATTGCTCATCCATTTTGCCCGCGACAAGGGTGCCAAAGTGATCGTCCGGGGGCTACGCGCGACCTCTGATTTTGATTACGAATTTCAAATCGCAATGGCAAATCGGCGTCTTTCGCCGGACCTGGAGACCATTTTCTTGATGACAAAATGGGAACATAGCTTCCTTTCTAGCTCGGTTGTGCGAGAAGTTGCACTTTTAGGTGGAGATTTTTCGTCATTTGTACCAGAGGCTACGCATTCGATCATTAGCGAATTTTTGAGTCTTCCCCGTATAAATTAGGGGGCAGTGTCTGGCGCAGGGTGTCAGAATTATAGGAAGAAGTGAACATGACGGACCTTTACAAAATGCTAGAGCAGTTGCACCAAGTTGCGGTGGACGAGCCGCGCTCGTTCGGCCCTATTTCTTGGGGCCTTAATCGCGACGAGGTGTCGATGCAAATCGCAAAACTCAAAGCGAGCCTGCCCAAGGAAGTAAAAGCAGCGGAAAATGTGGCTCGGGAGAAGGATCGGATCGTCGAAGCGGCACGTGAAGAGGGTGCGGCCATCATGGAAGGCGCAAAGCGCGAAGCCGAGGAAATCATGGGGCAGACTTCTAGCGCTCGTGAGGCCATTTTGGAACAAGCTAAATTGCAGCAGCAACAGATGGTTGCTGAGAGTGAAATTGTAAGATTGGCTAAAGCTCAGGCAGAGGAAATCCGGGTTGCGGCAGAGCGTGAGGCGATCACCACGCGCCGCGGGGCCGAGGATTATGCCTACGCGATTCTCACTAAACTTGAAAGCGTTGTCGGCAGAATTTCGGCTTCGGTTGAAGAAGGCAAAGGCGAGATTAAGCGCGCCGAGCAACAGCCCGCACTTGCGATTGTAATTCCGAGGGATGCTCGGGAGAAAGTCAAAGTTTAGTTGTACTTTTGGCGAGCCTATGGGTTCCCCAAGGCGCTCGCTCCAGGGAGTACCCGATGTTCGAAGTCGAACAAACATAAGTTTTCGTATGGAGTTGGGATTCCAGGCGTGGCAACATATTCCGGAGCCCAATATACGACGCCAACTCCGAGCTTATTGGGGATTGCTTTGACCAGTTGATGAAGGCGCGTCAGAAATGCTGCCTGCCCGACCGGTGTAGCGGGATAGCCTGGCAATAACTGACCCTCCGTGCCCACGAAATTCCCGGTGTTGTCGGACCAACCGAGGGTAAAGGGGTAAGCGGTTTCTACGATCATTACGGGCTTTTTGAACTTGGTACCCAGATTATTCATGTTTTCCTCCGCTTGGGCGAGAGTGCCGTGCCACCAGTTGTAGTACGAGAGTCCGATCATGTCGTATTTCACTCCGTCCCGCTTGAGATCGCCGAAGAATCGCTCGCAGATCGCCTTGTCGGCTCCTCGGTCGTGGTGAATCATGATTGAGCACTTGGCGTTCTTTGG
>JAIOPU010000278.1 GCA_021413725.1 Armatimonadota bacterium | reverse complement strand
AATTTCCCCACCCAGTTCGCTGGGGCTCACTGACCTCCCCCTCAGGGGCGAGGAGGTTTTGTTTCACGCTGGGTTCGCCGGGGTTCGCAGGGAGTTTGTTTCACGCAGAGGCGCAGAGAACGCAGAGGGGTTTGGCTTGGGCGTGGAGATTTTTGTTTCACGCAGGGTGCGCTGGGTTTCGCAGGGAGGTTCTACTTGACCAATTGCTTATTGACGGACTTGATGAATTGCCACTTGCCGCCGATCTTCTTCCAGGTGTCCACGCCTTCGTCGACAAATTTGGTGGGGGCTTTGCCTTTATATTTGAGCGTGAAGTTGTTCGCGTAGGTCACGTCATAGAGTTCTCCGCGGCGTACGACTTTGGACAGCTTGATGCTCATCGCGATGGAGTCCGCTTTGAACAACTGGGTGAATTCGGCGAGGGCCTCGGCTCTTTTGAGGGTTTTGCCTTCGGGATTGATCCAGGTGAATTCATCGGCGACCATGGACGAGAAGCCCTTGGCGTCGCGGGCTTGGACGAACTTGATTTCTTGGGCGTACCGCTGCTTCCAGACCTTGGGGACGGGGCCGGTTACGGTGCCGGCGGAGGCGAAGCTTGTGGCGAGAATAATCGAAAAACCGAGGATGGATTTCATGATGCCCATCTTACCCAGAGCTTGATTTGGTTTTGGGTTCACGCTGGGGGGTTTGGGTTTCACGCAGGGTTCGCAGGGTTTCGCAGGGGGGAGTAAACCCTCATCCGGTTCGTTCCTCACCGGCTTCTCCCTCGGGGAGAAGCAACGTACGCTATTATTTGCCCCCGAGAACCGAATTTCCCCACCCAGTTCGCTGGGGCTCACTGACCTCCCCCTTTCTGGGGCGAGGAGGTTTAGGGTTTCACGCAGGGTTCGCAGGGTTTCGCAGGGGTGGAATTGCTGACTCCGGAGGAGTCTCGGAAGGTAGCCAGGGTATCGCAGATCCCTGGAAAAGTCGGCATCATTCCCGACCCCGTCAGGGCGTCGCGGACCTTGCCTGGGCGATGCGCGAATATCCGCGACACCCTTCGGGGCCAATGTTCTTGTTCGTCCAATCCGGTGGTCTTCGACGCACCGGCTACCTTCCGTGACTCCTTTCGGAGTCCATTTCGGGCTGGATGCGGGGTTCTGTTGACGATGACCGGATTCCCCCGCCCCGGTTCGGTGGGAGTTTTTGGTAGGGGTGAATATGAGGCATACTCGAAGTATGGGTCTTCTCCACTCCGAAAGTCATCGCTCGCACCATATCGGGTGGCTGCGTGCTGCCGTTCTCGGCGCAAATGATGGGGTCGTCTCCGTCTCTAGCCTTGTGGTCGGAGTCGCCGCGAGCGGAGCTAGTAAGGACAATTTGATGCTTACGGGGATCGCCGGGCTTGTCGCCGGAGCGCTTTCGATGGCGGCGGGGGAGTATATTTCGGTTCAATCCCAAGCCGACACGGAGAATGCCGACCTCAATAAAGAACGTCGCGAACTTGCAGAGAGCCCCGAGCACGAACTGGATGAACTTGCTTCGATCTACGTCGGCAGGGGGCTTGATGAGTCCCTAGCAAGAGAAGTGGCCATTCAGCTCACTGCGCATGACGCGCTCTCGGCCCATGCTCGGGATGAACTCGGGATTACGGATACTCTGATGGCGCGACCCATTCAGGCATCCCTCTCCTCCGCAGCCGCCTTTGCCATCGGCGCATTCGTTCCGATCCTTGCCTGCGCACTCACGCCGATCAAGTCAATCAGTGTTGTGACGAGTATTGCAACCGTCTTCACCTTGGCGGCTCTGGGCTCTGTCGCGGCAATTGTTGGAGGTGCATCCGTTTGGCGCGGCGCCCTGCGAGTCACGTTTTGGGGCGTTCTCGCGATGGCCATCACCGCGCTAGTGGGCAGGCTGTTTGGCGCAACAGTGTAGAGTCTTGCTACTTCACCCGGGGAGCGACGTTATAGTTCACTGTTCGGTTTGAGGGAACGTGAGTGAGTTTGAGGGAGAGTTGCCCCACATTCTCGGGCACTCGGAAGTAGTACCGACCCAAGACGGTGTAACCGGGCGCGATATCTTGATAGAGAGAGTCGTCGCTGGTTTCGGAGAGCAGGTCACGATTCCATGAAATCACTTTGCCCGAGCCTTCCGCCAACGTCGGCGTGAAGTACTGGAACCCGATTTGTGCCGGTTTCAGCATCATGTTCTTGAAGGCCGCGGTGACCACGAGGTACTTTTCGCCGGGGCTTGGCTTGTAGCCTTTGATCGCCTCAGTGGTGAACGCCATGTCGCGGAGGGAGAACTCGAAGAATCCTGCGTCCGCTGGCGTGTTGAGCCCGAGCGCTTGGGTTTCGTCCTTAAAGTCCAAGCCGTTCTCGGCGAAAATGCAAGTCGTCTTCCCAACCTTTCCCGTCAAGTCATAGCGCAGGACCTTTCCTGAACCTCGCTGGACGATGAGTTTGGGCACGACTCCGGCGGCATGGATGGGAATGACCACAGAACACTTGACCTTTTGCGCGGGCTTGAGAGACTGGTCCATGTGCTTCTTGGTGAGGGCGTTGAGCAAGTAGCCTCGAAACTCGAAATTCTCATCCTCGGGGGACACTTCGGAAAACTGGAAAGAGCTCGAGCCGAGCTTCATTTCCTGATTGAGTGGGTTCTGAACGGTAAAGGTGAGAACCAACAACCGCTCATTCGCGCCCGCAACGAGCATGTCCTCAGGCGTCGGAAACCTCGTCGCAAATGCGGCGGACTCAAGTGTGAAGTGCAATTCGCTACCCTTTGCGCCCAATTGATAGGTGGTGAGCAATTTGCCGTTGTCTCCCGGCATCTGCACCGTTCCCTTGGTCGGACTCGTGGTTTGACCTTTGGTTGTTTTGGTCTGAAAAGCGGCGGCAGATGTGGCCAGCAAGATGCTCGTCGCAACGGTGGCAAGGAAGGCTATTTTCTTCACAATTTCAGTATACGGCTATTCCGTACCCAGTGCTGGTACAGTCAGGTTATCCGTACTTCTCAAGGACTTGCTCTGATGAAAACAGCTTCGCTTCTTTGTCTCTTCCTGATTGTCGGCGTACGCGCCGCCTTTGGGCAAATCTCCGCCGGTAATCCGCTTGCCGCCGCTGCCATTCGCATTGGGCAGGAGGGTCTGTCGGCCAAGTCAGTCTCTGAAAAATCAGGTTGGCCGTTCAAGCCAAGCGGTGATCGGGTTCTGGTTAAGAAGTACGCGGCTGTCTTTTCGGAAGAAAAGGATCAACAGGGTGCCTTGGAGGACGGGATGCTGAAGATCATCACCCAATACGAGGAGGTTGCAAAAGGTCTCCATCAGGAAAATGACCCGGCATGCGCCCTTGCGTTTAGCATTGCGATCTTGACGAGTACAGCCAAGGGAACCGAACTCGACGACCAAGCCTTCCTCGCCCTTTCGGGCCGCTTCCGTGCGGCACTAAGCAATGTGAAAGCCACCGACTCTCAGAAGCAAGAGTTCTACGAGTTTGCCCTCTGCTCAGCGGGAATGGTCGTAACGTTGGCCACTGTTGCCGAAGGCGACGCAGCATTGAAGAATCTGAAAGCCCTTGCGGAAGTTCAAGTCCTTGCGCTTGTGGGGGCAAAGGTGGATCAAATCAGCCTCAAGGGATCTGACGTGAGCATCAAGGGAATTCCGATCGCTAAGCCGGTGGAAAAACCTGCCTCAGAGTTTGCGCCTGGGTTCGGTTATAAGGTTCCGGAAGGGTGGGTTCAGCGATCAGGTTGGTTCGTGGCCGAGCGCTGGAGTGGGGGAAGCGTCTCGATGGCGCAAGTGCGTTTTGGCCCGGCCGTTCCTGCAAAAGGGTCGTTCAGCGACGCTCTTCGCGCCGCATGGAAGCAACTGGTGCCCGCCTCGCACACCGCAAAGGCGAGCGGCATGGTCTTCAGGCGTTTCATTGGGGATGGGCTCTTTAGCCAATTTATCTGTGGAAAGGGACCGGATGCGGACCATTCTTGGGATTCTCTATTCACAGTCTTTCTCATTGATTGCGGTGCCTATTGGCAACCTGTCGTCCTCGCTCAGACCTGGAATGACACGGACACAAAGTATCCGCCGGGTGGGTCCATGTCTGCATCCTTCTCTTTCCCAGAAACGTGCGATATTGCGGAGGTCTTTTTGAGGACTTTCAGTTGCGCGAGTGCCAAGGGCAAACCGATCGTGGATAAGGCGTCCCTGGTGGGGAACTACAACTGTGGCTCATCTTCGATGGCGCAGTGGGAGAACATATATACAGGAGCGACGACGATGACAATCGCCTCTTCCGGTGGGACTCTCAACTTAAAGTCGGATTCTACGTTTTCGGACACTTTTGTCAGTGCAAACGGGCTTGCCGGTGCAGCTAAAATTCGCTCGGCAAAAGGCGACGGGAAGTGGTCCATCGAGGGAGATATTTTGGTTCTGACTTACTCGCACTACGATCAAGGGGACGGCTATGTTGCGAAAGAACATCGACGGCGAATAGCCGGAGTGGTCGTGTTCCCTAGCGGGGAAAAAGTGTTGGTTCTAAAGTTTTCGATTAATCAGCCTGTCAATGCCGTGACCGTGCAGGATAAATCAGATTATTATTCGACGAAGAAGGACTGACAGTTTCGCCTAGTCCCGGTAAACTGAAAGTATGTCAGATAACCATAAGGATCTCGCACTTGCGTACCACGCCGATAGCCCTTCGGGGAAACTTATGGTGCTTCCGAGTAAGCGCTGTCAGACTCCCGAAGACCTTGCCCTCGCCTACACTCCCGGCGTTGCCGAGCCTTGCTTGCGCATTCAAGAAAATCCCGAGGACGCCTATCTTTACACGAGCAAAGGCAACACGATTGCCGTCATTACCAACGGCACTGCAGTCTTGGGACTCGGGAACTTGGGGGCGCTGGCATCGAAGCCAGTGATGGAAGGTAAGGCAGTTCTCTTCAAGCGATTCGCCGATGTGGATGCAGTAGATGTTGAGGTTGATTGCTCGCCCGGAGTGAACTTTGTCGATGTGGTCGAGGCAATTTCCCCAACTTACGGTGGGATCAACTTGGAGGATATCAAGGCGCCCGAGTGCTTTGATATTGAGTCGCGCCTGAAGGCGAGTTTAAACATCCCGGTGTTCCATGACGATCAGCACGGGACGGCGGTCGTCATCGCGGCAGGATTGCTCAACGCATTGATTTTGGCGGGTAAGAAACTTGAGGACGTGAGGATCGTCGTCAACGGTGCGGGGGCGGCGGCATTCGCGACCGTATTCTTCTTGAGGTACATGGGGGTTCACCGAGAGCAATTTGTCGTTTGCGACACGCAAGGCGTGATCGATGCGGATCGGGATTTCACCAGTGCGCCTCACAAGTTGCGGATCGCAAGCATCACCAAGGCTAGAACGCTGGAGCAGGCTCTGGTCGGGGCGGATGTGTTTATCGGGCTTTCAGCGGCGAATGTGGTTTCACCGGAGATGCTCATGGGGATGGCGAAAAATCCGATTGTCTTTGCCCTATCTAACCCTGATCCCGAAATCGCCTACGATCTTGCCAAGGCTACGCGCCCCGATGCGATTGTCTGCACAGGCCGGTCTGATACTCCCAATCAGATCAACAACGTCCTCGCGTTCCCCTACCTATTCCGCGCGGCTTTGGACGTTCGGGCGACGAAGATCAACAACGAAATGATGGCGGCAGCCTCAAACGCTCTTGCGGAACTTGCTCGAAACTGCCCAGTGGTTCCTTTCGGCCCAGATAGCGTTATTCCGAATCCTTTCGATGAGCGGCTTTTCTGGACGGTACCAACCGCAGTGGCGGCGGCGGCTAATGAGACGGGAATTGGCGGAGTCGCCTTGATTCCGGCAAAGTACGAGGCTCAGCTAAAAGTTCGTGGGAAACTGCTCTTGGAGCGTTTGACGCGAGCGTAGGACGGATGTGTATCAAAGGGCTGGGGCTGACTCTTTTGAGCCAGCCCCATCCCTTTGATTGCTTTTTGAACTATTTAGCCTTGGCGGCGGCGGCTTTAGCCGCAGCTTCCACGAGGGGCTTGATGAAGGCTTGGGCCTTCACTTTCGTCGCGATATCCGGAATTGCCAGCGGTCCGGTTGCGCCGAACTTCAGACGAATGGCTTGCGCTTGCAGTCGGCACTCTTGTCCGAGGTCAACCGCCTTTGCGAGAACCCGTGCGGATTCCTGAGGGGCATGGAAGCCCATTCCGTTCGAGGCGGCAATGTAATCCCAGTACATTTGAGCCTTTGAGACCTGCTTTCGCACGGAGTCGAGGTCGGCATCGGTTGCGCCTAGCTTTGCCGCGTCCCCAATTTCAAAGTGGGCGGCGGTGATGACACGCTCGGCACGATCAAGCAGTTCTCGGTTGCGACTCTGAATCTCATAGACGCGACTCTTCGCCTGAGAGGGAGTCCAGCTGTGGCAATTCGCGCATGTGCGCTCGACCATGTAGAGGGGGCTTTGAATCTGGTGATCGGTGAATTCCTTCTTGCCAACAGTTTTCGTGGGCATGTGGCAGTCCGCACACGAGACTCCGCGCTTTCCGTGCAAACCTTGTTGGAACACTTCGAAGTCAGGGTGTTGCATCTTTACCATCTTCGCGCCGCTAATCGCGTTCGTCCAGTCGGAGTGACCGTTCTCTTCGTAGTACTTGTCGAAATCTTCAGCCTTTAGACCGTTCTTCCAAGGGAATTTAAGATACTTGTCGGGACCCTTGAAGTGATACTCCACGTGGCATTGCGCACAAACCAGTGACTTCATTTCGTCGTTGGTTGCCTTTTTGACGTCCTTACCCATTGACTTGTAGGCTTCGATGAGGCCGGGGCGGGAAATCTGGAGCTTCATTGTCTTGAGTTCATGGCAATCGGCGCAGCCGATTGGATTCTTCATCTCATTGACGTAGTGATCAAACTTGTGCCCGTAGAACTGCGCGACTCCCTCGCGAGCCATCGCGGATGCGACGTTCGGACTCTTACAGGAATAGCAAGTTGCAGGTGTCTTATCGTTCCTGCGTTTTGTTCCGTTGACGTCTTCTAGCGCGTGAGAGTGACCGCGTGCTTGGTTGTACTCAATGGAGAAGGGATAGCCTGCAAACATCATTACGAGGTTAGGATGCTCGGCAAGGTAGTCTCGAAATCCTGAACCACCGAATTGTGTGTTCTGTGCGGCACTTTCGGTCGCCTTCCAAGTTGCAAATTCATTAGGGTACTTTGCCTGGTACGAGCTGTTCTCCGGGCTGCCAAGCGTGGTTGGCGGCGTCGCCTGGAAGTCCTGCTTCGTCGGCAGTTGATCTGCCGTTACGGCCACGCTGATAATGCCCACGAGGGCGAACATCGTTGGACCTAAAAACCTAAATGCACTCAATTTTGGAAACCTACTCAATAATTTCATCTACTCTGCTCCCGAGGCGCGGAGTTCTACGGGCCTCTCATTGATGGTAACACGCCCCTATCTTGGAGACTATGACAAGGATCATAATCGGGTTCAATGGATAGGAGCACACTTTAAAATAGAAAATGGGAGTTTCTCTCCTTGACCACGTATGGAAAAATGAAATGAATGCTGAACTCTTGCTGGGCGATGAGGCCGTCGCATGGGGTGCAATTGACGCTGGCATCGCAGGGGCGTATTCTTATGCCGGCACTCCCGCTACTGAAATTTTTGAAACGATCCAAATTGTAGCCCCCTCCATTTGGGCTCACTGGTCTGCGAACGAGAAGGTCGCCTATGAAGAGGCACTCGGAATGTCTTATGTTGGCAAGCGCGCTCTCGTTTCAATGAAGCACGTCGGGCTGAATGTGGCGATGGACCCATTCATGAGTTCCGCGTTGACCGGGGTCGTCGGGGGACTTGTCCTTGCTGTCGGCGATGACCCAGGAATGCACTCCTCGCAAGACGAGCAAGATTCGCGCATTCTGGCCGATTTCGCCAAAGTTCCGTGCTTCGAGCCGAGTAACCAGCAAGAGTGCTACGAGATGACCCGTGCTGCTTTCACGTTGTCGGAATCTCACCAGATTCCGGTCATGGTCAGGCTCGTCACTCGCCTCGCCCATAGCCGTGGTCTGGTCAAGTTCCATCCTGATGAGCGCGCAAGGAGCCAAACCCGACTTCCGTTGCCTGATCCTAATGACTGGACTTTGGTTCCGGTTAACGCGAGGCGCCGCTACAGGAGATTGCTCGCGCTCCAGACCAAGTTGGAATCAGCGTCAGAGGCCTCACCGTTCAACGTTTTGCACTTGCGCGGAAAGCGAGGAATCATATGTACAGGTCCAGGATACAATTACGTGCGCGAAGCTCTTGGTTCCGAGATGACAGATTCGTTGCTAAGAATTGGCCAGTATCCGATGCCAACGTTGCTTATCCAGCAGATTGTCGCCCATTGCGATGAGATCATCTTCGTTGAGGAAGGATATCCTTTCATCGAGAAACGCCTTCGGGGGCTCATGGGTGTGCCTGGCGTGTCTATTCGGGGAAAACTCGACGGAACGCTTCCATTTGATGGTGAACTATTGCCCGAGTCGGTCTCAAAAGCCCTAGGTGCTCCTGCTGCTGTTTTGAACGACATCAATCCGATCATGACGGGGCGCCCGCCGCAATATTGCAAAGGGTGCCCGCACTCAAGTTCAATGAATGCGCTAGTCGATGCTACGTCTGCCTACGAGGAACCTCTGCTCTTTAGCGACATCGGTTGCTACGCGCTGGGAATCATGCCACCCTACCGGTCTGTTCACTCTGCGGTCGAAATGGGTGCCTCCGTCGGAATGGCGCACGGTGCCTCGAGAGCCGGAGCGCACCCCGTCCTCTGCACGATCGGTGATTCCACCTTTGCCCATTCTGGAATGACTCCTTTGCTCGGCGCAGTTCTCGCGGACGCCAATATCACTGTTCTTATTTTGGATAATGCGACCACGGCGATGACCGGTGCGCAGGACTCCATGGCTACGGGAGACAAACTTCTGGAAATGCTCAGAGGGCTAGGAGTAAAGGACCTGCAAGTCATAGATCCATTGCCGAAGAACCATGCCAGCAGCGTTGAGGCCATTCGCAAAGCAATCGAACATGAGGGATTGAGTGTCATCGTCGCCCAACGGCCTTGCATCCAGATCAAGCCGCGCAAACTCGCCATGACCTTACCGGTCCATCAGGGAGAGCAATGAAGCACGACATCATCATCGCAGGAGTGGGAGGACAGGGAATCTTGACGATTGCGCGCGTTCTCTCCCTTGCCGCAACCGCCAAAGGGCTTTTCGTTAAACAAGCCGAAGTGCACGGCATGTCTCAACGTGGTGGCGCGGTCTATTCGCACTTGCGGATTTCTGACTCTGAGATATTTAGCGACTTGATTCCTGCCGGTAAGGCGGATATGATTTTAGCAATCGAGCCCTTGGAGGCATTGCGCTACGCTCCGATGCTCCGCCAAGGCGGCGCGGTGGTCGCAAGTACCAACGCCGAGGTCAACATCCCCGACTATCCAGCGATCGAGAGCGTCCTCGGACATGTTGCCTCGTTGGGGAATCATATCGCGATTGACATGGAGAAGCTCGCCCGAGCGGCGGGAGGGGTGCTCTCAACCAACGTTGTGGCATTGGGTGCGGCCTCGGTCTTCTTGGGATTCACGATGAGCGAACTGCAGCATGCGGTTGAAAAACTATTTGAAAGCAAAGGCGAGCGTGTGGTTCAGACCAACACTCGGGCCCTGCGCTTTGGACGAACTGCTGCCGTGGCATACCAGGAGGCATTGCAACGAAATGTCAATCCGCAAAATGCGAGGGGTTGGATCGCAACCCTTTCGGCTGAACATCTAGCCTCGGAAGACGACCTCGACTTCACCGAGCTTTCGAACGAACCCGACCTCTCGCGGCTCACCGGGGCTGAGGCGCATGCGTTTAAGAGTTTGCTGATGACGGCGTACGAACAAGAACGGACTCAGCTTTACGAGCATGAGGTCTATCGACTCATCGAATTGGTGGGCGCAATCACGCCTCCTCTCCATACTTTTATTCCGAAGGGTTCTACAATTGCGGAGGATGTTTTAGCGCATTATCCGGGCGACAAAGTTGTCCTCAAATTGGTCTCTCGCAAAGTCGTTCACAAGACTGAAGCCGGTGCTGTCCTGATTCTGTCCAAGGAAATCAACGGAGTAAGGCTGGAAATTGACCAGATGATTGCGACCCACACCGCGCACGTTCCGGTTGCGGGAGTCCTTGTCGTTGAATTCGTTGAACATGACTCTCACGGCCTTGGAAGTGAGCTCTTCGTAGGAATACGCTCAACACGTGAGTTTGGACCCGTCATTGCCGCTGGACTGGGCGGACTGCAAACGGAATACCTAGCGGCGAAAATGCGGCCAGGTGTCGCCGTCGCCAAGGCACCTGTCAGTGAGGTTAATGCAGACCAGTTTTTAGAATTGTTCAAGGAAACTGCGGCGTACGATGTTCTCGCGGGCAGGATCAGAGGTCATAAGAGAACGGTTTCGGATAGCGAGTTGCTACGATGCTTCCGGGCGTTCATTTCGATTGCCCGTCAATTTTGTATCGACCGGGGCGAAGAGGGTCCCGACATCGGCGAACTTGAAGTTAATCCATTCGCCTTTTCCGGTGAACGCCTTGTGCCTTTGGATGGTAGGGGAAGTCTCCGGCCAGCGTCGAACTCGCTTCCTGCGCGACCGATCAATCCCATCCGGAGCCTTCTGGAACCTAAGACAATCGCGCTTGTGGGAGTTTCCTCAAGGGCAGATAGCCTGAGTCGGATTATCGTCCACAACATTCTGGCTTGCGGGATTGACCGAAGTCGAGTTTCTATTATTAAGGCAGACAGCTCGGATTATGAAGGGCTGCCATGCTACGCTTCCATTGCTTCAGTCCCTGATCCGATTGACTTGCTTGTGATCACCGTTCCTGCATCGGCAGTTGCTTCGATTGTGAACGAGTGCGGGACCTCTGGCAATGTCCGGTCGGCGATCATCATTTCAGGAGGTGCGGGTGAATCCGAAGGCTCGGAATCTATCGGTGATGACATCCGTGCCGCGATTCAGCGAGGACGATCGATGGAGGGTGGTGGAACGGTCTTTCTTGGACCCAACTGCATGGGGGTTCGCTCGTTGCCGGGAATGTACGACACATTTTTTGTGCCCGAAGACAAGTTGCCTCCCCGTCGATCTAGAACACCCCAACCTGTTGCGATCATTTCCCAGAGTGGCGCATTCATCGTCTCCCGACTAAGCTCGCAGACCCAATTGCACCCCAGGTTTGCGATCTCCATTGGCAATCAGTGCGATGTCACGGTTTCGGACCTTATCAACGCCATGAGCGAACGGGACGATATTCAGGTCGTCGGTGTCTATCTTGAAGGATTTGTAAACCTGGATGGCACTGAAACGCTTCACGCGGTGGAGAGAATGGCGTCAGTGGGGAAGACCGTCGTGTTCTACAAAGCCGGGCGCACGGAATCAGGACGATCTGCGGTTGCAGGTCATACTGCGGCCGTTGCAGGAGATTACGATATCTGCCAGACCGCGATGAGAAGCGCTGGCGCCTTCGTGGTTGACAATTTCCGCGAGTTTGGCCAGGCAATTGACCTCGCACTGGGGTTGTCCTCGCGAACAGTGGGCGAGGGTCGTGTCTTTGCCGTAACCAATGCAGGGATGGAGGCGGTCGCGATGGCAGACGCGGGCTCTCGCTTTGAGCCACTATCTGAGTTACTCCGAACCGACCTAGAAGCGATATTGTCAAGCAGAAAATTAAGTGGACTCGTCAGTCCTCGCAATCCGCTTGACCTTACTCCTCAAGCCAACGAAGATGTTTTCGATGATGTAGTTTGTGCGGCGCTCGATTCCGAGGAAGTTGATGCCGTGATCATCTCATGTGTTCCTCTCGCACCCGGTTTAAAGACTCTCGAAGATACTTTGGCAGAGCCACAGTCATTTGTCAATCTTGCTCGAAAGTGGTTGTCTCGGGGTGAGAAGGCTGTGGTCTTTGCGATTGATGGAGGCCCGGAGTACGACGAACTTGTTTCACGAATTCGAGAAACCGGTGTTCCCGTGTTTCGATCAGCGGATGAAGCCGCAAGACTCATGAAGTTGTGGGTTCAGCATCGGTCACATCGTCTCTAGATTGACATGCAATCGGAACGGGAATGAGGCATTAGCCCAGAGGCACTGGGGAATCTCCGCAAAGCGTCCTAACGATGATAGAAGAGACTGCTGGTTGGGGGCACTGCCAGACTAGAGTTTCATTAATCACGGTTCGAGTGGGTTGTTGGTCACAGGCCTGAAGATCGGGGGCTATGCCTTGGATATTAAGGTGGATGTCGTCTCCAAAGACCTCGGCTGTGTACGTCGGTTTGGGCCAGACCATATTTTTGGGTTCGTCAGAGAAGATGATCCGGTCTAAGGTCGGGTCGTTCTGGATTCTTACGCGCAAGACAGAGTTCTTGGGAAGGCACAGAGTTTCGAACGGGATCGAGGATTCCGCTGGGATTCCGACGTTTGCTGACACCGTTTTGGGTTCGGCCAAAACTGATGATCCGGAGAGCAGGAATAGGTCGATTTTGATCGGAATAGTTTGGGTCACGGGACTCGCGTTGGCGAGATGAAGCGTGACTTCTGATCCGGTGTGCTCCACGCAAACCACCACATCTGAGTAGACGCGCTTGAGTTCATGGGCGGCGGGTTTGAGGTGGTGCGGAAAGTCGTACACCGCCCAACTGTGCGCGTCCCAGCAGTTGTTCCACTGCCAAATGAGGCTGCCACTACATTGATCTAGCCGTCGAAAATGTTCGATGCCGAATTGGAGCGCGTCGCGTTGGTTTAGTTGGCTGAAATAGACCCACTCTTCCAAGGAGCCTGCCTCCGGGTAGTGAAGTTCGACAAAGGACTTCCAAAGTTCAAAGGGTTTGCCGGATTTGTCGTGCCAATGGTATTGCGGGCATTTCAAGTTCTCGGCTGTGAGGCTGGTGCTGGCGGAAGAGAAGCCGAACTCAGAGCAGAACTTAGCCTTGGAATCGGCGTAATGAACCCAATCGCCTTTGCCATGCCAAACCTCCCAATAGTGCTCGTCGCCGCCGTCAATCGGACTCGTTGTGATGTATGGGGTCTGGATTCCGAGGGAGTTGATGACTCTGGGAAGAGTTTCGGTGAAGAGAGATTCCCCGTAATAGCGGGGTGGGCTGATGTCGCGCCCACCCCACTTGCCATTCCACATCATCTCATTTTCGTTGTTTCCGCAGAGCATTGCGAGACTTGTACGGTCGCGGAGCCTCTGGAGTTGGTGAGTCGCTTCGAATTCGAGTTCGGCTTGCGCCTTTTGGTCGTCCGGGTAGTAGCTGCAAGCGAAAGGGAAGTCTTGCCAGACTAGAATTCCGTGCAGATCGCAGAGGTCGTAGAATCCCTCAGACTCATAAAGTCCGCCGCCCCAGACGCGGAGCATGTTGAAGTTAAGCGCTTTACAGCTTTCAATGTGTGTTGCGAGGAGAATGTTGTCGGAGTTTGGAAATGAGTGGACTGGAATCCAATTCGCTCCCCGGCACCAAACTTTTGTGTCGTTGACTCTGAGTTCAAATCTCTCGTGGTCGAAACTGACCGTTCTTAAGCCGATTTGCTTTGTCATCGCATCGCCGGTTGATAGCTTTGCCGTAGCTTCGAAGAGACATTGCTCGCCCATCCCGTTCGGCAACCAGAGAGTTGGATTGTCGATCACCAGGTCAAAGTCACCAGCTACTTCGGGGAGATTGCCAAACTGAGTCGTCAATCGCCCCGATCCTTCCACTGCCGTGTCGCTCCAGACCCTAAAGCTGCCATTTTCGAGTCGCTCTTGGTGAAGCGTAAAACTTAGGATCCTCCCTTCGAATTCTTGAAGTTCGACCGATCGCCAAATGCCGCAGGACGCAAGCCTCGGACCCCAGTCCCAGCCGAACATGTACTGGGCTTTGCGCAAAAAAGCTCGATCCTCGAAATTGGGCGTTTCGGAAATTAGTCCTTCAATCGCGAAATATTCTTCGCGCCTTTGCTCGCCGACTTTCACCGGAGACTGAAAGCGGATTTCAAGTTCGTTCTGGGGTTGAAGCAACGTTGTTACGTCTGTTTCCAAGGGAATGAACATATTCTCGCTTGTCGCGAGCAGAGAATTATTGAGGAAAATGTGACACACAGTGTCGAGACCGTTGAATTTCAGGACTTGGCGAGGGCATGTGGAATCGGGCGACCATGCAAAGTTCGTGCGGTAAGTCCAGTCCTCGAGGTCAACCCACTGTGCTCCGACCTCGTGCATCTCGGTTAAGGGGTCGGCGATGATGTCATTTGCGATAAGATCAAGATGGACATAGCCCGGAACCTGCGCCGGGAGCCAGCTTGGTGCCTTGCCATAGGCGTGGGGCAAGCCCGGCTGTTCGGCTTGCCTGAATTGCCAGTTATCGTGGAGGAAGGTTCGTTTCATCCTTCGCGCTTCTTAGTTGGGCAACATATGCCCAAGCTTCTCTCTCTTTGTTCCCATATACTTCTCGCTGTGGATGTTCGATTCAGTGTGAATCGGAACGTGCTCGACAATCTCAATTCCGTAGCCGGAGATTCCGGCTACCTTAGCGGGGTTGTTGGTCATGAGGCGGAGCTTAGTGATCCCCAGGTCGGCAAGGACCTGCGCGCCAAATCCGTAGTCACGTAGGTCAGGCTTAAATCCAAGGGCGAGGTTCGCCTCGACGGTGTCCATTCCTTGGTCTTGCAATTCGTAGGCACGGAGTTTGTTCACGATGCCAATACCCCGGCCCTCTTGTGCAACGTAAAGCAACACTCCGCGACCATCTTCAGCAATTTTTTCGAGGGCGAATCCAAGTTGATCACCGCAATCACAGCGCAGTGATCCCAGAATATCTCCAGTGAGACAACTGGAATGGACACGGGCCAGCACGGGCTCGGGTGTTGTGACATCACCTTTGACGATCGCGATATAGGGGATTCTGTCAATCGTCGTTTCGTAGACTTGGATGACAAAATCTCCGTACTTGGTCGGGAATTTGATGGGACCTGCAATTTTTTCGATGAGCTTCTCCGTACGGCGACGGTAGGCGATCATGTCCGAGATTGTGATGGCCTTGATCCCGTGCTCCTCGGCAAATTCAAGCAAATCAGGAGTGCGCATCATGGTGCCATCGTCGTTGAGAATCTCGCAACCCAGCGCGACAGGCATGAGTCCGGTAAGGAGGCAAAGGTCAACCGAAGCTTCGGTGTGCCCGGCTCGTCGAAGAACACCGCCGGATTCTGCGCGTAGCGGAATGATATGACCGGGGCGACCTAGATCATCCGGCTTGGCATTGGGGTCGCAGAAGACGGCGACGGTTTTGGCGCGGTCACCGGCACTGACACCGGTCGTGGTTCCCTGCAGGGCATCCACCATCTCGCCCATCGCGGTCCCGAGGCGCGCTGTGTTGTTTTTGGTCATCATCGGAATGCCCAGTTCATCAAGACGGGCTTGGGTGGTGGGGATGAAGGGAACACCTCGCCCAAATCTTATCATGAAGTTCATGGCCTCTGGCGTGCATTTTTCTCCTGCCATGATGAGGTCTCCCTCGTTTTCTCGGTCGGGATCGTCAATAACGAGAAGCATTTTGCCGGCGCGGAAATCGTCCAGAGCGTCTTCAATGGTCGAAAAACTCATACCTAGATTCTACGTCATGGGGTCGTGATGTTGTACAACGTCTCTTGGTGGATCAGAGGTAAAGCAGTTGGGCTTTCAAAAGAAACGGCTGCCTCGTACTTGAGACAGCCGTTTTATCTGGACTGGTTGCGAGGTTTAGCGGAATCGCCAAATGACCTTTCCAAACGTATTCAGCGAGTTTGCCGAGAGTAGCTTCGCGTGACCGTCGGCGAAAATAATCGGGGTTACGCCATTGCCAGTTCCGTCGCCGCCGAATCGTGCATAGATGGGTTTGAGTTCTCCGGCGGGTTTGCCGGTGTGATTGACTCCCTTATAGATTGTAGTGCAGAGATTTACATCGCCGATCAGTGGGAGACCCTTCGAGTAGACGCCGTCCGGTGAATTGGCACCGTTGTATGGATTGAATACATAGCCCCGCTCCTTACCTACTCCATTCGGAGTTACTGCGAAGAGTCCAGTGTCTGCGGCAAATTCTGTAGAACTAAAGCTAGCGGAAGAGCCAAATCCCTCGGTTCCCAAAGGTGCGGCGCCCGGGACAGCGGTGGAGAGTGGGTCAACTCCAGTCGCATCGGAATATCCGATGCTCTGATTGCGACGACTTGTTAATGGATCGCCCGCAAGACCCGCCCAAGATTCCGCGAATCTACCTTTGGAGTCCTCCGCTACGAATATATTCTTATCTTTCACGTACGGATTGAGAATGACGGGCCAAATGGTTGGGTCTTGTGTCGGATCGGTTCGATTGCTGGCTGGTGCAAAGTTGTCGTCAGCGTCTTGGGCATACATCATGACCGAAAGACTGAGCTGCTTCATTTGGGCGAGGGCTTTAGTCTTCTTTGCTGCAAGCTTGGCTTGAGTAAAGACTGGGAATAAGATCGCGGCCAGGATCGCGATGATGGCAATGACGACAAGAAGTTCTATGAGGGTAAATGCTTTTTTCATGAGAATGGCTCTAAGTTAGAGTAACAGACTTTAATTATAGTAAATGAGTTCAAAAAATGCAACAAGTTCGGAAAATTTCTAGAAAATTGTCGAATATACTAGGGAGTGCGGCGATTTTCTCCAAATCCTTATCTTGTTGCAACTGTTGGGCTTTGGGCATTAAATTTCATTGCCGTTAAATTTGTGTTTGCTGAATTGGCTCCTTCAGCGGCGACACTCCTTAGAACCATTTTGGTTGGACTTGTGTTCGTTGTGGTCGTCAAACTCCGCCGCGAGAGTCTTCGCTTCCCGGACGTTGCGTATCGAAACCGGATTGTTTTCCAGGGTTTTGTTTCGCTTGGTGTGTACATGGTGGTGTTTATGGAAGGAATGCAGCGCGCAAAGTCGTCGGATGCGGCGATCATCATGGCGCTTTCGCCTCTACTAACCGGAATATTCAGTGTCTTGCTGAAGCAAGAATCGTACCGACCGAGGATTTTTGTGGGCGCGGGGATCGCATTTCTCGGAATTTTCGCCGTATTTGCTTACCAAGACCATGACCCGACTCAATATCTGGGGAACGGTTTGATTCTCCTGGCCGCGATTATTTGGGCGTTTGGGGTAATTCTGATGAGGCCGCTTTTGAGCCAGGCATCTCCTTTTGTGCTTGTGACCCAGAGCCTCCTTGGAGCCTCGCTTTGTGTGATTCCGTATGGATTCAGGGCAGTTTTGACGATGGAATGGAGCAGTGTGAGTTTGTCAACATGGCTTTGGTTGACTTACGCAGCGGTGTTGTCTGGAGGCGTTGCGTTCATCACTTTTTATAAAGGCATTCACCAAATTGGAGCGGGTCGCGCCGCGCTGTATCAATACATGACCCCTCCTTTGACTGTGGTCTTGAGCTACTTTCTACTGGGGTCCGGGTTTCACTGGTCGCAGGCGCTTGGCATTATTCTTGTGATAGGGGGTGTGGTTTATGGTAATCGGGTCAGCAATGAAGTGGAATCACAGAAGATAATAGAAGCATGATTCGGGTAGGAGTTGTCGGTACGGGCGGAATGGGGAAGGTTCATGCGAACCACTACCGCAAGATTGTGGGGGTTGAGCTGCACGCGTTTGATGTTGTGCCTGATGCTCTTGCCGCATACTGTGACCAATTTGACGCGGTCCCGGCTTCTAGCTACGCGGATTTGGTTGGAAAGTGCGACTTGATCGATGTCTGTCTGCCGACCGACTTGCACTTGCCGTATGCGCTGGAGGCGATTGCGGCGGGGCGGCATGTTTTCATTGAGAAGCCTATGGCCGGTTCATTCGCCGACGCGGTGAAGATGATGGAAGCGGCTGAGAAGGCTGACGTCAAACTTGTGCCCGGCCATGTGGTGCGCTACTTCAAGGATTACCAGAAGGGCCACGACTTAGTGGTCGCTGGTGCGGTCGGGATTCCGGCCGCGATTCGGACCCGGCGCGGAGGAAAGGCTCCGATGGGTTCGGGAGGGTGGTTTCGAGACGCAACTCGGTCAGGCGGTGTGCTTTTTGATCTAGCCATCCATGAGTTCGACTGGCTGAGGTGGACAATTGGAGAAGTGAAATCGGTGAATGCGAGGAGTGTTGCTTTTTCGAGCGAGGTCGCAGTGGACGGTGATTATGGCTTGGCGACGTTAGAGTTTGAGTCTGGTGCAATTGCACATGTTGAGGCGACTTGGCTCGATCCGGCGGGATTTCGCACAACGTTCGAGGTTTGTGGTAGCGAGGGCATGATTGAGTATGACTCTCGGCACAATGTCGCCCTCAGGACCACTTCTGGCACTGGTGCCTGGACCGATTCTGGGATTGTTGCCGGAGATGACCCGTATTTCAACCAACTTTCTGCTTTCGTTTCAGTCGTCAGTGATCTACCGCATTTGCCGGTAACGGCACTTGACGGTGTTATGGCAGTTTCTATCGCGGAATCCGCGATACAGAGCGCAAAAACCCTTCGCCCTGTAGTGGTTTCAAATTGTTTCTAGTACATTCTTAGGAAAAAAAGGTGAATTTCAACATAAAAATCACCTGATTTCGTATGATTAGGAGCAGTAGGAAATAAATTCCATCTTGTTGTAGCGCAAAGCTGGGCCGGAGGACTTCATTGCTCTCCCCTTGGTGTCCGAAGGCCCAGCTTTTTAGGTTCCTTTTGCGGCCGCTTGAATCTCTGGTAAGGCCGTGAAGAGGTCCTGTACGAGTCCGAAATCCGCAGATTCAAAAATTGGCGCATCGGCGTCCGTGTTGATTGCGACAATTATTTTGCTGTCTTTAATTCCCGCCATATGCTGAGTTGATCCTGAAACTCCGGCGGCAATGTAGAGATCGGGCGCTACAATTTTTCCAGTTTGTCCGACCTGGAGCTCGTTTGCGGCAATTCCGCTGTCCACGGCAGCCCTTGTGGCACCAACAGCAGCTCCCAATTTGTCAGCGAGACCGCCTAGGACGGCTTCAAATGTAGCTGCATCCTTGAGCGGTCGTCCCCCGGTGACGATGATCTTAGCCTGGGCAAGGTCGGGTCGTCCTCCGGAACGGGCCGCGGCTTTTGTTCTCTGGGTTCGACTTGCCGGTGTGAGTGCAATTTTCTCGGTGCTTCCCGTTGTTGATGGGAGATCTTTGGCAAAGTTCGAAGGCCGGAAAGTGAAGACAAGAGTTCCGTCGGTGACTTTTGCGGTTGTAACAATTGAGCCCGCGACCATCGGCAAGTGGAAAGTGTCCGCTGACTCGACCGCAATAACATCCGTCAGCATAGCGGCATCAAGGAGACCGGCGAGTCTACCCGCCAAGTCCTTTGATCTCATGCTGGAGACGAACGCTATTCTGCCGTACTGGCCCGATAAGGACAAAAGTGCTTCCGCAAGTCCGTCGGCAGGCGGAACAGCCTCAAATCCTGCGACAAAAGATTTATCTCCCGCCCCGCCCTCACCACTCAGCATGAGCGTATCAAAGGGAAGTCCCAGAGCGGCCGCGCACCCGGTAACAAGTGCAGATTCTTCAGAGTCGAAGCAGACAAAAAGAGCGCGGCTCATAATGAGACCCCTCTCTCAGAGAGAGCGGCGAGTAGTTCGGTGACATTGGCGACTTTCCGGCCTGCTGGTCTTGCTGGCGGCGATTGGAATTTGGTGTATCTAATATTTGGCTCCTTATTCGATTTTTCAGTTGCCTTCTCAAGCGGCTTGTTTCGGGCTCGGATAATGCCGGGCAGTGCAATGTAGCGCGGCTCGTTGAGTCGAAGGTCGGTGGTGACCACGGCGGGGAGGGGAAGTGTGAGCGTTTCTTCGCCGCTGTCCGTTTCTCGGACTACTTCGATGTTGCCGCCTTCGATCGTGATCTTTGAAGCGTATGTTGCTTGGGGCCAGCCGAGCAGGGCGGCGAGCATTTGGCCCACCTGGTTGCTTTCGCCGTCCGTGGATTGTTTGCCCATGAGAATCAAGTCCGGTTTGAGCTCTTCGACCCACGCTTTGAGTTCGTGGGCGATGGTTGAAGGGTCGTGCTCACGGGTGGATTCCACGAGGATGGCTTTGTCTGCGCCCATTGCGAGGCATTTCCGAAGCTGATCTTCGCACTCTGCCCCACCGATACTGATCGCAATTGTCTCGATGGACGGGTCCTTTTCCTTCATTCGGACCGCTTCCTCGACGGCGATCTCGTCGAATGGATTAACGTCAAACTTGACGTTGCCGGTGTCAATTCCGGAGCCATCTCCGAGCGGTTTGACTTTGGCGTAGGGGTCGATCACCCGCTTGATCGGCAATAGAATTCTCATTAACACAGAGGATACCGGAGCCGAGGTGGAGGCGGGGAGGTTGATTGAGCCTTCAGGTGCGGGTATAATGTTGGGAAATCACGTAGGTATTCTGATGAAAGACGCAATTCACCCTGTAAATTATCCTGTCCTTTTTGTGGATGGCGAGCACCAATGGACCGGCATC
>JAIOPU010000265.1 GCA_021413725.1 Armatimonadota bacterium | reverse complement strand
ACCTCGGCGCCCACGAGGACGACCTTTTCTTCCCGCATCTTTACACTTCGGGACAAGGTGGATTTGCTCGATCCAAGCCGGACGGCAAGGAAACCGACATGCGCGAACTGTTCGAGATGATCGTAAATGCGATCGCTCCGCCCGACGTGGACGAGGACGGGCCGTTTTTGCTCCAGGTCAATAACCTGGACTATTCGGACTACCTCGGTCGAATGTTTGGTGGAAAGATCCTTCGCGGACGACTAAAGATCGGCGACCGACTCGAAGTTCAGCGCGAAGGCTCGACCAAAAAAGTCGGCTTCAACGTCACCAAACTTTGGACATACGAAGGGATCGCGCTCACGGAAGTCGAGTCGATCTCCGCCGGCGAAATCGCGATGATGAGCGGTCTTTCGGACGTTCTGATTAGCGATACGATTTCCGCGGTGGACACTTCGCCTCCGCTGGCGAGCATCAAAGTTGAGCCGAGCACGCTCAGCATGAACTTTTACGCCAACAACTCCCCACTTGCGGGTCGAGACGGTGGCAAATTCCTGACGATCCACAAGATCAAGGAGCGAGTCGAGAAGGAAGAGGCGATCAGCGTCAGCATCAAGATTGACAAAGACGCTCCACCTGACATCGTTAAGGTGTCGGCGCGTGGCGAGCTTCAGCTTGCGATTCTGATTGAAACGATGCGACGAGAAGGCTATGAGATGCAAATTTCGCGCCCTCAGGTTATCTTCCGACGCGACGAAAACGAAAAGCTCACCGAGCCTTACGAGATCATCACGCTCGAACTTCCCGATGAGGGAGTTGGTTCGGTGATGGAAGAACTCGCCCAGCGACGGGGAGAACTTCGCGACATGGCGACTCAAGAAAACGGCACGACTCGATTGGAATACTCCATCCCGACTCGCGGCCTCATCGGCTTCCGCTCGAACTACCTGACGTTGACTCGTGGACTCGGAATCGTCAACTCGCTTTTCGACGGTTACCAACTCTACCGTGGCGAAGTTTCCTCGCGATCGCAAGGATCTCTCATCGCCAAGGATCCGGGCAAGATGACTCGCTATGCCTACGAAGACGCCCAGGAGCGGGGACAGTTGTTCTTCGAGCCGGGAACTGAGGTTTACGCCGGAATGATCGTCGGAGCTTGCGCTCGCGATGAGGACATGATTGTCAACATCACTCGCGCCAAGGCTGCCACCAACATGCGATCCGCAAACGCGGACAGCACAACGGTTCTGGACCCGCACAAGGACTTCTCGCTCGAACAGGCTTTGGCTTGGCTTCGCGACGATGAGCTTTTGGAAGTCACGCCGAAGATGCTGCGTTTCCGAAAGAAGGTCCTCGACCATTCCGAGCGACGCGTTTCGGAACGAAGGTCCGAAGTTTTGGTTTAATGTTCTTGTGTTGAGAACGGAAATCCTGAAAGGCTACGGGCCACTTGAGGAGCTGCGACCGCAATGGTCGGAGCTCCTTTTGGCCTGTCCGGAGGCAACCGTCTTTCAAACTCCCGAGTGGCTCTTGGCTTGGGGACGGACTTTTCGTCGGAGTTTGGTGACTTTTGCGATTCATGAGGGTTCGGACTTGGTGGGGCTTTATCCAATGGTTTTGTCTCGTAGGGGTTGGACGCAGTTGCGTCCGATGGGGGTGGGGCCGAGCGATTATTTGGGGCCGATGGTGCTTCAGAGGACAAAACCTTCACCCCAGTTCCCTTTGGTCACAGACCCTCTCCCTCGGGGAGAGGGAGATATTTATGAAGCGCTCGCTGATGCGCTTAGCCAGTATCCTGTCGATCTCCTAGATCTCCAACAAATCCGCGAAACCAACCCGATTCTCACCCACTTCCAGCAGATAGAGCCCAAAGTTCAGGCGAAGTGCTGCGTCCTCGATCTCCCCAAAACTTTCGATGAATATGTTAAGGGCCTGAGCAAGAGTCTGCGGTACGAGGTCCGCCGCCCGAACAGAGAACCTTATGTCTCCGGTCGAGCCGTCATCCGAACGGCAAGCACCCCGGCGGAAGCCCTCGAGTTCTTTCGAGTCTTTTCGCACCTGCACGAACAGCGCTGGAAAACGAGGAAACAGCCGGGGGCTTTCCTTCTTCCGAAATTAAAAGCATTTCATCAACTTTGGCTCGCCGGTGCCATCCAACATGATCGCGTCCGCTTGCAAACCCTTTGGCTAGACGGAAACCCAATCGGCGCGCTTTACGTAATGAAGCTCAACGCGTCATACTATTTTTACCAGTCTGGCTTCGACCCCGAGCAGACCGCACATAGTCCCGGAACTGTACTCGTTTCCGAGACGATTCGGATGGCGATCGAAGAGGGGATGACGACTTTTGATTTTTTGCGAGGCGACGAACCGTATAAGTTAAGATGGAAGCCACAACGAACTCTCAGTAACGTTCGAGTGTTGAAGAAATGTAGCCCTCTCGCCGGCTCGGTTGGGGAGTGGGCAAACGGAATGGGATATCGAATGGAGCAAGGAATTCGGAAGCGACTGGAAGGGAAAGGTTTGTTTTAAGTGCAAGTTGCAGTCATCATCCCTGCCTATAACGAAGAAGACCGGATTGCATCCGTTCTGGAGCCGATTTCTCGTGCCGCTTTGCCCCACGAAATCATTGTTGTTTGCGACGGGTGTACCGACAGAACTGCCGAAGTGGCGGCAAAATTCCCGAAGGTGAAAGTTGTGGACCTCAAGACCAACCTTGGCAAGGGAGGCGCGATGGCGATGGGTGTCGCCTCGACGTCTGCTGCCGTCATTTGCTTTGTTGATGCTGATTTAGTTCATCTTCGTCCGGAACATGTTGATAAGATCATCCTGCCGTTGCTCGGCGGCCAATGCGGGATGTGCATTGGCGTCTTCCGTGGTGGAAAATTCTGGAGTGAAACCGCCCAGAGGGTGACGCCTTACTTCAGCGGTCAACGCGCGATGTTTCGAAATTTTTTCCAGTCGATCCCGTACTCGCACGACGTGCGTTTTGGCATCGAAGTTGCTCTGAATAACGCCGCTCGCAAACAACACCTTAAGGTACTTCGGGTAGTGTTGCACGGAGTGAGCAATACTCACAAAGAGGAGAAGTTGGGCTTCGTGAAAGGAACCGCCGCCCGCACAAAAATGTATGCCGAAATCGCAAAAGCTGTCGTACAAACCCGCCAACGAGAACTGGATACGCGCAAGCGCAAGCGGAGGGGCAAAGTTGGTCGTCCTCGCATGTAGCCTCACATTACTCGGCTGCGGAAAGCCCGCTTCGAACCCGTCCGTGGACTACGGGCCGATCAACTATCCCTACGAGTCGGGCAAGTATGGCGTCGATCTGGCTGTCGCTGGCAAAGGGGCGAAACGAACTCTGGTGGTTTACAACAAGACGAGCCCGATCAGCCGAAAAATTGCGGAATATTACGCTAAGACCAGGAAAATCCCACGTGTGAATCTGATTGGAGTAGAAACAACTACGGCGGAAATGATGGGTCCGACCGACTATCGCCGGGCGATTGAGGATAGTGTGCGTTTTGCTATGGCGCAAAGCAAAACTCCGATCGATTTTGTCGTCTTGACCAAGGGCATTCCCATTCGAATCGGCGGGAGTGACGGTTACTCCGTTGATGCAACCCTAACTTCGATGGACCTAGAGGTTCGTGCGATCCCGGAAACTCCGAAGGGCATTTCCGAAGAGGGTTTCCAACTTGCAGTGTCAAAGTGCGTGAATCCTTACGGGGGAGCGACTGAGCGCTTTAGCGCGAAAAAGTACAAGATGGTTTTGACGACCCGCCTTGATGGCTATACCTGGGAAGATATCAAGCAGCTTATCGATAATTCGGTCGCCGCAAAGCCCCATAAGGGACCGTTCTTTTTTGACTGCGCGACAAACCGTCAGGGTGGGGGCTATGGTGAATTGCAGTCGACGATGGTGAATGCGAACAAAGTTTTGATCGGTCAAGGTTTTAAGTCAAGCATTGATTTGGGAGAGAAATTCATCGCGCCACCAAACGCACTCGCAGGATACTGTAGTTGGGGGTCGAACGATGGGAAATTCGATGGGGACGCCTATCACAAGTTGAAATTCTTGCCCGGTGCTTTGTGTGAGACTTTTGTGAGCACGAGTGGGCGCACGTTCCTGCCGACCAAGGGCGGCCAGAGTCTCATTGCCGATTTGATCCACCAAGGCGTAACCGGTGTCAAGGGGTACGTGAGTGAGCCGTTTACTTTTGCCCTAGCGCGGCCGGACGTACTGTTTAGTCGCTATATTTCTGGCTTCAACCTTGCCGAGTCGTTTTATGCGGCCTCGCCTGTGGTTAAGTGGAAAGATGTCGTCATCGGCGATCCGCTGTGCAACCCGTACGGAAAGGACGAATGAAGGTACTTTTTCTACTCCGCGACCCTCATCCGGGCTTGGCCGATCACGCCAAGATTTCTGCCGCTGCCCTTCGCGTGGAGGGGTTGAGTGTTGACTTGGTGGACTGCCAGAACTGGATGCCCACGACAACCGATCCGAAGCTTAACAAGGAAACCGCGAAACGGCTCAATAGTGAAGTGAATAACTTTGATCTTGTTCATTGCTTTGGCTATCGAACTGCTTACGCGATGGGCGAAGCGTTCAAGGGCAAGAAGAAATGGGTCTTTACGGCGTACGATTCCCCTCGTACGACCCATGATTATTTGATTGAGCGGCTGAATTTTTCGCGAGCCGGATTTTGCTGCTCGGAATTCGTGAAACGACCGCTGGGATGGGCGGGAGTTGATTTCCTCAAGGTGA
>JAIOPU010000262.1 GCA_021413725.1 Armatimonadota bacterium | reverse complement strand
ATTCGGTATTGGGTGGCAAGCGTTGACTACTCGAACGACGCTCCTTGCGGCCCTGTGATTCTCAAGCAGTGCGGCGACCAGTACCGCACAGTGCGCAACCAACTCCGCTTCATGCTCGGCAATCTCAAGGGATTCGATCCTGCGTGGGACGGTCCTCTGCTCGACATTGACCGCTGGATCATCGAGCAAACCGAGCTCCTTGTTGCCGACACAATGGACGCCTACAACCGCTACGAGTTCGGTCAGGTGATCTCCGGAATCCATAATTTCTGCTCGAAGCAAATCTCCGCGATCTACAACGACGCGATCAAGGACCGAATGTACTGCGACGGTGCCGACTGGCCGACCCGGCGATCTGGTCAAAAAGCCTGCCACTTCGTCCTGCTCACGCTGACGAAGCTACTCGCCCCTATCTTGCCGCACACGGCCGAGGAAGTCTACGAGCGAATGCCCGTCAGCCCTCGCCTCGCCAGCGTCCACATGGAAACTCAGTTGCCGCCCACCGCCGAGCGCCTCGCCGAGATCGAAGCGAATGACCTTCAGGCGCGCGTCGCCGAGTTGCTCGCAATCCGCGAAGAGGTCTTTGCCGAATTCGAGCCTTACAAGGCTCAGCAAGGAATCAAAGACAGCCAGAAGTACAGTGTCACTCTCAAACTGCAAGACCAACCGGCCAGCGTTCTCCGCTCCTTTGGCGCGGAGCTCCCGAACCTGTTCAAGATGAGTGAGGTCACCATTGTCCCCGGTGACGGCGTTGCCGAATTCGCCCTGAGCCACCACAAAGAGTGCGCCCGAAGCCGCCTCCTGCGCGCCGATGTTGCCGAGGTCACCTATCAAGGTGAGCAAGTTCTCCTGACCCACCGCGACCGCCTCGCATTAGGAATCGAATGAAAGTCCCAAGGCTCTATCTCGTCTTGTTTTTCCTGGGAGTGCTTTTGGATCAGGTGGTCAAAGCGTGGGCGCGGGGAACGTTTATGCAAGGTCAAGCCGGAGGTGCCCCGTGGCCGGGAGTTTTTGAATTCACTCTTGTCTATAACAAGGGCATCGCGTTTGGAATGCTACCCGGCGGAGGGATACTGTTCGCTCCGGTCGCACTCTTGATTACAGGCATGACGTTTCGGTTTTGCCTAATGCATCCGCAGGAATCGCGCTTGACTCATGTTGCGATGGGGCTCTTGGGAGCCGGTGCCATTGGCAATTTGATTGACCGACTGATTTTGAAACACGTCACCGACATGTTTTGGTTCCGAGCGATCAATTTTCCGGTATTCAATGTCGCCGATGCGTTCATCACCATCGGAGCAATATTGTTCGGCCTACGTTTTGTTTTCGAATCCAAATTTGCCCCAGAGGCTACTAAGGAACCAGCTTCCTCCGAACTATGAACACCTACGAGATTTGGGTCAACCTTGCTCCCGGCGTCAACGACTTGGAGTTCGCCAAGTCGGTGCAGGGCTACATGAACTGGTGCCTCACCAACGATCTTCTCATTCAGTATCGTCTTCGGCGGCGAAAATTCGGCTTTGGACCCGAAGCCCTCGGGGAGTTTAATATCTCCATGGATTTCCGAGACCTCACCCAAATGGACGAGGCATTCCTTCAAGCCGCCACACGCTCGGGCGAATTAGAACAACTCCACCGTGCGGTGTATTCCTCGGTTCGCGACTTCAAATCTGGCCTCTTTCGCGACTTTCCCGATGACGTTCGCGGTCGGGTCTGAGTTCGCACAATTCTGGGTTTCCGGCGGTATTTATACCGGAATGATGTGGTAATTCCTGCTTTTTCTCGTACAATACTGATATGAGCATTCTGCGAGTTGCGATTTTGCTAACAGGCGTGGTCCTCGTCCTCCCCGGTTGTCAATCCGGTCGAGCCACGAAGGAAGGAGAAAAGGCGCTGTTTACCGTGGTCAATCACACCGACAGAGACCTTACGGTCCAGCCCATGACGGTCGCTCGCGCCGCTCAACCCTTCGGATACGTGAAAGGCAAGGAAGGGACGAAGGTGGCCATGTTCGAATCGGCCGGGAAAACAGCGGCTGCTGTCAGCCAATACGCGCTTTACGTGATCGAAAAGCTCGACGACATCGACGCCCGCCTGCAAGGCGTAGTGCGCCTTTCGCCCGAAGAACTGATCCTCGGTGAAAAAGCCGGCATCATCAAAGTTGCCCTCGAACCCAACAAGATTTTCGTCAAGATTGGCGGGCGAACCAAGGTGTACGACTACCTAACTCCTCCTAGCATCGGAGGAACGATGGATGTGCCCAAGGTCGCCGAGGCTCCCAAGAAGTAGTCGCTCTTCGCTACAATAGAGAGGTGAACTCGATTCAAGCAGACATGAACATACCGGGCAAGCGGATTGCCATCATCGTGAGTCGGTGGAACGAACTCGTGACCAAGCTGCTTTTAGACGGCGCAGTGGAAACCCTGCGCGCCCACGGCGATCCAGAGGTCGCGGTGTACTCCGTCCCCGGCGCATGGGAAATCCCTGTTCTCGCGGCCGCCTTGATTCAGGCCGGAAAGGTGGATGGAATTGTGGCATTGGGCTGCGTTCTGCAAGGTCAAACCACCCACGCCCAACTTCTCGCGAGCGACACCAGCAGCGCTCTGATGCGACTTCAAACCAAGTCGGGTGTCCCCATCGGCTGGGGAATTCTAACTCCGGAGAACAGCGAACAAGCCTTGGATCGCGCGGGTATGAAGCACGGGAACAAAGGCCGCGAAGCGGCCCTTGCTACCATCGAATTGGTCTCATTAATTTCGGCGCTTGAGAAGGGTTGATTGACGTCGCTCCGACTTCAATCCGAATAGCCGGAACAAGCGAAAACTCGCCAACATTTTAACGACAGGCACATGCAGTAATAGTAGTAATCGTCGATTTGGGTTCAAATCGATCACTAATATTATTATTAATTACTGTTTGAAGGCACAAAATCAGCGCGGAGGAGCTACCCAAACCCCCTCCGCGAAACCCTGCGAACCCAGCGTGAGAAAAGCTGCTACCCTTGAACCGCACGGCGAATCGCATCCGCAATTCGCTCTTGTTTGTCAGCTTCCAAAGTCGGCCAAATCGGCAGGCTGATCACTTCGTCGCTGAGCTGATCTGAAACCGGAAGCGGACCGTGCGGCGCGTTGGCGTACACTGGCAAGCGGTGCAGTGCAACCGGATAGTACAGCATGGTGCTGATACCTTCCTCTTCGAGTTTCTTCTGAACCGTGTCGCGCTTTCCGCCGAGCACCCGAATGGTGTACTGATGGAAGACGTGGGTTGCATAGTCCATCGTCGTCGGAGCAATAACTCCTTCGATGCCAGCGAGCAAATCAAAATACCGTGCGGCGACTTCGCGGCGACCCTGATTCCAAGCGTCAATATGCTTGAACTTCACTCTCAGAATCGCGGCCTGAATCTCGTCGAGTCGTGAATTGACTCCGACGGTTTCGTTGTAGTACTTCTTCTTGGCGCCATGAACGCGCATCATGCGAACGCGCTCCGCCATCGCGGGATCGTTGGTCGTGAACATTCCACCATCGCCGAATGCGCCGAGATTCTTGCTCGGGAAGAAACTGAACGCGCCGCTGTGGCCAATCGCGCCGGTCTTTGCCCCGCGATACTCCGCTCCAAATGACTGGGCGCAGTCTTCAAGAACCTTCAGGCCGTGCTTCGCCGCAAGTGCCATCAGAGGGTCCATGTCTACGGACTGGCCATAAAGGTGTACGGGGATAATCGCTTTTGTCTTGTCGTTGATGCGGGACTCGATCAAGTTGACATCAATATTATAGGTCACCGGGTCGATATCGATAAAAACCGGAGTCGCTCGGAAGTGGCTGACGGCTTCACCGGTTGCAAAAAACGTGAATGGGGTCGTGATCACCTCGTCACCGGGGCGAATTCCAATCGCATCGCAACCCAGAATCAAGGCATCTGTCCCTGAGTTCAGGGCAACGGCATGATCCACACCGAGGTAGTCGGCAATCTCTTGTTCGAACGCCTTCACGTTTGGCCCCATGATGAAGTGGGTGGAGTCCAAAACACCATTGATCGCGGCGTTCAATTCTTCGCGAATCGAGGCAATTTCGGGCTTCAGGTCAAGAATGGGAATTTTTTGGGTGGGGTTTGCGGTAGGGGCAGACATCTTAACCCTAGTTTACCGGAAGTGCTCCTCAAAACGAAACTTCCGGCCATGAACCATGTTAAGAAAATAGCGCCAATTGCTCCGAAACCTGGTGCCCGCAACGCTGCAAGCCATCACCGCCGTAGCGCTTCGTTCCCGCCAGCTCTGGGCTACAGAGTTCGTTGAGTCGACCCAACAACGCAGGAATGTCTCTCACCCGCTCCGCTCCCAGTGCCGCCAGTGCCGTGACCGCCGGATCCGGTTTGCCGCCCAGATCAGCCACCAACACAGGACACAATCGCCGCCTCAAAGCGTTGGTTGCCCCGGCCCAAGTCCCCCCGGCATTGTAATTGCTGGCCAAGACAAAAGTCGTCAGACTCATCCCATAGATCAACGCATTGCGCTCCATCGCGAGGCCAACGCTGAAGCGAGTACCGGGCGGGGACATGCTCAGCCCCACGCCTCCATACGGCAATGAAGCACGGGCCCATTCGCCCCCTAGCGCCTGAAAACTTCTCAAAAGAGCCTGAATTGCATCAACTGCAAAGAGGCTGCGTGTCAGCCATTCCTGAAAAGTTACGTCGGAGCCGATCTCCAGCAAAGGAGCCCTCAACCGGCAGTCCCCCTCGGCGGTACTGGAGCTTCGCACCCGAGCAAGACGGTCAATAAATTGCAACCAAGGCTCGTGGCTCTCGGCAGATTGGCAGTGGTTACCCGATTGCAGCAATGCCTCGTAGAGCCCTAGCTCCAAGTATTTCTCGGCAAACGCCCGATGGGGGGCAACGCGGCCTTTGAGCATCTTGCCCGTTTCAAATCCGCTTGCCAATATTGTGATCAACCTAGGCTCACTGTTGGCTCCCGTCACGGGCGCGCCGCAGGAGCGTCGCAGCTTATGCACTGCGGCCACCGCCCTCGCCCCCAGAGCGTCAGCTCCACGGGCGCCGCCGCTGACAAGCCAATGGCCAGAGTGAGCAATCGCTCGAGCCGCCTCAAATCCAAATTGTTCCGAGGCGGGTTTGAGTTCGCGGGACCCCACAAACCCAACAATTGGGGAGCCGTGCCAGGCTAAGGCAACTTCTGGGTCGGTGTTCGTACTGCAAATCCAAATCGCGGGTGGCGCACCCAGTTGCAAACGACGCCGCCAAGGCTCAGGATAAGCGCGATCCCCCACCGTGAGGACTAGCCCTGCGGCCACGAGGAGAGATGCAAGCCAGTAGCGGTCCGCATCTTCAAGAATTGCGGCTTCCTCCCAGAAGCCTTTGCGCCGCAGGGGCGCGCCCCATTTCGCGGGATGCTCGTATTCGCGCAGTACGGCTTCGACCTCAGCATAATGGTGCCGGGTTGGGCTTCTCCAACCTTCGTGTCGCAAGTATAAACATGCCAACCCACTTGATATCCACATAAACAACATTTATAATACAATATTGATCCAATCCTCGCTTGTCCAAGCGGTGTAAAATGCTCTCTGGAATCGCACCACCCATGCTCAAGCACAACGACATCACCCTGCGCCGAATCGACCAGTTCTTAAATCTTCGCCTCAAGCCCCAAATGAGTGGGCCAAAACACCCGGTCCAGGTTGAATTTTGCCCCGAACCTCATGCGGACGAGAAAACAGCGCGCAAGTTAGGCCCTTGGGAGCCGGTCGAGCCTGGCTTTAAGTGGGGGCCTGCTTATCGTGTGGTTTGGTTTCGAATCAAGGGGCAAGTCCCCAACGATTGGGCAGGGCTGGACGTAGGGCTTGTTGCCGAAGTCGGAGGCGAGCGCACGCTCTGGCAGGGCAACGTACCGGAGCGCGGAATCGACGAACCTCATAAATTCTGTCGTCTGTTGCTTGCTTGTGAGGGCGGAGAGAAGCTGGACTACTGCGTTCAGGCGTATGGTCACGGTCACCATGTTCGAGTCTGGGGCGAGGTGCCTGCCGAAGATCCGCTTGCTCAGGAATTCAAAGAGTGCTTCCTCACCTGCATCGACCCGGCATTTGAGCAGTTCTTTTATGACTACTTCTTTGCTTACGAACTCGCTAAATCCATCCCCGACACCGATCCCGGTCACGCGACCCTTGTTCGTGCCCTAAACGAGATCTGCAATCGCTACCAGCACGATCAACCGGCGAGCCTGCAAAAGGCGCGCAAAGTGATCAAGGACGCCCTCGGTAGCCTCACCGGCGAGGTGAAGCACACGATCACCGCATGCGGCCATGCCCACCTCGACACGGCATGGCTCTGGCCTCTCGACATCACCCACCTCAAAATGGCCCACACCACCGCCAACCAGCTTTACAACATGGAGCGGTATCCCGAGTTCGTATTCTCGCACTCTCAAGCGAGCCAGTATGAGTGGCTCGAAAACGAATATCCCGAACTCATGACGCGGGTGAAACAAGCCGCCGCAAAGGGCCAGTGGGAACCGGTCGGGTCCATGTGGGTTGAAGCCGATTGCAACCAAACGGGCAGCGAAAGCCTCATACGGCAGTTCCTCTATGGACGCCGATACTTCAAGAAGCACTTCGGCACAACCACCGACGATATGTGGCTCCCGGACGTCTTTGGCTACGCCGCATCCCTACCGCAAATTCTCAATAAATTCGGAATTAAGTACTTCCTGACCCAAAAGATTAGCTGGAACCAGTTTAACAAATTCCCGCACAATACGTTTTGGTGGCAAGGGATTGACGGGAGCCGGGTGTGGTCGCATTTCCCCCCCGCCGATACTTACATCGGTGACTGCAGCCCTGGTCAGCTGCTCGCCTCCGTAAAGCAGCACAAGGATCATGCGCGTAGCGATCAGTCGCTTTATCTTTTCGGATGGGGCGATGGCGGCGGCGGCCCTACCGAGCAGCATCTCGAAATGATTCGACGCGCACGGCAAAGCGCGATGCTTCCCGACATTCAGCTCGCCAAGAAAGCGGTGGATTTCTTCCGCGAAGCCTACAAGGGAAGCAAAGACCTCGTGACGTGGGCCGGGGAGCTGTATTTGGAACTCCACCGTGGAACGTTGACGACCCAAGCCGCCAACAAGAAAGGCAACCGCGAAAGCGAATTCCTGATTCGCGACGCCGAACTGCTCCACTGCTTTACCAGCGAGTCCCCCAAGAGTTATCCGGGCAAGGAAATTGAGAGAATCTGGAAGTTGATACTACTCAACCAATTCCATGACATTATCCCGGGCTCGTCCGTACCCGAGGTGTACGTAGATTCGGACCGCGACTACGCCGACATCCGCAAAGCCAGCCACGAACTCATTCAAAGTGCGCTCACGGCCATCGGTGGAAAGTTCAACACCGAAGGCTTCGAAAGGCCCTATGCGCTCTTCCAAAACGCAACGTTGCCGGGTCAAGGGAGCATTCCTTGGAGCGACACCGAAGTTCCTGCCAGCCTGGTATGCGGGGATGAGAGACTTCCAGTTCAACTCGTGGAGGACTTTGATGGCACGAAACTCGTTTTTCAAACTCCAACCGATGCGCTGGCGGGAGTCACAGTAGGCGATTTTTGCTCATCCGGGACAAGCCACCGCAGTCGCCTCAAGGCTGGAAACCGTAAGCTCGAAAACGGTGAACTTTCCGTTCGCTTTGATGCCTTTGGTAATATCACAAGTATCGCAACTCTCGAAGACCGGAGCATCGAATACGTTGAGGCGGGCAAGCTAGCGAATTTGTTCCAAATTCTCGATGATAACCCCTTATTCTGGGATGCGTGGGACGTGGATATCTTCTCATTTGAAACTGCTCAAGACCTTCTCAAGAGCGAAAGCTTTGAGATCGTCGAGCGCGGGCCAGTACGGGTTGCGGTCGAGGTCGTCAAGAAATTCGGCAAGAGCACCATTCGTCAGCGTATCAGCCTTGGCCCCACACCGGGGATTCGATTCGATACCGAGATCGATTGGCTCGAAGATCATAAAATGCTCAAAGTTGCCTTCCCGCTCAATCTGAACGCTCCGAGGGCAACTTACGAAATCCAGTTCGGTCACGTCGAGCGAGCGACTCACCAGAACACCACCTGGGACATGGCAAAGTTTGAGGTTTGCGCCCAAAAATGGATGGATGTCAGTGAGGGCGGGCACGGAATGGCCTTGCTCAACGACTGCAAATACGGTCACGACGTGATCGGGAGCACGATGCGCCTGTCCCTTTTGCGTTCGCCCAAAGCTCCCGACAACAAAGCCGACATGGGCGTCCACCGGTTCACCTATGTGCTGATGCCCCACTACGACGGTATCGTTCACAGCGATGTGATTGCGGCGGCCTATTCGCTCAATTCACCTTTGCGCTCTGCTCCGCTGGACGTTCACCCTGGGGCGAATATGGATGCCCAAAAGCTGGTTGCCGTCGATACTCGCCACGTGATTGTCGAGGCGGTCAAGAAAGCCGAGGATACGGATGGCCTGATTGTGCGGCTCTATGAGTGCCACAACACGCGCGGTTCTGCGGAACTTTCGCGGGCGGGCAGTATCTCGCAGGCCTGGCTTTGCGATCTTAATGAAACGCCACTGCAAGAACTAGAGGTGATTGACGGGCGATTGAGTTTCGACTACAAGCCCTTTGAGATCCTCACGCTGCTCGTGAAATAGACAAAGAAATGCGCCCTGATCGACAAGTCGATCAGGGCGCGGTCGTGTCAAGTAGGCAGAGCTTACTTGGCGGGTGGTGTTTCTGCTGGAGCGCCAGCAGCAGGTGCGTCTGCCTTTGGCTCTTCCTTAGCGCCGCAACCGACCATCACTGAGCCGAGGACGGCTACTACCATGAAAATGCTTAGAATCTTCTTCATATCTTTCTCCTATAGGTGTGCAAACGAATTCGCACGTAGGGATTTTACACCCTCTAGCCCTCGTACGGATACGAGTCTTGACATTTAAGACGCTTTTTAGGGCGAAATCGTTGCAAATAGTCCGTTTTGCCCGGATTTTTAACTAATTTTCTCAGCTTAACCCCGCCAGAAAACGCTAAAATAGTCTCTATGCGAGCCATCATTGCCGGAGGTGCCGGGTTTCTCGGATCACATTTGGCCGATGCGCTTTTACTACGGGAAGCCGAAGTCGTTGCGGTGGATAACTTTATCACCGGCTCACGCCAGAATGTCGCCCACTTGGACGGCAACCGCAGCTTTTCACTCATCGAGCATGATATCTGCGAGCCGTTTGACATCCCCGGTCCTGTGGACCTCGTCCTCAACTTCGCCAGTCCCGCCAGCCCGGCGGACTTTGTGCGATATCCCCTCGAGGTGATGCGCGTTGGCTCTCACGGCACTGAGAACATGCTCGAAATCGCTCGCCGCAAGAACGCGGTTTTCCTCATGGCAAGCACGAGCGAGGTTTACGGTGACCCCATGGAATCGCCCCAGACAGAAACCTATCGCGGTAATGTCAATCCTATCGGCCCACGTGGGGTTTACGACGAAGCCAAACGATTTTCCGAAGCCCTGACGATGGCATACCACCGCCAACAAGGCGTGAAAACCAGAATCGCAAGGATATTCAACACCTACGGCCCCCGGATGCGGGTCGACGACGAACGCGCGGTGCCCAGCTTTCTGTCGGCGGCCATGAGCAATGAGCCGCTGCTCATTCAAGGCAACGGCAAGCAGACCCGCTCGTTTTGCTTTGTCAGCGACCTCGTGCGAGGAATCTTAGCCCTCTCTGACGCGGATTACGTGGATCCGGTGAACATCGGCAATGACGATGAAATTTCAGTTCACCAGTTAGCCCAAACCGTCATCGAAATCCTCGGTTCTGAAAGCGAAATCAAGTACATTGGCGCCGCCCCCGACGATCCGCAGTGCCGAAAACCAGACCTCAGTCGCGCTGCGAAAATCCTCAACTACGCCCCACTAGTAAATCTCCATGAAGGCTTGACCGCAACCATCGAAGATTTCCGCCCGCGACTCCAAGCCCCCATAACTCGTTAATATCCTCATGACCGCCACCGAGATTCAAGTTCGCTATGCCGAGACCGACCAGATGGGGCATGCCTACTACGCGAACTACCTAGTCTGGCTCGAAGTCGCGCGCACCCAATGGTGCCGCGACCACGGCTTCACCTATTTGAGCCTGGAGCAATCCGGATTTTTTCTCCCGGTCGTGGAGGCAAACGTGAGGTATCGGCACGAAATTCGCTATGACGATCTGATCGTCATTGAAGCCCGCATGACCGAAATGAAACGCTCTTCGATGAAGTTCGAATACCGACTCTTGCGAGGAGAAACCCTCTGCGCCGAGGGCTTCACTTGGCACGTTCTCATGGGTTCCAACCGCAAAGCGGTGACAATTCCCGATGATTTGCGGACGAAAATGCAAGTAGAAACACCGGAATCCAGTTAAGATTCAGCTTTTTTCCAAAACACAAACCTTCTTAACAATCGGTTAATCCGGGGTGAATACAATAGTATCAAAGCAACCCGATTGAGGAAGCATCAGTGAAGAACGAGAAGCTCGGCCGCCCAAAAAGGGTGGCCCTTTTTTTTAGCCTCCTGCCGCTGAGTGCAGGGGGGGCTCTATGATTCTCCCAACATCGTTCGCGCCGCCTCGAACACCTCGGTCACGGAAATGCCCTCCATCGGCCCAGGGTGATAAATCGACCGATGCTGAGGCAAACGCGGACCGAGTCTGTGCGCGCTTGTCGGCCCAAAAAGGGCCAGTGTAGGGGTCCCGACCGCCTGCGAAATATGCATTGGCCCCGTGTCTGCCCCCACAAAAAGAGAGCATCGTTCAAGAATCGCAGCGAACTGTGTGAGCCCCGATTTACCGACTGCATCTAATGCGACGTCAGAGCAAACGGCCAACACTCGGTCGCCGAGTTCGCGATCAGCTGGGGCGCCCGTCACAATGGGTCGAACTCCACACTCCCGCGCGAGTCTCAAGGCGATCTCACCAAATCGCTCGGCAGGCCAAAGTTTTTGCACTTTCCCCGCGCTCGGATTGATCGCTACCAGCGGTCTTTCCCCGTCGTCGCCGATCTCCTTGAGAAGCGCACTCGCAAACTGACGATCATCGTCCGTGCGAGGGAAAAACATGGCGGGCTCAGCGGCAGGATCCCAAGTTGCGCCCACTGCCTTTGCCCGTGTCAAATAGTGCTCAATGACATGGGCGTTCGGCTCATGCGGAACTAAACTGGTGTAGAAAATTTGGGCCTTTTCGCGTGCTTCGGCCGGACCAAAGCGACTTTTCGCCCCGCTCAGGCGAGTGATTAAGCCCGACTTCATCAAACCCTGCTGATCCAAAGCGATATCGTATTTGAAAGATCGCATCTCTTTTGCCATCCGCGCCATCGCTCGCCACATTCCCTTGCGCGCCATGATGTGGACATGGTTGATAAACGGGTTGCCGCGAGCCACCGGAGCGCAGTGGGGATGCAGAATCCAGCCGATGAAACCCTCAGGATGGCCAATTCTCAAGGCTTCGATCGACGGTGAAGCCATGAGGCAATCTCCGATGGCGCTCATCTTGATCACAAGGATACGGGGGCTTGACATGGTAAATTGAATCTCCTGTTTACCCTTTCTGATGGATACTCTCGCATTTGACCCGAATCCCGCCTTGAAGTGGGTTGTTTTGCTCGCCCACCCCGACGACGAGGTTTGCGTCGGCGGCTGGCTCCATCGGCTACGAAAAACTGACATCCAAGTCGATCTCATCTGGCTCCATTCGACGGGCAAACGCCGCCCCGAGTCCGAACGAGCATGCGACTTGATCGGCATCGAAAAGCATCGCCGACACTTTTTTGAGGGTACGGACGGCCACGTCGCCGAGGATTTGCCCGTATTGCTTCCCACAATATTCGCTCTGCTCGAAGAAATACTGCCCGACCGAATCCTCTGCCTAACCTTCGAACAGGGCCATCCCGACCACGACTCTGTGTGTTTTGTCAGCCATGTTGCGGCGATCCGACTTGAATCGAGGCCCAAAGTCGTTGAATTCCCGATTTACCACACCTATCTTACGCCTTTCCAATCTCTCGCCGAATTCGCCAACCCCGATGGAGAAGAAATTCTTGAACTCAACGAAGAAGAAACTAAACTCAAAAGTGCGCTTGTTCGGTGCTACCCGAGCCAAACCATTTACCGAAACGTTCTGGTCTACGGATTCTATCGGCGGCTCATTCGTAAGCCTTTGGACATGGATCGGCGTGAGAGGGCAAAAGTCATCGCTGTACGCGATTTCACGACCCCCAATTATTCCGGACAAACGCGTGACAAACTCCTCGCTCACCCAACATGGCAGAAATGGAGACGGGCAATCGACCGGTTAGGCTGAACCTGCTGTCAGGCGAACGGCCGCATCCCAGCCCTTCTTGATGTCCGCTACAAGAAGCGAGTAACCTCCGTCGTCGGTTTGAGTGCTTCGCCGCATGATGTAAGCAGGGTGGAGGGTCGCGATCGCAGTTCGAGCGTATTCGCAGGGAAAAAACAGCCCGCGCTCAACCGTGATCTTGAGATTGGGTTTGATCAGGTTTTTTGCACTCGGAGCCCCAATGCAAAGAATGACCTTGGGCGCAAGAGCGGCGAGTTGCGGAATGAGCCATTGCCGGCAGGTGTTGGTTTCTTCTGGCGTCGGAGGGCGGTTCGTGGGGCGATCGCCGTTCCAATCGCAAGACCGGCACTTCACAGTGTTGCAAATGTAAACCCGCTCCCGGCTAATCCCAGCGTCAACGAGGGCACGGTCCAGCATTTGCCCTGCGCGGCCTACGAACGGACGGCCAGACTTATCTTCTTGGTCACCCGGCCCTTCGCCGACAAGAACCAGTGGCGACAACGGGTCGCCTTCGCCGAAAACAACCTTGGTTCGTCGGACTGACAGGTCGCAAGCCGTGCAAACGAGAGCTCGTTCGCGGAGTTGAATAAGGGTTTCAGACATTGCGAAACTCCGAGATGTGTTTGAGCCCACGGCGATCCATTTCGATGAGAACGTCGGTGAGGATTCGGGCACAAGTCTGGGGGCCGCCATACACCCATCCGGTGTAGATCTGGGTCAAGTCAGCTCCAAGTTCGAATTTTGTGATGAGATCGGTTGCTGTGAAGATCCCGCCGACACCGATGATACAGAGTTCTTTTGAACTTGCGGCGATCACGGAGAGAGCGTGATTAGAGACCTTCGAGACGGGACGACCGGAGAGCCCTCCGGCAATTTCGGGGTCTCGGGCGAGCATATCTCGGGCGATGGTGGTGTTGGAGACAATCAGCCCTTGGAGATTTTCTGACTTCGCAAGGTCAACGATTTCTTCCAGCGCGGTATCGGTCAGGTCGGGAGCGACTTTGATGAGAAGGGGCTTTGTTGAGGGTGTCGCTCGAATGGCTCGGATGATTTCGGTGAGGGGGCCGCGATCTTGGAGAGTGCGAAGACCGGGGGTGTTGGGGGACGAGACGTTGATGACGAAGTAATCTCCGTAGGGTTCGAGGAGCGCGAAACTCTCGGCGTAGTCGTTCGCGGCTTCTGCATCGGGGGTGACTTTGTTCTTGCCGAGGTTGATCCCGATGGGAGCATCTCTCTGCGAACTTGCAAGTAGATTCCGCCGCAGTGCTTCAGCCCCGTCATTGTTAAACCCCAGGCGATTGATCAAACCCTGCTCGGCTGGCAACCGAAACATCCGTGGCTTCGGGTTTCCCGGCTGAGCTTTCGGGGTCACGGTGCCAACCTCGGCAAACCCAAACCCCAACCCTGCCCAGCGTGACAACGCAACCCCATTCTTATCAAATCCTGCCGCTAAACCCAGCGGATTCGGAAACGACAAACCCATCACCGTCACTGCCAAACGCGGATCACGAACAAGCCGACTGCGAATGAGGCCCCTCGCAATAAAACTGAGGCCGAGGTGATGCGCGCGCTCAGGATCGAGCCGAAACAAAAGAGGGCGGAGGAGTTTTTCGTACATTCCCTACTGGGACTATAGCACCCTCTGAGGAACATTGGCAAAAAAAGTCGGGTCAGACTCCTTGGTTTTTGAATATTCTGCCTTATAATAGGTGTGAATCCGTGGGACATCTTATGAAATTTTCGTGGGCTTCTTTAGTTACGTGCCTTGGCGCGGCATTTTTTTCGGCTTCGGCCTCGGCGGGAGTCTTTCCTTGGACCAAACAATCCAACATTGTTCCAGGCAAGCTTTTAGTCAAATTTGCACCGGGCACGAGACAACTCGCAAGCCGAATCGCTCGCGCAGGACTGATTCCAGGAGGAACGATGAGGAGCCGTATTGGCGAGACGGGTTGGACAGTTTGGACCATGAACCCAAAGGCCGACCCTGACTTTGTTGCAAAGACCTTGCGCCGAACGCCAGGTGTGATCAACGTCGAACCGGTTCACCGAATCCACACGTTACTCACAACCCCAAACGATCCCGATTACGGGGTTTTTGAGGATGACCCCGAGTGTTACTTTATTCTCGATCCTGATGACCAGTTCGACATGTTCGAGCGGACCTGGCATCTGATCGATAACAACGCATTCTCCGCTTGGAGTCAGTATCCGAACACCTGGTACACCGCCGCGAACAAACCTCAGGAGACCCCTTTGGTCGCGGTCGTCGATAGCGGTTGCGACATGAACCACCCTGACTTTATGGGAGCCGGAGGTTCGACGACCAACAGTGCCGGAGGCGGCCAACTTAGCCACGCATTGTCTGGAAAGTTGCGCTTCGGTGAATTCACTCAGGGGCCCGCGCAGGACGAAAATGGACACGGAACTCACGTTGCTGGAATCGCCCTGGCCGCTGGCAACAACGGTAGCTTCAATGGTCATGGGACGATTGGTATGGGCTACAACGCGACGGGAATGATTTTGAACATCATCGGTGCTGATGGCTCGGGCGAGGACTCCGATGCCGCCGCCGCGATCATCAAAGCCGCCGATGAAGGCGCCGAAGTCATTAACCTCAGTATTGGAACGGAAGAAAGGTCAAGCGCCCTCCAAGATGCTGTCACTTACGCCTTCCAAAAGGGGAGCTTGGTCGTCGGTGCCGCCAACGAGGCCGCAACTCCTCCGGGAACACTTCCAAGGAACTATCCCGCAGGTTGCTCGGGAGCGTTTGCCGTCACCTCGGCGGCTTATGGTCACCTTGCTCCGGTTAGTTATTGCACGACAGGCAATTATTTCGATATGGCGGCTCCCGGCGGAGACCTCATGTCGGACTCGTACGGCAACTTCCTCTTCGTGAATGTATGGTCCACGATGCCGCTTGATAACTTCGCACTCGAAGGATATCCAAACTATCTTCCTCCCATCAAAGCGCAGTACAGTTCGCTTATTGGGACTTCGATGGCGACTCCGAATGTCTCGGGAGCCGCTGCCCTGTACTACGGCAAGAACGGGATGACCCAAGTCAGTGGTTGGGGCAATGTGAAGGCGATGCAAGCCTTGCACCAGTCCGGCGATAGTCCGAGTACCTCAGGAATGTGGACAGCAACCGAGGGGTTCGGCTACCTTGATGCAGACGCATTGCTCAGTGGTGTTCCCACGAAGCCATTGGTGGCAGGATCGATTGAGGGGCAAGTCTACATTGGAGGTACTGCTGCCGCAAACGCACGGATGACCGCCGTTAAGGGTGCGACGACAATCACGACAGACGCTAACCCGACCGGTGCCTATCGCTTTGGGTCAATGCTCCCCGGAACGTGGACCGTGACCGCACAATACAGCACCTTCACCAAAGTACGCAAAATTGTCGTTTTGCCAGGCTGCGAAATGCCCGGCGTGGACTTTTGGGCGAACGGGAATCCTTACGATGTGACGGTTCCTTCCATCGCACGATTCCAACTCGCCTCGGCCCCGACCGCGACATCCGTTTCGGTTCGACACTGGGCTTATGACACTGAGACCGGCGTGGATAAGCTCATGGTTCGCGTGGGGACAGCTCCCGGTGGAACAAACATCAAGGTCGATACCGAGGTTGTCATCTCAGGAGACACGTTCACTCTGCCGACGGGAACGATGTCCGCAGGTACGACCTATTACATGCGCGGAACCTACACCAATGGTGCAGGGGTGACAGCATATTACGACATGCCGTTCCAAATCGGCGGAACTTTGCGGACGATCTCGGGCAAGATTCAGTTGCTGGATTGGCAGAAGAACTTGAACGGTCGCATTGGCGAGATTCAGGTTCGCCCTGCCGGCGGAGCGGCCGTCGAGTGGCATCCTTGCGTGATTGATCGGTTCGGTAACTACAAAGTCACCACCAACCGCGCGGGAAACCTTGACGTGGCGTACAAGTACTGGCACTGGATCAGTAAGAAGCGCAACGTGGGCACCGCGACAACCGTAACAGGGCAAGATCTTTCGCCCATGAATGGGGATTGCAATGGCGATAACGTCGTGGATCTCACAGACTACACAACGCTCTTGGTGGCATTCAACGCCACCCCCGAATCGGCGAATTGGGACGTAAACGCGGACCTGAACGGGGACGGAGTAGTTGACTTGACCGATTACACGATTATTGTTACCAACTTCAATCTGATCGGCGAGTAAATTCGAGAAACAAAAAAGAGTGCTCACCCATTGGGTGAGCACTCTTTCTCGTTTCTCGAACCTTAGAACTGGAAGTTCATGCTCTTCGTGAATGATTGGCCCTCCGCATATCGCTCAATCATTATCGTCCCCTTGTCTCCGACTTTAGCCGCTCTCATGGTGTTCAACAGATCATCAGCGGACTTAATGTTGTCCCCATTCAAGCTGGTGATCAAATCGCCGGGTTGCAATCCAATTCGATCCGCCAAGGAGCCTGTTTCCACGCTCTGGACGAGCGCACCGGACTTCCCGGCAGGAATCTTGTAGTTCTTGCGCTCGGTGTCGTCGAGAGACTTGATTGCGATGCCGAGGGTGGCCTTGTCCCCTATTTTGCCGGACGGCTTTTCCGCTCGTTCTGGGGCAGTCGGCGCGTCTCCAAACGGATCCGTTCCGTCGCCGGGATTCAAGAATCTCTTGAAGAATTTAGGATCAATACCGTTTGGCAATTGCTGTTGCGGCTGAACCTGCGCGGTGGCTTCTTTGGGAAGTTCGGCGATTTTCACGGAGACCGATTTGTTCTGCTTCTCGCGAATAAAGTTGACCGTCACCATGGAGCCGGGCTTGATGTCCAGCATGGCGTTCAGGAGGTCTTGCTGACCCCGAATCTCCAGTTTATCAATTGAAGTGATAATATCGCCTTCCATGATCCCGGCCGCTTTTGCTGGACCAGTTTCCGGGACTTGGCGTACAACTGCACCCTTGGAAATTCCAAGCTGCTTTTGCTCGTAAGGAGTAAGGTCGCCAGGGGCGATACCGAAATAGCCGCGCTCCAGTTTGCCGCGAGCAATCAAGCGGTCCGCAATGAGGCGGACCTGATTTCCAGGGATCGCAAAGCCGATTCCGACATTGCCGGATTCGCCCATGCCCATCGCACTTGATCCTGAGTATATCGAGGTATTTACACCGATGACTTCCCCGGATATACCCACCAACGGGCCGCCCGAGTTACCTGGGTTGATCGGTGCATCAGTCTGAATCATTCCGGCGTAGGAACGGATCGTGCCGGCACCGCCACCGGCGAGGCTCGCTCGACCGAGTGCGCTGATGTGACCGATGGTCACAGAATTCTCCAAGCCAAAGGGTGAACCGAAAGCAAGGGCAAATTGCCCGACTCGGACTTTGCCGCTGTCGGCAACGGTTGCGACGGGTAGGTCATTGGCTTCGACTTTCACGAGGGCTACGTCATTGCGGCTATCGCCTGACCGGATGACCTTGCCAGACAACTCGCGACCGTCGTTGAATACGACGATGACCTCTTTCGCTCCGTCTACGACGTGGTCGTTGGTCACGATCCAGCCGTCGGCACGATAAATAAAGCCTGATCCTTGGCTCCTAATTCCTTGTTCCGTCTGCCCGGGGAGAAGGGCTTTCGTGCTCGGTTTCAGGTTGTCCCCAACTTTGATGTGTACGACGCTCGGCGAGACCGCTTCGCTGACGGCCGCAAATGCGCTGTCAAGTTGTTCAAGAGCCGCGTAACCAGGGGTAGAACTGGCGTACTGGGCGATCTTAACGTTAGGGGTTGACTGGGCGCTCGCCATCTTAAGACCGCTACCGGTCAGCACAGTTGCCGTAGCGAAGACTCCGATTCCGACACCGCCGACGATCCATACGGCGGGTTTTGTCCAAAAGCTATTTTGCTCTTTCATTGTTGTGTGATTCCTCAACTTGTTGTTGATGTAAATTTAAACGCGCGATGACGGCTGCTAAGTTCCCGGTCCCATATTACTGCCCAATCTACTTGGGTTGAGCGTTGGCCGAAAATGGCTCAGCTTTGGCGAACGCACTCAAAAGCTTTTGCTTCACCGCTGACCCGAGGTCACCGACTAAGTAGTATCTGACC
>JAIOPU010000261.1 GCA_021413725.1 Armatimonadota bacterium | reverse complement strand
GGAGATGACCTCTCCGTTCTTGAGAGTCGCAGCACTGTCCATAGCGTCTAGCTGTGGACCTCTGATAATCGGGATCGCCTTGCCATTTTCCTCAATCAACTTGTAATCCACGATGTCGTGGGATCCCAGCGTGTTTGGATCCACGGGGCTAAAGTTTTGTCCATTGTCTTGGGATTGGGAAAAGTGCTTGTATATATCGTCGAATTTTGTATTGTTGATAAAGACAACGTTTTGTTTCATCTCAACGATGTCACCTGGGACGCCAATAAGACGCTTGACATAGTCTGTGTCGCCTTCCTGGTTAGCCAATCTAAGGGCTAGTGATGGCGGACGAAAAACGACAATATCTCCGCGCTTAGGTTCGGTGTAGCGATAGATCGCCTTGTTTGCAACAATGTAGTCGTTCACAAGGAGAGTCGGCACCATCGACCCTGAAGGAATATAAAAAGTCTGCAGGACAAACGGTCGAATGACCAGGAAAACGAATGCTCCAGCGTAAATTACTGCGTCCAAGAATTCGTTAGCGACTTTGATCGCCTTGAAGCCACCAATGCGTAGGTGTGGAGGCGTTTTTGCGATTGTCGGAGCCAAAAGGAGCCTAAGGACAGTACAAACGACGCAAAAAATGACAACATAGCTCAACTTCGTGCGAGCCATGCTGTCGATTAAGCCTAAAAGTCCGCCCGGTTTTGTTTGAGCGAGTAGAGGAGTGAGAAAATCCACGGTTTAGGAGCGCTTTTCTTTGATTCGAGCGGCCTTGCCGATCTTGTCTCGTAGGTAATACAGCTTCGCGCGTCGGACTTTACCGCGTCGCGTGACTTCAAACTTGGCCACGAGCGGCGAGTGAAGCGGAAATGTTCGCTCGACACCAACACCGTTGCTGGTCTTGCGGACGGTGATGTTCTCGGCAATGTGGCCGTTCTTGCAGGCGATTACAAAGCCCTCAAAAACCTGGATTCGCTCTTTTCCGGCCTCGCGAACCTTACAATGGACTCGGACGGTATCGCCTGGGTTGATTTGCGGCAAGCCTTCCTTCATGTGGGGCTGGGCAACGCTACGGATAATTTCTTGCTTCGACATTTCTCGTACTCCTCGTTTGCGATCGCTTTTGACAGGTCAAAATTAGTCAAATGCGTAACGCGAACTATTATTATAGCAAATCTAGATCAGCTTTTGAAAGTTCCGCCTGCGCGAATAATTCTGGTCTATTCTTTCGGGTGGCTTGGAGGGCCTGTTGGCGACGCCATTTTGCGATGGCAGCATGGTTTCCGCTCATCAGGACCTCTGGGACTTTTTCACCCTCAAAGTCTTCCGGGCGAGTGTATTGCGGGTAGCTAAGGAGGCCACTTGCCCCATGACTGTCTTCATCGAGGCTCTCGGATGCTCCGAGGACGCCTGGAATTTGCCGGATGATGGCATCCGCCATGACCATTGATGCGACTTCGCCACCGGTGAGGACAAAGTCCCCCAAACTGACTAGATCGGTGGCATAGCGCTCGATGATGCGCTGGTCAATTCCTTCGTAGTGACCGCAAACGAAAACAACTCTGTCTTGCACAGCCCATTCACGTGCATGCTTGTCACGAAACAAGTAACCGCACGGGTCCGGAAAAACGACCAAAGTTCCTTTCTGCGGAGCGTGCGGCTCCAAACCGATTGAGCGGATTGCTTTGTCAAGGGGTTCGGGCATGAGCA
>JAIOPU010000260.1 GCA_021413725.1 Armatimonadota bacterium | reverse complement strand
ATGGTCGAGTCTTGTTGACCCTAGAGTCCGCTGGATCGTATGGCGTGAATATCCGGATCCCTGGTTGGTGCGAGGGAGCGACGATTTCGGTGAACGGTAAACCCCGTAAGTTTGAAGTCGTTAAGGGTTACGCCGAGTTGGGCGGTCCTTGGAAGGCGGGCGACACGGTCGAGCTGAATATGCCGATGCCGGTTCGGCGGGTTGCAGCGCACCCGTTGGTGAAAGCCGATATTGGCCGACTCGCGATGGCGCGCGGGCCATTGGTCTATTGCGTCGAAACAGTTGACCAGAAAGTCCCCATCACGGACCTCTGGCTCCCAGCGGACCAGGAGTTGACTTCAAAATGGCAACCCAAACTCTTGGGAGGAGTGATGACCGTGACCGGCAAGGTTCGACGGTCGAATAGCGTCTGGGAGGGTGGCCTCTATGGCTCATCCATATCCACTGAGGTCGTGTCCATGGTCGCGATTCCGTACTACGCTTGGGATAACCGCGAGGCGGGGGCGATGGCAGTTTGGCTACCGACGGCACCGGCGGTGCCGCGTGTGATTGGCCTAGAAGGGAAGGCCAAGGTCAGCATGAGCTTTGTCAGCGACATCTGCACCCCCTCGGCGGTGAATGACGGCTACGTCCCGGCGAAATCCTCTGAGACTCCAGCCGCGAACTGCCACTTCTGGCCGCACAAAGGCGGGACGGAGTGGGTGCAGTACGACTTCCCGAAAACTGTTTCGGTGAGTTCTGCGCAACTGTTTTGGTTTGACGACACAGGTCATGGAGAGTGCCGCTTGCCGTTGTCATGGAGACTCCTCTACAACTCCTCAACGGGCTGGAAGGAAGTTACGTTGAACTCCAAAGGTTATCCGGTCGGGCTTGATAAGTGGTGCGAAGTTGAGTTTGCTCCCATCACCACAAAGGCTCTGCGATTGGAAATAAAAATGCAGGACGGCTGGTCGGCAGGGATTCACGAATGGAGAGTTGGGGCTGCGGAGTAGCTAGGAATGATTTCTCATAAGTAGGTGTTATTGCCATCATGGATGTTTTGCAATCTTCCGTAAGATTCTTGACCGCTTTGTCCTTGACACTCTTGGCTGTTCAACCTCAAGCGTGTTGCGCGGTTGCGGGGGCAGGCATAGAGGTTATCTTCAAGGGTCAGCGCAATATTATTGTCTGGGAGCCGGACAGCAAGACCGAGCACTTCATCCGCCGAGCAAGTTTCTCGACATCGGGCAAAGACCTCGGGTTCATCGCTCCGACTCCGAGCCTTCCCAAACTCGTGGAGGTCAGTTATAAGGCGTTCGATGCGGTAGATAGCGCGATGAAGCGTTACATGGCGGCAATAATAAAGAAGTCAATATTCTCGATTGATATTGGCTGCGGTGCCAAAGGGGAGGATAAAGGAGCGGGTGGGAGCGTCCAGGTGCTACAAACCAAGGAAGTCGCCGGGTACACCGCCACAACTCTCAAGGCGAACGATTCCAAAGCGCTCTACGCTTGGCTTACTAAGAATGGCTATACGACCAATCCCAGTATTGACGAATGGCTCGCCTACTATATCAAGAAAGACTGGTTTCTGACGGCGTTCAAGGTCAGCGCGAGCAATGGCGAAGGCAACACCGGCCTAGTCCGAATGACTTTCCAGACCGACAAGCCCTTTAATCCGTATTACGTTCCAAAGAGCAACAAGCGAGAGGGAAGTTGGAGCCCAGACGGTCTAAAAGTTTCGTTTATCGCGCCTGCGGAGTACCGCACGGTGGGAACATTTGAGTTGCGACGTGAGATCGCCCTTCCAATGGTGAATTCCGATATTAATGATCTGACCGTCCATCTCGACCTTGACTCGCTTCCGCATAATCTGGCCCTCACTAGCTTTGTTGATCGTTCGTTCCCGTACAGCACGGGTAAGGAGGACGTCTTTTTCGAAGAGTTCGGCCCGATACCAGACTGGCCCAGAGACCCGGACTGGTGGTTACCGTGGTTTGGTGCTGGCGTGGTTGGCATCATGGCTTATCGCGCTTGGCGTCGCAAGGCCAACTTCCCAGCAGTGAAATCCGATTAAGCACTTGCCGCAAGTTTTGAAAATGTTCTTTGGCTCGGTCGCTCCGGTTGGCGGATTTGCTTTTATGTCCTCTTTGCTCCTAACACATTGGCCCTTCTATATTTGGCTGTTCTTACTTTGTCCGGCGGGAGTTATCATCTCGGTACTGTGTATCTTTCCCAAAGACGAACCTAAGAAGGACGCAAAATATTACTTAGGAACAACTATTTGGACGCTCAATATGCTTGCGATTCTCGCAATTGGCGGGTTTTTTCTTTTGCTCTTCACAGGGTGGATCGGTGGTGGATACTTCCGGCTTTGAGGAAGTGTTTCAGTCTGCGCTTCTGAATCGCAACGACGAGCACTTGGAGCGGACTCTGCGGCGCGCTTTTATAATGGGTGCCTCGTAGTCGTAAACTCAAACCCGAATGTCCAAGCGACGCCGAACCCGAGCCCACAACGCCCTCGCCCGATCCTGAAAAGTCAGTCGGGGAAAACTATACGGCATCACATCCGGATAAATATCCGGGCATTGCTCGACAAGGAAATCCATCGCCTCGGCGATCGCCTGCAAATCGTGGTCAAACTTTCCCGCCCAACCGCACACGAAGCATTCGCGATTCGCTCGGGCATTGATCGAATCGCAGAGGGGGCAACGCTTGAGCCGCGCGAGCGGAAGTCGTCCTTGTCGTCGTTGAGATTGGTAGTGCATGGGGTGCTAATCATATGATCGGGATTTTTCGCGCAAAATAAAGGGCAATGACGCTTCGCGAGGTACTTCACGCCCATATTCCGTTCCTGAGCATGCACAGCACCGTTCGCGATGCCGTCGATAAGATGGACATCTACCAGTTCCCGGCGCTCGTGATTGTCAATGAAGATCAAAAGCCCGTCGGAGTGGTCACCGAAGGCGATCTCTGCCGCGCCATCAGTGGCCGAGGCTCCATCAGCGAAATTTCCAACGAACCCGTCCACCGTTTCGGCACAACCGAACCCACCACGGCAAACGTGGACACAGAAATTAGCGACGCCCTCCACCAAATGTTAGTAAGCGGCCTAAGCATCCTGCCCGTGGTTTTGGATGGTCGGCTGATGGGAGTGGTCTTGCGGGTGGATTTGATGCAAGCGATGCTGATGGATCGCGCAGAAAAGTGCCCAGTGATCGAATAATTGGGCCGGGTTGGTTCGAATCTCCCTCAAGGACAGTGCTGTGGGTGGAAGTGAGGGGCGTAAAACTCGCATTCTCTTTCATAAAAGACGGTTAGTGACCAATGTAACTCAAAAGTTGATCCATGAAGAAGACCTTTATGCCTCACCAAGAGAGTTACATCGACCAACTTGCGAGTTACATGGAGCAACTTTCGACTGAGAACGACCAACTTGTGACTGAGATGGACCAACTTGTGAGTTTCATGGACCAACTTGCGACTGAGATGGACCAACTTTTGACCGAGATAGACCAACTTGCGGCTGACAATGACCAACTTGCGCTCTTGGCGAATCCCTGGTTGCAATCCGCGTAGAATAAAGACATGATTGACCTCGGCTCTCCTTTCCCCGAATTTTCGCTCCTCGACCAAGATGGAGTGACGCACGCCAAAGCCTCGCTTCTCGGCGGACCGACCGTGGTCTACTTCTATCCCAAGGACGACACG
>JAIOPU010000259.1 GCA_021413725.1 Armatimonadota bacterium | reverse complement strand
GCCCTCGCCACCACCCAGGACGCCGATCTCGATGCAAAGACGAAGCACCTATCGATGGATGGCAAGGTCCATTTGGAAGACAAAGACGGCATCAGAATCATCACTTTCCTACAGTATCAGTGGGATATAGACAACTCGTTTGCTTTCGTCTACCTCGCTCCGGCGCAACTGCCGAAGTCAAGTGCGGCGCAGGAACAATGGTCTAAGTCAGAAGAACTCGCCCCCGGCTGGTACTTAGTCGAGGGAACCTAACCTGCGGAAAAATTACCAGGTTCAAGCAAGAGTGTAAAAAATTTCACCCTCATCGCGTCACAATATGCCTGATTTTTGACAATAGAGTATTGAGCGATGTCCGGCATTGAACTCGGGCGCGCAAATTCGTGAAGTCAAATGAAATCTATCGTCATTATTGGAATTGTTGCCCTGGCAAGTGTCTCAAGTGCACTTACCGTGATTGAAACCGAGTCCGCATGGACAGGCGCGTTCGTAACGAACGTCTCAACCGGGCCGATCGCGTATCATTTTGGGGAGTCTTTCCAAGTCCCTGGTGCCGGTGATAACGTGTTCGCCAAAGGCTTTCTCAACGTCAGAACATTGCAGGCTCGCACGGTGACAATGGGAATCGCGAGTTATACTGTGGCTGGATCATTGGTCGGTTCCCCCATCGCGACGCAGTCCTTTAACCTTCTCGGCAACGGAACTTGGGAACAACTTGCGTTCGATCCCGCAGACATCGGACTTGTGTCAGGCGCCTTCTATGCACTCTACGTGAAAGCGACTTTGACACCGGTATCGTTTGATATTCAATCTACGGTCGGTACGGCTTATGGGCCAGGTGGATACTTAGTCGGTACGAACGTGCCCGGCATGATTGCGAACTTCGGCTCAGACGATGCTTCCTTCCGAGTCGAACTCGTTCCTGAACCCGGCAGTTTGCTCGCCCTTGGTCTAGGAATATCCGTGCTCCTTCGCCGGACAGCCAAGTAGTTTCACCAGAGTTTCTTGATCGCGAACTCGCCGTCTAGGTTTTCACCCATGAAGCCCCAGGCGGCGACTCCGTCTTCGCCTTCCGGCTCCAGCAACGAAAACACCAACCGCCCAAGAGGCTGGTTAGTGGGAACGATGTAGTCACCCGACGAAACTTGCACCGTCCCCGCGCGGAAAGTCCCGTCGAGCGTGATCAACTTGTGCCCCTGAAAAGCACTCGGGGCCTGAGTAAACTTCGTGATCGTGAAGACCTCGCCTTTGCGAGTGAGGCTTCTCTCGGCCGCTGACATCTGAATCCCGTGCCGCAAAAGCAACCGCAAGGTCTTGCTCTCGGATCGCGGCACTAAGTACTCCACCGGTACTCGAGCCATCTTCGTTGAAACGAAGCGGTCGAAGACCGGCATTCGGATCATCTCCAGCACCTTCGGGCGACCGCCGAGGGGTTGGGGTTCGCCGGGGGCGAGCTTCTCGATCGGAATATCCTCGACTCGGCCCTGCGCCATGTCGAACCTCACACCCATTTCTTTCGGCAACGGCTGCGGCACGCGCATCTTGAGGATCGTAGCCTGGTCCTTGCAGAAGTGGTCGAGCACGCTCGAAACGAATCTCTCTGTGGCGAGAATTCTGTCCTTAAACGGAATGAAAGTCGTCGCCTCGCTCAGAATCCCGATGCGATTGGCAAGTCCTGCATAATTCGTCTCATACCGGCCAAACGCCTCAAAAGTAGACCACTTCGGACTCGCGCCCAAGCTCCCGCTGCCGTAGTCAAAAAGGTCCTTCCCAAACTGCGCTACCGACTCGCGGCGGACTTCGGGGAGGAGTTTGTCGCGGGAATAGCTGAGAATGCGCGGATCGGTGTTGGGGTTGTTCGGAGCGGCGTAGGTCAGATCAAAACCGTGCCGGGTGCCGTCGGTCGTGTGGAGGTCAAGCATAGCATCGGGGTCCCAAGGGCCGTAAATGTGATCCAGCGCCGCGCGCATCTCGGGGGATTCCGCCTTAATGCAGTCGCGATTCAGGTCAAACCCTTGGCCGTTGGCTCGAACGCCCACGATCTTCGGACCATCCTGCTCCGGCCGATTCGTCTCCACCGGCCCCCATTTCTCATTGCCGTCGGCATTGTAAATCGGGTTCATCAAAATGACCATATGCTTTAGCCACTTCGACCCGCCTGCCGCAGAGTCCTGCCCGATCTTGCGCAAAAGATGCAATGCCGCCTCCTTGCCCTCCACCTCGCCCGCGTGAATATTGCCTTGAATATAGACAACCAACTTGCCCAGCTTCCGCGCCTCAGCGGCACTTTGCACAGGCGGCGAGCTGATTACCGCCAGCGGAATCTTCCGCCCCTCGGTCGACTCGCCGATCCACTGCATCGTCATCGGCGCGCCAAGCTTTTGGCACTCATTCATAAAGGAAACGACCTCCTGATAAGAAGAAGTCGCCTCGTAGTTACTGAGTTCGGCTTTGGATTGTGGCCAAGCTTGAGCGGCAAAAAGCAACACGGGCAACAGCATTCAAACAGCTTACTGCAAATTTGATTGCACCGGCGAGTGAATTTATTCGACAGTCTCCACTGGCGTTTGCACTGTCGAGTATAATGCGAATGTGCCATCCATTGAAGATTATCAGTCCCTCGTCCCATTCACCATCGAGGAGTTGGTCTCTGCCGTGAACGCAATCCTGCGCGACCGTCCGAGCATGCAAATCCAGGGCCGAACCGTGCGGTTCTACATTTCCAATGGCCTCTTGCCGCCGCCCAGCGGAGGCCCGAAGTACGCGCGCTATGGCATCGAGCACTTGCTGAGAATCGTCGCGATTCGCAGGTGGTTGGATACCGGATTGACTCTAGATCAGGCAGGGGAGAAGATCAAACTCGGCGAACACGGAGGGGAGACGGAAACCGTTCAGAGAAGGTCCAATCTACTGATGGAGACAGTCTCCCCGATGTTTGCGCCCATCAGGACCTCCTCCGAGGATCTCGTCCGACGCATCCGTCTCACCCCTCATTCCGTGCTGGAAATCGCCGCCGAAGCCGACCTTAAAACGGAGTTGGACCGAGTGATTGAGGGAGTACGAAGACAAAAAGAAAAGATTAACGACATTTAACGACACAAGCTGTTGTTTAGTGGTGTATAATGTTCTTGTAGGCCCTTTCTCCACGGGGAACGGTTCTATGAGACCACAAAATGAAAATGCAAAATACGCTACTATCCGGACTTAACGTCGTTCTCAGCGCTCACCAAGACGAGCACCTCAACCTCATTCTCGCAACCCTTACCGCCACCGATGTCGCCAATACCCCGCGACGAACTCCTCTCCAAGTCGCCCTTGTGATCGACCGAAGCGGCTCCATGAGCGGCGAAAAGCTCGAAATCACCAAGGCCGCCGTCGCCCAATTCATTCGCTCGCTTGACCCCGACGATCGTGTCGCCCTAGTCACTTATGACGACCGAGTCGAACTCGTTTCCGCACTCGAAGCTCCCAGCGAAACCCTTGCCCGCCGCGTCGAGTCCATCGAATCCCGAGGCAATACCGACCTCTACGGCGGTTGGGTGATGGGCGCCAAGATCGTCGGCCGTGGAGGCCGGGTCATTCTTCTTTCCGATGGTCAAGCAAACGTCGGACGTTTCACCGATGCCGAATCACTCTCGCAGCACGCCGCCATTTCCTATGAGCGCTACGGCGTGACGACGACGACGATCGGCGTTGGAACCGATTATGATGAAGCCCTCATGGCAGGGATGGCTCGCACCGGAGGCGGCGCGCACTACTTCGCCCACACCGCACGGTCCATTACCGATGCTTTCAGCCAAGAACGCTACTCGGCCGGGTCCGTGATCCTCGAAAGCCTTTCGATTCGTTGCAATGGCGTAACCGAGCAAATGGGACACTTTTGGAGCGGAGAAACGAAAAAGCGAGTCTTTAGCGTTCGCGAGTTGAAAGACCTTGTGATCTCCGTTCGCTACACGGAAAAGGCAACGGGCGTTACCCACACCGAAAACCTGCGCGTCCCGACCGAGTTCGGGCACTCGGAAGAGGCGACTCTGGAATATCTGCTTCAACGCGCAAGCGAAGCAGAGGCCGAAATGCTCCGAGTGCGAGACCCCAAGACAGCCACAATCATGAAGGGCAAGTTGCGCGAGGTGGTTTTGGCTCTGCTTGCCCATCCCTCCAGCGATCAAGCGGTGGTCGCCGCGACGATCGACCGGCTCAAGGCTTCAATCGATAGACTCGATCTTCTGGAGCGCAACTATGTGGAAGAGGATGCGATGATGCACCGAAAGCGCAGCATGCAGTCGAGCCACAATCTGCGTGAGCGAGCGAAGGCGTACTCGTCTTTTGCCGACGATCAGATGTTTGTCATGGAATCAGCCACAGAGCATCTCTCCGCCGTCGCTGAGCTGAAAGTCGAGCGCACCGCACTCGCCCTTGCTCCCCTCGACAAGTGGATCGAATGGCAAGCCCTTCCGCTTGAAATTCAAGGCGAGGTGATTGTTGTCGCCCTTCAGGATCCGCGCCGTGGATTCGTGATCTCCGAGATCGAAAAGCAAGTCGGCCTCCGCGTCAGAGCGGTCTTCTCCGGCGTCCCCAGCGAGGAAATCGTAGCCCTCCTCAATCAGGCTCGCTAAGACCCTATGCACCCCGGCACGAGCAATCGTCGCCGGGGTTGCCGCCGAACAGTTTCGTGAGCACGTACGTGTTGATAGATGCTCATGACGATTCCTCAACAAGCCGATCCCCTGATTCTGAGTGCCGCAAACTACAAGCGGGTGCCCAAGCACGTCGGTCTGATCCCCGACGGTAACCGCCGATGGGCACGAGAGAGAGGTCTTCCGGTGGCGGATGGCTATCAATGGGGTGGGCTGAAAGGTTTGCAGATGTTGCAGGATTGCCAAGGGCTAGGCATTGAAGAAGTCTCGATCTACGGATTTACCCAGGACAACACCAAGCGGCCAAAAGACCAGCGAATCGCCTTTGCCAAAGCCTGCGTAGCGTTTGTCGAAGCCGCAACGCAATTTGATATCGCGATGCTCGTCGTGGGGGATGCCAACTCACCGATGTTCCCCAAAGAACTTCAACCCTTTTCCCAAGAGCGGCAGGGAAGTGGGCTCAAAGTCAACCTGCTCGTCAACTATGGGTGGGAATGGGATCTCCGCGCGGCGATGGTGTCTGGCAAAAAGCAACTCCACGAAGGCCTCGCCTCCGCCCAAGTCTCACGCATCGATATGATCGTGCGCTGGGGCGGCTTCCGAAGGCTCAGCGGCTTCTTGCCCGTACAATCGGTCTACGCAGATTTCTTCGTGGTGGAAGACTACTGGCCCGACTACGAACCCCGCCAATTCCACGAAGCCCTAGATTGGTTCCAAACCCAAGAACCCACACTCGGTGGCTAGCCCCCCCCAACCCACGCTTCCGTAATGGGCGGTTCTTCTTCTATTCTGACGACCTAATGCCAGAGTCCAGGCTGGCGCCATGAGTCAATCCCACCGCAACGCCCAAGCCCAACAACACCAGCAATACTAACCCCGCCGTCCCCGCGCCGGCAATCGCCGCGAGATACAGACCGGAACTCACCACCACCGCAAGCCAACTCTTGCGACCGAGAATTACCAACACCGCAAACCCAGAGATCACCGCCCCCACAATCCCCAGCAAAATTGGCGACGTTTCGAAGTTTGCGAAGGCGAGAGGAAGGGAAGTGCCTACCATTTGCGCGAGAACCGCGCCGAGTATCCCAGGCAACGGCCGCGAAAGGAACCCGGAAACCAACAAAACCGCGACGAACGCGAAGAGCGCGAGGGGGGCCATGTAGCCGAGCTTCCACCAGAGTTCTTGCGTGCCGCGCGCGTAGGGAATCGCGATGGAGACGAATTGGCGGGTGACCGCGTTTTTGAGCGTCCAGCGATATTTGCCCTGTCCGAGATTGGTCGCCACAATGGAGCCGCGCTCGAAACGGACATCCGCTGTGGACTGCAAGTTAATATCAAGTTGCGGAATGGTACGCAATCCCTCGCTGGGATAGAACCTGAAATTGCCGCGCCCCTTAGTGTTGTAGGACACCCGCGCTGTCGCCATCTGCCCCGGCGCGAGTTTGCCCTCATAGGAGATCAAGCCGTTCTCATTCGAGCCGGTAGCGGTGACGCCGTCAAAGGTGACAGCGACGTCGTTGATCGTCCCGCCGTGATCGGGGAGCGTGAATTGGAAGCGCGTCACCGCCGCTTCGTCGGTCGCGTTTTTCCATTGGTAGCTCGCCTTGAAGCCGAGCGCGTAGGAGTTCGCGCGAGGGTCTGCGTCGGGGACAGCGTCCAATTTAAGGTCGATCGCCGAGCTGTCCAAAGTGACGGGCTTCTCGGTGATAGTCTGATACTGGAACGCGACCCGAACTCCGCCCTTGTCGGTTGGGGTCGTGCCGATGATTTCGGCTTTGTCAAATCCCCTCGTATTCTTGATGTATCGCGCGTAGTCAACCCCAGTTGCGGTTCGATAGTTGTCGACTTCTTCCGCGGAAATCACCGTCGAGGATGGGACTAGCTTGGTTTCGAGCAACTTCACGCTTGGCATCCCCTGGTTCACCGCGCCCCCGGCGACGACCTCTTTGGAATCAAACCGCTTCACTGACTGGTGGGTTCGATACTCCCCAACGGACTCCATCGCCGCCCGATGCACTGTCGCCAAAACCCCTGCGGTAGCGAGAATTGCTGCAACCTTGCCCCAAGTTTTGGCTTGGGTATCGATTTGTGCGGCCATGGGCGCATCAGATTTCGCCGCAATGATTCTCGCTCCCAGCACGACCGCAAGCAGAGCGACTCCGGGCCAGAGCAAGGTCTGCAGAAAGGGCAGTAGCCATGCCCAGAATCCGATGAGCTGGAGATAAAAGAATTCAATCACACCTTTGAAACGGTTGCGAGATCAGAAATGATTCCCAACTTACGAGGAGGCGTTTGGCGTATAATTCGCAAATGCTTTGCCCAGGATGTCAGAGTTCACTGCAAGTCGAAGTCGTCGGCGGGATTCACATAGATGTCTGCACGACTTGTGCGGGAGTTTGGTTCGACGAAAGCGAGTTAGGACGCTTTGTTGCCTTGGATGAAGTGACGACCGAAGTTGTTTCGGCGAAGCTATCAGGTGAGGTAAAAGATATGAGCTCGCTGGGCCGAAGATGTCCCAAGTGCGAGATCGTGCTTGACTCTTATCACTATGCTTATCACAGCCCCTATTTGATTGACAGCTGTTCGAAATGCAATGGGATATTCGTTGATCAGAGCGAGCTTAGGGGAATTGAGCATTATCATGAGACCGCCCGGGATGATGGTCCATCGCAAGAAGCGGCGTTGGGCATGGCAAAATTACAGTACGACATGATCGTCGCGAAGGAAC
>JAIOPU010000034.1 GCA_021413725.1 Armatimonadota bacterium | reverse complement strand
GTCCACCCGCCTTTGACATATCCTGGCTTATAAGACTCGACACTTTTTTCTCCAACACTTGCTCGACGCGTCTAATAACTTCCGGGGGAGTTTGCTCCATACTTCCGATACGACCGGCGACTTCCGCCCTAAGGTCACCAGGCAGCTTAGAGAGAACTCCTGCGGCCTGAGGTAACGGCAGGTAGGCCAAGATTAGCGCAATCGTTTGAGGATGCTCGTCCTGGATAAATCCTAGAAGTTGCTGTGGATCGGCCCGCTTAAGAAACTCGAACGGAACGACTTGCATTGCACTGACAATCTTAGTGATGATCCCCTTGGCGCGCTCTTGTCCAAACGCTGCTTCAAGAATTTTCTGCGCATGTTGGACTCCGCCTTCTGAGATATAGTCTTGCGCAGTTGCAAGGCTGTGGAACTCCATAATCACAGTTTCTCGCTGTTCCGGCTTGATCTTATCAAGTCGAGCCAACTCTAGTGACATGATCTCAATCTGATCGTCCGTCATGTGCTTGACCACGTTTGACGCGGCATCGGCGCCGAGAGTGGTGAGCAAAATTGCAGCTTTTCTTTTTGAAGTTAATTCTTGGGGTTTACGCATTACTTATCCTCCAGGAGCCAACTCTTGAGAAGCAGGGCAACCTTTTCTGGCTTTTCCATCGAGAACTTTCGAAGCTGTTCCAGCGGAACGTGAAGTTTGTCGGGAATACCGTGAACAACGAGTTGGGCCGGGTCGGCCGACTCAAAAAGTAACTCAGTACCATTTCCACCAACGACCACGGTTTGCGATCCTTGCTGTGAACTCGAAACGCCAGCGGCTTGCAGTTCTGCTTCGGTAGCTTGAGGATTTGCGGCAACCATTGCCGCCACGTCCGAGTCGACCTCTGTGTATTGGTCATTTGACACTCCGACTTGCATCATCTGACCGCCCGGCATTGCGGCGACGAGAACGTTCTGAGACTTGCTCGTCTTCGCGATCGCCCTAACGACCATGAAGCCGACGAGCAACAATGCGACGACGGGCAGCATGGACAACATCTGTTGCTTGCTTTCCGCACTTGCATTCGCGGCGGTAGTCTTTGCCATATTGTCTTTCAGCGTTGTGTCAAACGGCATCCCAGTGACAACGGCACTGAAATTGGCTGGATCTGCGGCGAGAGGACCCAGTTCACTCTTCACTGTCTGAGTAACCGGGATAAGGTCTGTAACTTTTGTTGAATTCACGACGACGTTATACGCTAGGCGTGTCAAGGTTCCTGTGGCTTTCTTAGTCACCGTGTGCTTGGTGTTCACATCGTATTGTTTAGACTTTGTGTTATTGCTGTACCCTTGAGTCTTCGATCCCGTCGGGTTGGACGTGTCGGGCGTGTTCGGAGTCGCTCCGGCGATGCCAGTGGCAAGCGGATCGCTGGTACTCATGGTCTCGCCCATCGAGTCTTCCGAAACTGGAGTCTCGGTAGGTGTCTTCTCGGTTCTTTCTTCAGACTTTTCGTCGAAATTGAGTTCGAGAACCGGCACGCTGACGATCGCGTTACCCGGGCCCAAAATAGCGTCTAGTCTGGACTGCAAACTCTGCTCTCGGCGCTTTGCTTCTGACCGCTCGGCAAGAAGTCGTGCACTCGCAAGGCCCTGGCCGTTAGCCTCCGAACTACCGTCAAATAATGTGCGCCCTGTATTCGTAATAATAGAAATATTCTTCGGATCAAGCCGCTCAACCGAACGGAGGATCAGGTTTTTGACCGCTTGCGCGGCTTCACCCGTGATAGGGTTCGAGGCGGATTCGGAAATCGTAACTACTGCCGATGAGTTTGTCTCGGACTGAATAAAAGGGCTCTTTTCTCCAAGGCTGATGTTCACCGTCGCTTTTTGGACACCCTGAATCTGCTCAATCGCGCTGGCGATCATGCCCTCCTTAACGTGGGTTCGGCGATCCTTCTCGACTTCCGGAGAAATCATCACGCCCATCTTGCCAAGTTCCTCATAACCGAGGTTTCCGCTTGTGGGAATCTTGTTAGCAGTAGCGAGTTTAGCCTGAGCTTCAGCAATTTTGTTGGAAGGGACCGAAACGAGTCCCGAGCGATCGTACTCGACCGCGATTCCAGATTTCGTCAGTTCGTCCACTACACTGGCCTGCTCGGCAGGGCTCAAATCGCGATAGAGGACATCCATCTTGGGGCGACTTGCGACAAGCAGAGTCACACCGAGGATGGTGACGAGCAGGAGGGAGCCCATGATCGTCACGACTTTTTGCGTGCGATCAGCGGTTTCCCACCAGGTTCTTATTCTTAAAAGTATAGCGGCCATAATCGTAGAGCCGCGCAGTTATTCAGGATGTTTTAGACTTGCATTCTGCTGATTTCCTGATAAGCTTCCAACACTTTGTTTCTTACTTGAATCGTAAGACTCATTGCGATGCTCGCTTTTTCGGCAGCCATCTTAACATCGTGGATTTCCACGCCAGGTTGACCCGTGAGAGAGGCATTATTGAGTTGGGCAGATTTATTCTGCGTCTCATTAACCTCCTTCAACACGTCCATCAACATTTGGCCAAAGTCTTCTGTTTTCTTCCCTACCCCACCCAATTGTTGGGCGAGAGCTGGATTCTGGATTCCTTCGATGCGCATGACTAATTCTTCTCCTTAATTCTCGTTTATATATTTCCGATATTTAGTGCGGCCTTTGCCATGGAACGTGCCGCGTTGAACGCGGCAATATTGGCCTCATAGGCTCGGCTGGCACTCAACATATTCACCATTTCAAAAACCGGTTGCACGTTGCTCATCTTAATGTTCCCTTGAGCATCCGCGTAAGGATTGCTTGGATCGTAAACCGTTTGCAACGGTGTCTTATCCATGGCAATCTGGTCAACTTTCACTCCATCTCCGGTCGAGGACAGCACAACTTCCTTTCGTCGGTAGGCATCCTTAAACGGAGTTTGCACGGTGTTAGCACCAGCGATATTCTGGGAAATGACATCCATCCGAAATCGCTCGGCAGTCATTCCGGTGCTACTGGTGCGCATCGCGCCCAGCAAACCCATTATCTACCCTCCCTGATAACATTCTTCAATCCGCTGAAGTAGCGATTCGCCATATCGGCTAAGGTCTGGTAACGAAGCTCAGTCTCCGCCATCGCAAAGACCTCCCGCTCCATGTCCACATTATTTCCATCGAGCCGCAAAGAAGTCGCCTCACTTTCGCGCTGAGCCTGCGCATCCTTGTGGTTGGACAAAAATCTCTTGTTCCCCGAAATCCGGCTGACCGCGTCGTCTAGCTCGATATTGAAGTCAATATCCGCACGCTTGTATCCGGGAGTATTCACATTCGCAATGTTTCGAGTGAGCATCGACTGTCGAGTCGTCGCCCGGTCCAGCGCATTTTCCAGTTTGCCCGGCATCGAACCGAACACGTTGTCAAGAATATTCATAAGCCTCCATTCCGATGGCCCATTTGGGGCCATGATAAGTATCGGCGGCGATTTCTGAAATCCTCAGGGTCCTTGCAGAAAAAGTTAAAGTAGGTTGTTGGAGATCGGTTTTTGGGTCACGCGCTTAGACCTTTTGCGAGAACTTCGCTGAGGTAGTTCGTCGTGGGCCAATCAATGCGATCCACAAGCCGGTAGCCCAACCGCTCATAGAACGCTATCAGATGTGTCGCACCCTCGGCCGTATCGCATGCCATACAATCCGCGCCTCCGGTGGCTGCCCCGCGTTCCGCCCTCGCGATCAATGCCTGCCCCAAACCCTGGCCCTGCAACTCCGGCGCAACCGCGAATTGACCAAAGGACCATGTTCCGGGAAGATCATACGTGAGGCAAAGTCCTTTGCGGGCGGGATGGAAAGAGATCGTGCCGACAATTTCGCCCTCGGCAACCGCAACCAATGCGTGACCTCGCGAAAGCCGCTCAATCGTGGTTTCCACGCTCTGGTCGGTTGCGACAAAGTGAAAGCCTTGCGGACGGAGCGGGGCGTACGCTCGGTGCAGCAAGGCTGTAATCTCTTCGCGGGAATCCGCATCCTCAAGGGGACGGATGACCCACATCGCGTTAGTCGACGACTTCGATTTCGACCGCCGGGATCATGCCGATGCGCGCACCCTCGGCGAGAAGCAACCGAATCGCCTTGACTCCCTCGTCGCCCATATCAACTGTTCGCTCGTTAACATACATCCCGACGAACTTGTCGCTGGTCTGGGTGTCCATGCCGCGGGCGAACTGCAACGCGTATTCGAGAGCTTTGTCTCGGTTTGCAAGGCTAGCGGAGATGGATTCTCGCATGCAGCGCGAGACTTCCGTCACGACTTCCGGACCGAGGTCTTTTCGAACAACATTGACACCGAGCGGAAGCGGAAGCCCGGTCTTGGCTTGCCACCAGGTGCCCATGTCGTCAATCAGGACCATGCCGTCGCGCTTATAAGTGAGCTGGCCTTCATGGATAATGAGTCCGGCGGCGAATTTTCCAGCCTGGATCGCAGGAATGATTTCATCGAATTCGACGACTTCGAACTTCGGCTTGACCCCAGGGCCATATTTGTCTTCGAACCAGAGGTTAAGTTGCAAGAATGCGCTGGTCAGAAGGCCGGGGATAGCAATGACGGTGTCCTTAAGGTCTTCAAGACTGATCTCCTTCGAGGCGACAATCATAGGACCATAGCCGTCGCCAAAGCTCCCGCCATGGCGGAGAAGCGCATATTTTTCAGTCAAAAACGTGAATGCATGGACGCTGACAGCGCTCGATTCGAGTTTGCCCTCCATCGCCCATCCGTTAAGAGTTTGGATATCGCGCAGAATATGCTCGAACTCCAACTCGGTTTCGACTTGCCCGCAAGCGAGTCCCCAGAACATAAATGCGTCATCGGAATCGGGCGAGTGACCAAGGTGGATTTTCTGCTTTGTGATAGCCATGTTTCAATTTTATCTGAAAGTTCGACCTTTTCACCGGGGGAAGTCGATTCCGGTACCCTTTGGGAGTGGCAACGAAGAAGCCGAGTTTGAGTCCTACGCGGTTGAGCAACTACCTTGCTTGCCCGACAAAATATCGCTGGACATATTTGGACCGGCGGGGTCGCTACTATCTGCGGTCCCGATCTTACTACAGTTTCGGTACGAGCTTGCATCGTGTTCTGGAAAAATTTCACGATTCCGGCGAAGCCGGAGTCGCAACGGTGAGCGAGGCTCTCGCCGCTTTTGAAGAATCTTGGATTGAGGCGGGATATTCCAGCCAACAAGAAATGGAAGAGGCCCTCGGCGAAGGTCGCGCGATTGTCGAGTCCTATGTGACTGGTCAATTGCTAAAGCCGCGTCTAGCGAAGGCTCTCTTCGTCGAAAAACGACTTACGATGGACATGGGCGACTTCGTACTCCTCGGGCAGATTGACCGGGTTGACGAACACGAGGATGGAAGCCTTGAGATCATTGACTACAAATCAGGACGATCTTCAGTCTCGGCAGAGGACATCGAAAGTGATCTGGCAATGAGTTGCTACCAACTTCTGCTACGCGATGCGTATCCTGGCCGCGAGGTTCGGGCGACGATAATCGCTCTGCGGACTCAGGAAGAAGCGTCCTTCAGTCTGTCAGGATCGCAATTAACTGAGTTTGAGGGCGATGTGCGTTTTATCGGGGGAGAAATGATCCACCGGGAATGGGAATATGTCGTGCCCTCGTATAAGTCCCTTTGCAAGACCTGTGAATTTCTGCCCTTATGTCGAAATTATGAAGAATTCAGTTTCCCGGAAGAAGATTGAGAGTGCCATTTTCAACCAAATTCTTGGCGATTTTCTGAATGTCCTCAACCGTAGTTTGCTTGCTTAGTTTTGTGAGGGTCTCCAGTGTCAAAAGTTGTCCACTGATAGCTATATTGAGCGCGGAAAACGCTGATTCTGCCGCCGTTCCATCGCCCAGCGGAGTTCGCTCATTGATCCAAAACGGATTCTCGGGATAGGTACCGCCCAACCCTTCCTTGAGAACTGCCTGCGCTCGCGCGAGAGTTGCTGGTGTCCAAGTTGCGATATCAGCAAGGATCAAATCTCGATCTTTGGCGATTTCATCCACGACCATTGAACCCGTTCGAAAAACTCCAAGGTGGCTTGCCCAACCAGTTTGTGCAGGCATAAGCATTGTCTCTTGGCGATAACTGGCTCGCGTGCCTTCGCGAATAACTCTAAAAAGAGTGGTGTCCTTGCCAATCCCCAAGGCGATAGATGCCAACGCCGCGTTCGCAACGGCCTGGGGACGGGTTTCGGGCACCGAACCCAACGTCCAACAGCCGACCGAAGTCGGAGAATTACTCAAGATTTCTAACTTTGCCTTACCAAAAACACGCTTCTCTGGCTTCTCTGGCCATTCCCGCAAAGCGGACCGAAATGCCGCCTCGGCCTCATATTTTGCGAACGGTCCTGCCGCAGACAAGAAAGTGTTTTCGGGTCGAAAGTACTTCCGCCAAACAAATTCAACGCGCGCAAGATCAATATTGGAATTTGTAAATTGCACCGGATTCCACGCTGCCGAGCCCGGATTTTGCGGTCCCTCCAATTCACTCCGAACGGCAACTTCTACGGTTTCGGCATCAATTATGGGTTGGGTGAGGAGAGCGGACAATATGTCTGCTCCTTGGGCAACCTGTCCCTTCGCCACCGAAAGGCGGACCAAGACAAATCCGGAACCGACTTCGCACTCAGGAAGACTCACAATCTGCGGTAAAAGGTCAATTTGTCGCGTTGTATAAGTCTTGGAACCAGTCCTCATGCACCCGGCCAAGACGCGAAGTGCGGCTTGTTCCCAGATTTCGGGCTTCGGCGTCTTGATCACTGCGGTCAAGCCGCAAGTACCGGCATCCGGCATCAAAACCTCGGACATCGAATAAATTTGGGCCTTTGAAATAACACAACTGCCGGCAAAGACAAGAAGGCTCAGTTTGCCCATAGCTTGCGAAATTCCTCCCATGCCTCTGTGAACTGGGCCAGCTTGAGTTCTTGGACTCCGTCCAAAAAGCCCTCAGGGCGATAGAATGGAGCAAATGACAGTAGGCTGCCGCGCAGCGCGCCATCGCGCCCAGGTTCGGAAATCTGTTTTTGCATCCAACGCCTGAGCTGTAATCGACCCACCTCAAGCGCGGCAGCGGGAGAATTGCTGAAGGCAGCCCGCGTCTGTTCATTCTGTAACATCGTGACTGAAACCAGACCATGCTTCAGGGTCGGCATAAAGGACACATTCCCCTGGGCCAGCCCGGCAAGAGCGAACGCAGCCGCCGCGCGAGCAACTGTTTTGGGTTCTTGAAATCCGCCTACAGGGATTCCTATCGTCGTCATTTCACCGGAACTTACTCGCGCTGCTTTGGGAGTGGAGAATTCCATCCAATTGAGTTCGGCAGCTGGGTACGTAGGGGCGGAGGCGGCGATGCGCTTCGCCAACAAAATCCCCTCATCAACTTTGACGTTTCCGGTGACCGTAACAACCAAGTTTGCACCGCAAAAATGGGTTCTTTGAAGGTCTGCCAAGGACTTCGGAGTTGCAGTTGCAATAAGATCTGGATCGCCCAACGGATCGAGTCTCGCATCTCCGTATGCCTGGGTCCATACTTCCCGGTTCTGCTTTCTTGATTCCGAGATGAGAGCTATTTCTTCGCGAATAATTTGTGATTCTTTGAGAATTCGCTCCGGAGTAGCGCGCAATCCTGCAAGCATGTCCTGGAAGACGGCAATTACGATGGGTGCCTGCGAGGGGTAACAATCCACTCGAAACTGCATCGTGTCCCGAAACGTTGTCGCGCGCAGATAGAGCCCTTCGACTTCCAACTTTTTATCTGAATCTTCCTTGAACCCCCGAGCCATGAGATGCTCAAGCAGATGCCGGTAACCGTGCGTCGCCTTGGTGTCTTGCGCCCCTCGGGCGGACCCGATGATCTGCAAGGAGACTAATTTTGTACCGGGGAGAGATTCTGCAAACACGGTCGCGCCCGTCGGCAATACCTCTCGGAGGCGTGTGGAATCAGCAACGGCGATCGAGGAAAATCCAAAAAGCGCGACGAGACAACCAAGGATCAATGGAAGTAACTGGCTCCATTGATGTCGATAATGTCACCGCTAAGGTATTCGGCCTCAGGTGACAGAAGGAAATTGACGACTGCGGCGCAGTCTTTCGGAGAGGCCATTCGGCCCGCTGGAATGTCTTTGAGTATGTTCTCGAGCCTATCTTGCATTCCATCGCGCGACATCGCGGTGTCGACCCAACCCGGGGCAATACCGAAAAGCTGAACCTTCTTTGGAGCAAGTTCCATCGCAAGCGATCGCGTTACATTGATGAGGGCGGCCTTTGAGGCAGCATAGATGGAAGCACCTGACTCTCCCTTGAATCCAACTCGACTACAGACGTTCACAATTTTTCCTCCGCCATGAGCCGCAAAATGTTGTGAGGCAAGGCGGCACAGTCTCATGGGAGACTCAAAATTGACGGCGAAAGTTCGGAAGAGCGTCGCATCAAATTGCGCGTCGGTGGATTTCACGGTATCCATCGGCATGTAGACTCCCGCATTGTTGACCAACCCATGCAGAGGGCCATCGGCAAGGACCGATTCGAAAAGCCCCTTCATAGCGCTGGGATCCGCGAGATCAACGCTGTATGCTCCCGCAGCACTACTTCCAAGTTCCTTAAATATTCCCTCGAGGTTCGCCGATTTTCGAGCACTATGCACCGCGACTTTCCATCCTGATTCGGCAAGACGAAGGGCAATGGCGCGACCGATGCCGCGCGAGGAACCAGTGACGAGGATTCGCTTTGACTGCATATTTTTACTTGTTGTCGCGGATCTTTTGCGCGGAAATAATGACGAAAATTCCACCGACTAGCAAAATAATGACACAGAGAAAGTAGAGCACACCGCGAGGGTACCTTCCTGAGCTAAAATTCAGCGATGTCACCGCCCCGACGATTCCGCTTTACGCTTGTACTTTTTGCCGCAGTTGCGGCACCGGTGGCTTGGGGGCTTCCAGCTTATTGGGCTACGTTGCAGAAGGTCTACATGATCCAACCGGATACCGATGTTGCCAATGCGCAGTGTTTAACCTGCCATGTGAAGCCACCGATCCGGAACGCCTTCGGAAAGGAAGTCGAAAAAGCCCTGGGGTCTGCGGAGTCGCTCACGGCAGAAATGCTCCACGGCCTCGACTCATTAGATACCGATGGCGATGGCATTTCTAATGAAGTGGAGCTGTCCAAGGGATCCTTGCCCGCCGACCCGCTTTCAAAACCTAAAAAAGGGGTGCCAGCCGTACGACCTAGACTCGCCCCTGACCCGCCATTAATCCCCAACCACAGCTTTCATCCGTTGCTGGTTCACTTTCCGATCGGACTCTTTTTGTTTGGAGGATTTCTTGACGTCCTTGGATTCCGCTCCCGACGCCCGAGTGTCCGAGAAGGTGCAACTTGGAACCTAAGTTTCGGAGCCTTGGCTGGACTAGGCGCTCTTACGACAGGGTTGCTTGCGCGTTGGCGAATGGGATTTGAGCTCAAGGGATTGATCGAAGTCCACTTTTTTCTCGCAATCACCACCACGGTCCTCATGGGGATGATCGCTTATTGGAACCTGCGGCGTAAGCCAGAAGGGTCAGCCTATTGGACTTGCTTGGCTCTCGCTTGCGCGGTAGTTGCGGCTACAGGGCACTTCGGCTCGCTGATTGTGCACGGCTAGCCTATGCCAGAATCTAAGACGTGAAAAAAATCCTCGTCATCGGCTCGGGGCCGATTGTCATCGGACAAGCTGCGGAGTTTGACTACGCCGGAACCCAAGCGTGCAAATCACTTCGAGAGGAGGGATACTCGGTCGTCCTGATCAACTCGAACCCGGCGACGATCATGACCGATGAGGAGACGGCGGATGCTGTTTATATTGAGCCACTGACCGTCGAATTCTGCGAACGAGTGATCGCTCGGGAGAGGCCGGACGGGCTTTTGCCTACGCTCGGTGGGCAAACGGGACTCAATTTGGCGACTCAGCTGGCCCAGCAGGGAATTCTCCAAAAGTACAACGTCACTCTGCTCGGTACTCCCCTTAGCGCGATTCAAAAAGCGGAGGATCGTCAGGAGTTTCGTGCTCTGATGCGCGAAATCAAGGAGCCAGTACCGGAGAGTTGGATCGTGGAAAACGAAGATCAACTGGCCGAAATTCTGGACCTCGTACCATTTCCATGCATCATCCGGCCTGCCTACACCCTCGGCGGGACCGGCGGAGGCATTGCCAACACGCGCGAAGAACTTTGGGAAACAGGCCGTAAGGGACTCAAGCTTTCCATGCGAAGCCAACTCATGATTGAGCGCAGTTTGCTCGGTTGGAAGGAAGTCGAATATGAGGTGATGCGCGATAAGAAGGGCAACTGCATCACGATCTGCAACATGGAGAATTTCGACCCCATGGGCGTCCACACCGGCGACTCCATCGTCGTAGCCCCAAGCCAAACCCTTAGCGATATCGAGTATCACATGCTGAGGACGGCTTCACTAAAAATTATTCGGGCGTTGGGGATAGAAGGAGGTTGTAACGTCCAACTCGCCGTGAACCCCGACAGTTTTGACTACTACGTTATTGAAGTCAACCCACGCGTCTCCCGGTCCTCGGCTCTTGCCTCAAAAGCCACCGGCTACCCCATCGCGCGAGTTTCGGCCAAAATCGCAGTCGGCAAGACTCTCGACGAAATTGAAAACCCGGTCACCGGCACGACAATGGCATGTTTCGAGCCTGCGCTCGACTATTGTATCGTCAAATTGCCTCGCTGGCCCTTCGACAAGTTCGCCTCCGGCGACCGAACGCTATTCACCCAAATGAAGGCCACCGGGGAGGTCATGGCAATTGACCGGACCTTCGAAGCGGCTCTCATGAAGGCTATCCGTGGGCTCGAAGTGAAGCAAAAAGACCTGCGTCACGCCAAGTTTCAGGCTCAAGCGGATGAGGAACTCGGCGAGTCGATCCGCATTCCCACCGACGAGCGAATGTGGGCAATCGCAGAAGGACTTCGGCGTGGTTGGACGGTGGATGCGGTTCGCAAACTTTGCCGCGTGGATCGCTGGTTCTTGGTCAAAATGCAGAACATCTTGGCGATCGAAAAGCAGCTACAAAGCGGCGAGCAAGTCGCGGAACAAGCTCTTAAAGTTGGCTACAGCCCGAGCCAAATTCTGGAATTATCTGGCGGTCGGGTCGTTGCTCAAGACCATCTTGTGTACAAAATGGTCGATACTTGCGCTTCGGAGTTTGAGTCACAAACGCCCTACTACTACGCGACGCAGGGAACAGAAGACGAGGCCACGCAAAGTCTCGGAACACCGCTTCAAGCTACTCCGGTATTCTCGGTTACATGAGACTCCTGTCCACGCTGACGATTTCCGCCATATTCCTAGCCTTTGCCCAAGCGCAAGATGCGCCCAAAAGTGTCGTCGATCGGCTGAAAGCTGCCGATGCGGAAATCGCCAAGATCATTGCAATTCCCACCAGCGAGCGAACCTTCCAAAATACAGTCGTCGCGTTTGACGAACTTTCCTACGCAATAGACCGGGACCTCTCTCTCGGTATGTTCTTGCAAAATGTGTCACCCGATGCGAAGGTACGGGACGAGGCCCGAGCGGGCGAAGAATACTATTCGAACTGGGGAATTGATGTTTCCAAGCGTGAGGACTTGTTCTTGGCGATCAAATCCTTTGCCGACACGCACCCCAACCTTTCCGGTGAGGACAAGCGACTTCTGGACTTCACGATGCGAGACTATCTCCGCTCGGGAATGGCTCTCCCAAAGGACAAACGCGACAAACTCGCTGAGATTGAAAAGCAACTGACCAAACTCGGAGTCGAGTTTGATCAAAATATCGCCGAAGACCAAACCAAGTTCCCCGCCACCGCCAAGGAACTCGCGGGTGTTCCCCAAGATGTTCTCGACCGTGCTCCAAAGTTCGACGGCACCTACCTTCTCGGTCTCGACGGCCCCACCTACGGCGCGGTCATGGACTACTGCTCGGTGGACGCTACTCGCCAGAAAATTCAATGGCTGTATCGAAGACGAGGCGGACAAAAGAACGTCCAAGTCCTCGAAAAAATGCTCCCACTACGCGCCGAAGAAGCCAAAATGCTTGGATTTAAGAACAGCGTAGACTACGCGGTCGAGACTCGAATGGCAAAGAACTCGACAACGATAAAGAAATTTTACGACGACCTCGTGCCTCTCGTCAACAAAAAAGCTAAGCTAGATTTTGCAGAATTCCAAGCCGCGAAACGCAAAATGACCAAAGACGCGAAAGCGGAGTTCAAGCCATGGGATTACAGCTTTGTCAAGAACTACCTGATGCGGACGAAGTACGCCGTAGACGGGCAAAAGGTCGCCGAGTACTTCCCGATGCAGGGTGTCGTCAACGGTCTATTCACCATCACGGAGAGACTCTACGGAGTCAAAATGAAGGACGTCTCGGCGAACGCCGAAAAGATCATCGGGATGAAACTCTGGGACAAAGATGTCCAGATTTATGAGTTCAGCGACAAGGCAACCGGCAAGCCGCTGGGGCACATGATCACGGATCTTTATCCTCGCGACAACAAGTATTCCCACGCCGCCTGCTGGCCCCTCCAGCCTCGCCACAATGGAGCGCTCCCGCTTTGTGCCTTAGTCTGCAACTTCAGCAAGCCGTCGGCAACCAAGCCGTCGCTCCTTCCGCACGACGAAGTCGAGACGTTCTTCCACGAGTTCGGGCATGGTCTCCACAGCATCTTCAGCGATACGACGTACGCCCGGTTTGCCGGAACCAGCGTCGCGCGAGACTTTGTTGAGGCACCCAGCCAAATGATGGAAAACTGGGTCTGGGACCCGCAAGTTCTGAAGCTATTCGCAAAGCACTATAAGACCGGAGCGACGATCCCCAACGCGCTCCTCAAGGGAATGCAAGGCGCACGTCAGCTTGGGAGTGGCATCGAAACCCAGGGTCAAATCTATCTCGGTTTGATGGACCAAACCTTCCATCTCGCCCCGAACGGCAAGATCGACACCACCAAGGCTGCTTGGGATATTCAGGACAAATACACGTCCTACAAGCACGTCCCTGGCACGTTCTACCAAGCATCCTTCGGGCATTTGGTCGGTTACAACGGGGCTTACTATGGCTACCTTTGGTCTTTGGTTTACGCCCAGGACATGTTCCAACGATTCGAAGAACTCGGCGTTCTCAGCCCGAAAACGGGTGACTACTACCGTTCGAAGGTGCTAGCGAAGGGCGGTTCTATGGATGAATTCGATATGCTTCGCGGCTACTTGGGTCGCGATCCCAAGGTCGACGCGTTCCTCAAGCATTTGGGACTCAAAAAGTAGGTCAACCCCCTGATCCCAGTTTGCGATTGCAACCTGACGGGTTTTGAAAGCGTAAATTGGGTATCCTAGACGGACTTATCCAAGGACTGAGTACGAGAAAATGAAACGAACTTTCCAACCTAATAACCGAAAACGGCATAAGACGCACGGCTTCCGAGTCCGAATGCGAACGACCGACGGAATCAATGTCTTGAAGCGACGACGAGTGAAAGGTCGCCACAAGCTGACCGTCATTTAAGCTCTGAACAAAAAACAATTTGAACTCGTATTCCGGGACGGACTCCGCGCAAGCAGTCCACTTTTTCGCATCTCCACACTGACCGGCGAAGGAGCACTCGGGATCACGACGACAAAGAAGATTGGATGCCATGCCCGTCGAAATCGCCAGAAACGACGAACTCGCGAAGCATGGAATCAAATTCAATCACCAAGCACACTGAAGTTAGATGTCGTCATCGTTGCGAATGCCTCGACCCAAGATAGTTCCTTCGAGGTTCTCCGGAACGAACTCCAGCGACTACAAAGAGAGTTAGAAGAAAGATGGGCCGAACGATTGGCATCTGGATGATCCGAACTTACCAACTGACGACAAAATGGATGCCGCCATCATGCCGCTACACTCCCTCTTGCTCGAACTACTCGATGCAAGCAATCGAGAAATACGGCCTGATCAAAGGCACCTGGCTTGGCATAAAACGAGTACTTCGGTGCCACCCTTGGCACGAAGGCGGACACGATCCTGTTCCTTAAACTAAAGAATTATCTATGAGCGCACAACAATCACCCCGCGGCAACACGATGACCATGATCATATTGGCCGTCACGATTTTCCTCGGTTTCCAGTTGTTTACCGGTGGGAATAAAGGGCAGGCCGACGATTATCGTGACCCCCAGGCCGTTTTTGATGATCTCCGAAAAGCCTATAGCGAAACTGTTAATCCAAGGGCCTCTGATGAGTTCATCAAGCAGAAAGCTGTTTTCGAAAAGGACGTCCTGGCAAAGAAGATCACGCAGGCCCAAGCAGACGCACAGCTCCGCGCTCTGGAAGTGTCAATCTCAACCAAGGCGGACTCTAGGGCAACTGCCGATTATGGACTTCTAAAGCCACGAGTTGAGCAGGCAGTCACAAATAACAAGCTATCTAAAGAAGCCGCTGGCAAAATGCTCGGAGAAGGCGTTATCCTGTCCCATGGCGCAAATTTCCAGCACGCTGTAGCCACCAAAGATACCGGAAAAGTCCAGGCGACCTGGCAGCAACTCGAAGTCCTGCACCGGAGCGAGGAAAAGCTTCCTTCTTGGTCAGCGTCTTACGATGTTCCCGCCCCCCAAGGAACAGGCACCGTGAGCAAGTCCATGAAGGTGCTCTACGACGAAGTTTCAACCGACCTTGCGCTAAGAAACAAAACCGACCTAGTCTGGGGATTCCTGCCCGGCTACAAGATCATTGACTCCCTCGTCGCGCTCACCGGCCGAGTCCCGGGTTTCAGCTACGCATTCGCATCCTTCCTCCTCGCTCTTCTTGTCCGAGCAATCATCTGGGTTCCCATGATGAAGCAACTTAAGTGGGGTAAGCAGATGCAACAACTCGCGCCGCTCGCGAAGGAGATCAAGGACGAGTACGAAAAGAAAGACCCCACGGGATACCGCACCAACCCTGAAGTTCAACAAAAGACGATGGCCCTGTACAAAGAGTACGGCATTAGCCCCGTCGCCGGTTGTCTTCCGATGCTCATCCAACTTCCCTTCTTTTGGGCAATCTTCAGTTGTATGCTCCACTACCGGTTCGAGTTCACCAAGGGCACCTTCCTTTGGATCAACCCGAACTCCAGCGACTTGTTCGCCAAAAATCTCGGTTCAACCGACAACCTTTTGGTTGTGCTTTACGGAATATCAATGCTCATCAGTCAGTTCCTGACGCCGATCAGCGATCCCGCCCAAGCCAAGCAAACCCGCATGATGGGAATCTTTGTCTCCATCATGGTCTCGGTGATGATGTTCTTCTATCCGCTTCCCTCGGCATTCGTGCTGTATTGGGTCTTCCTTAACATCTTCGCCACCGCTCAGTCGCTCTACGCCTACCGCCAGCCCCTGCCCCCGCTTCAGAAAGTAAACGGTCCCAACGGAACCGTTTTCCCCATGAACGCAATCGGCAATGGGAACGGCGGTGGAACTCAGGAGCCGATGTCCGTGAGCGATATGTTCAAGAACATGTTTAAGAAGCCCGGAACTTCCGACAACAGCAAGTCCAACGGCCACTCCGAAGGGCTATTCAAGGGCACTGGTAAACCAAGCACCCAACAACCCAAAAAGAAGAAGAAGTAAAGATATGGCAACCATAGAACTAACCGCAAAATCACTCGACGAGGCAAAAGCTCTCGCCGCCAAGCAACTCGACGTCGACGCCGGCTCCGTGAAAATCGAAGTCATCGAAGAGGTCAAAGGCCTCTTTGGCAAAGTAACCCTCCGGGTCCGAGCCACTGCCGCCGAAGCAAAGCCCGCCGCCAAGGCAAAGCCTGCCGCTAAGAAGGAAGCCGAACCGGTCGTTGAAAAGGCACCCGCCAAGCCCGCCGCCAAAGCCGCCCCTGCCAAGGCTGAAAAGCCAGCTCCGCAAGAAGAAGCTAAGGTCGAAGAAAAGCCCGCCCCACGAGGCCGAGCGAAAGCCGCACCGAAGAAGGATGCAGAGGCTCCTGTCGCCGAAGCCGCCGGTGGAGATGAAGAAGACAACCGCCGAAGCGACTACACCGCAACTCAAGAAGACGCACAGCTCCTTCTCGACACAACGATGGGAATCATCGAAGCCGGTGAGCTCAACGCTGTCGTCGAAATCGATTCCGTCCAAGGCCGCTATGTCAACCTGAAGCTCGACGGCAAAGATGCCGCGTACCTCGTCGGCAAGCACGGCGAAGTCCTGAACTCACTGCAGTATTTGCTCAACGTGATCGGCTCCAAGTCGCTCAACACTCAAGCCCGCGTCACTCTCGACGGTAACGATTACCGAAAGCGACGCGAAGAGGCTCTAAGCCAGTACGCCGAGAGCATCGCGAGCCAAGTCAAGGAGAATCAAATGGAAGCCGTCCTCGACGCCCTCCCCGCCTTCGAGCGAAGGGTCATCCACAAGGCCCTCCAAGCTATCGACGGCATCTCGACCTACAGCGAAGGCGAAGAGCCCAACCGCCGAGTCGTCATCGCCCCCGCGACGTAGAGTCGTGAAACTGAAAAGCCCTGCCGGAATCCGGCAGGGCTTTTTTTTTAGTCGGCCAGCATTCGATAGCCGACCCCGGTTTCAGTCCGGATGTACAGCGGCTGTGACGGATTTTTCTCAATCTTTTGTCGAATGGAACCCATGTGGACGCGCAAGGTGTGCGTTGAATCTGTGTACCCTGCCCCCCAAACCTCGCGGAGCAGCTGATTATGGGTCAGGACCTTACCGGGATGTCGGGCTAGGGCGAGGAGCAGTTTGAATTCAATTGGCGTGACACGGACCTCTTGCCCGGCGACGAAGACTTGACGGGCTTCGAAATCAATGCGGAGATCACCGACGGCAAACTCTCTCGCCGCCCCGACATTGTCCCGCTCCGAATAGCGTAACGCTACCCGCACTCGGGCCATAAGCTCGCCATAAGAAAAGGGCTTGGTGAGATAATCGTTTGCACCCGCATCTAAGGCTCCGATCTTGTCCTTTTCTTGCCCTCGGGCGGACAGAATGATGATAGGGACGTTACTCCATTCGCGAATTCGGCGCAGTACCTCCAGGCCGTCCATGTCCGGTAATCCCAGGTCAAGTAATACGATGTCGGGGTTCTTTTGGGCGACGAGTTGGATTCCGGCCTCTCCCGTCTCCGCTTCAAAAAACTCCGTTTCACCCGACGGCAAACTCGCCCTCAGGAACCGACGGATGGCAAGCTCATCCTCAATCACAACATAGCGGGTGGGACTTTTCACGGGTTCTCCGAGTTTGAAAGGGGGAATGTTAGGATGAACTCGGCACCTCCCCCTTCGCGATTTTGCGCCCTAATCGTACCCCCGTGGGACGTCATGACGGCTTGACAAATGGCGAGGCCCAGCCCAAACCCGGAGCCACCCCGTTTGCGAAACTTCTCAAAGATTGCTTGCTCCTCACCGGCCGGCAAGCCTTTTCCGTCATCAGAGAACGCGATCACGATGCTGTCCCCGGTAAGGCTCGCTTTCACCCAGACGTGGACGTCCTTCCCTCCGTGCGCCACCGCGTTTTCAAGCAGATTGACAAAGACCTGCTCGACAAATACGCCATCGACCATGATAGGAGGCAGGGTTGAAGGTATTTCGGTGATGATTGACTCAGGAAGGAGCCGCCTGGTCCTTTCGATCGCGGAACCAATCAATTCCTCCAACGACTGCCAGTCGAGGTTGAGCGTCACACCCCCACCTTCAAAGCGCGACATATCGAGGAGGTCGCGCACTAGCCGCCCCATCCGCTGAGATTCCTCGACCACTGTAAGCGCGAGAGTCCGGGATCGTTCGCTCAAATCACTCTGCTCGGCGAGGCCCGAGGCCGCCCCTTCAATTGAGGCTAAGGGGGTGCGAAGATCGTGGGACACGCTACTGAGCAAGTTACTACGCAACTTCTCGCGCTCAACATTGACGCTCGACTCGTGCGAGGCTTTCGCAAGTTGGGCCCGATCCAGAGAGGTCGCCAATTGATTGGCAACGGATTCCAAAAGGTGTCGATTCGGGATTTCAAGTGCGGTGCCGACCTTAGGAGTCAAACCGATGGCGCCAAAGCACCCGTTAGGATTAGTTAGCGGCAAATAGAAGCCTTCGGAGCCAGCAAGCGTGTCGGTTCCGGAACCCGCTGCTTGACCATTGTCCAAGACCCAACCAACGACTCCAAGTTCCTTCTCGCCCGTCGGGTCGGCGCCCTCCGAAGACCCAATGAGAATGGGCTTGCCGGCCTCGTCTTTGGAGTAAATGCCCACGTGACAACCCGCCAAATCGGCCACGTGCCGCGCCGCTACGTCCGCCATTTCCTCTTTCTTTCTTGATGAGGCAAGCTGGCGGCTCAGTTCATAAAGGGCCGCAGTATCCCGCTCTCGCTTGGAAATTGACAGCGAGTGACTTTTGAGTCTGAGATTCATGGAACTGATGAGGAGGGAAACCAACAGCATGATTCCAAATGTAACGAGATATTGAGCATCACTCACAGCGAATGTCCCAGTCGGGTGGACAAAGCAAAAGTCAAAGAGGGCAACGCTCAGCACTGCGGCCAATGCCGACTCATTGCGCCCGAAGGAAATGGAAATTGCCGCAACCACTAAGAGGTAGACCATGACAATGTTTGCACTGTCAAAGAGGGGAAACATCAACTGACCCAGCCCGGTAGCGCCGAGAACCGCCGCCAGCGTGACGGCATAGTTCTTCAGGGGGGTTGGTTCCTGCTTGCGTCGGACGAAAAGGTCGGTTCCGTGCTCCTCCGCGCCGGTAATCACGAGAATGTCAATTTCCCCACTTTCGCGAATAAGCGCATCTACCATGGATCCCGCGACGAATTGCTTCCAACGCTTGCGAATGGGCTTGCCAACAACGATGGTCGTGATATTCTCGGCTCGCGAATAGCGCAGGACTTCTTCGACAATGTCTTCTCCCGCGAGGGATACAGTTCGGGCACCTAACGTTTCAGCTAAAGTAAGTGCAGCATCCAACTGGGCACGGGATCGTTCGTTAAGTCCACTTTGGCGGGGGCTGTCCACGGTCGCCGCGATGAGGTCAGCATGGAGGTTTGCCGCGAGTCTCTTTGCGGCCCGAACCACTCTGGGGGCCATCCGGTTCGGGGCGATGCACACCAAAATGCGCTCTCGGGCGTGCCAGGATTCGGTTACTCGCTGATAGGTGCGAGCCTCGCGCATTTGAGCGTCCACCCGCTCGGCGGTATGGCGCAAGGAAAGCTCCCGTAGAGCAAGGAGATTGCTCTTCTTAAAGAAGCCGCCCATCGCCTGCTCGATCTTCTCGGGCACGTAAACCTTGCCCTCTTGCAACCGTTTGTGAAGTTCCTCCGGCGGCAAGTCTACCAACTCGACTTCATCGGCAGAGTCTAGGAATGAGTCGGGAACGGTCTCTTGGACAAAAACCCCGGTCACTTGCGCGACCACGTCGCGCAAACTTTCCAAGTGTTGGATATTTACAGTAGTTCGGACATTGATACCCGCCGCAAGCAATTCGGCAACATCCTGCCATCTTTTGGAGTGGCGGCTTCCGTCCGCATTGGTGTGCGCGAGTTCGTCGACTAATAGAAACTCGGGTGATCGCGCAAGTGCGCCATCGAGGTCAAACTCGCGAACCGTCACACCTCGGTAGTCTTGTTCGCGGAGGGGCAACTTCTCCATCCCAACCGCAAGTTCTTCGGTTTCGACTCGGCCGTGAGCTTCCAGATAGCCGATGACGACTTCGTAGCCGCGAGCAAGGTCGTTTCGGGCGTCCGAGAGCATGGAGTAGGTCTTTCCAACTCCCGCCGCCATTCCCAGATAGATCTTGAGCTGACCTCGCTTGCGATTACCGTCTGATTGCTTTCCCACGCTTTCCATATATTATGGTTGGGTCACCGAATTCGGGGCGGACTTTTAGCCCAGCTTGCCGAGTACTCCAAGACCTGCAAATCTACAATCTTCTTCGCGACTTCTCGGCTAAACCGTTGATTCCAGA
>JAIOPU010000276.1 GCA_021413725.1 Armatimonadota bacterium | reverse complement strand
TATCGTCCGGAAGAGAGTTGAAACCCATAGGACAACCAATATTCCCAAGGCGCTGCGCCGCAAACTTGAAACCTATCTGACCGAGATGGGTGTCGGCCATGAGATTCTCAAATATCTCCAGACTAAACTCCCGGAAGATTTGTTGATGCTCAGCAAGGCTGAAATGCTCGATATGAGGCTGATTACAAGCCCGGACTCACTGAAGTCACTGAAATTTCCGATGGTTTGCCAGGGCGCAGCTGACGGTGCCGATTGCTAGCGGGGGGAGTTCGCCTGCTGAGGCTAGGTTCTCGCCCTCTGTTGGCGAGCAAAGCCCTTGAAACCGCCTGGGCTTTGTGAAATGAGAGCGCGCAAGATACGGGCATAGCTCAGTTGGTAGAGCGGCGGTCTCCAAAACCGTAGGTCGCGGGTTCGAGTCCTGTTGCCCCTGCCAGATTTCCCACATCAAACTCATGCCTATTTACATCTATGAATGTCGCGCCTGCAGTGAGGTGATCGAAGTCCAGCAACGTATCACGGAAGATTCACTGACCGATTGTGAGTTGTGCGGCGCTGCGGGAACGCTAAAGAAGGTGATGCAACCGACGGCGGTGATGTTCAAGGGCAGCGGGTTTTTCATTAACGACTCCGCTCCCGTAAAAACGGAAGCAAAATCTAGTGAGTCTGTTGTGACTCCCGAAGTCCCTGCCGTGACTACACCAGCGAAAGAGGCGACTCCCGCCCCTGCACCAGTTTCGGCCCCTCCCGTAAAAGAGTAGGGTCCTACTCTTCTTTGTACTTGACCTTGGAGCTGAAAATGACCTTCATACCCGGCTTCGCGCCAATCTTCTTTAAAGTCCCCGGTCTAAACTCGACCGCAAATTGAGCAATTCCATTGCTGGGGCATCCGGTTTCGTCAAATGCCTTCATGGTCGCTGTGTTCAAAATCACGCGCTTTTCGTTCAAGAACGCGATATCCAAGTCCATACGGGTGTTCTTCATCCAGAAACTCAAAGCCGCTGGCTTTGGGTATGCGAAAATCATCGCTTCATCTGCATCAACCGCCTTGTCCTCAATGTGCATCATGCCTTCCATCATCTTGGAGTCGGTGTCCATAACATAGGCATAAAACTTCTTTTCCCCGATGCTGAGGTTGACGACTTCTAGCTCCTGCAACTGGTAGAGACGGCTCGCGTTGTATTCCCGGGGTCTACGCTTCAAACCAGCTTCGATGGGGCCGTCTTTTGAAGGTTCGCCCGGAATATCTCTGGGATTGCGTGGAACGCCGCCTTGGCTGTTGTCGGGTGTGGGAGAATTGTCGGTGGAATTCGATCCGCTTGTCTGAGAAGAGTTTCCCGCACCGGAACTTTGGACAGGGGCCTTGGTCGGGGTCGTCGCGGACACGGGGGCGGGGGCGGAGTTTCCGCACCCTAGAATCACGAAGGCTATCATCGAAGTCATGGAAATTACACCGAATCGCATTGGTATGCACATTATGAACGTCTTTCCGCTCCCGAGAGTTCTCCAAAATTGCTTGAAGGATAGTTTTTGGCGCAAGGTACCCTAGTACCATGAAACTAAAGTTGCCGGTCGTCGTCATCGTTGGAAGGCCAAATGTCGGAAAAAGCACCCTCTTTAACCGAATCGTCGGTCGGCGCATTGCCGTTGTGGAAGATGAACCGGGTATCACTCGAGATCGGCTCTACTCCGAAGTGGACTGGGAAGGAAAGAAATTCCAACTCGTGGATACAGGTGGAATCCTCTTTGGCGATGAGGACCCTCTGGTCGAGCAGATTAAAGTTCAGGCGGAGGTAGCCCTCGCTGAGGCCGATGCAGTGCTGTTCTTGGTGGACTGTCTAGACGGAGTCACGCCAGGAGACTGGCAGCTTGCAAATCACCTGCGCGGGATTGAGAAGCCGGTTATCGTTCTCGCTAACAAAGCTGATAACCCGAAGCGTGCCGATGCCGCGATGGAGTTTTATGAACTGGGCATGGGCGAAGTTGTCCCCGTCAGCGGCCTCCACGGTCGCGGAGTCAGCGATGTCATCGACGAACTCGTCATCGGATTCTCCAAACACATCCCCGTCGAAGAAGTTGCCGAGGAAATCAAACTCGCCATCATTGGCCGCCCGAACGTCGGTAAATCCTCGATGCTCAACTCCTTCACCGGTGAAAAGCGAGCGATTGTCTCGCCGATTGCCGGAACAACTCGCGATGCGATTGACACCGTGATCGAGTACCGTGGCGAAAAGTTCCGTCTGATCGATACTGCGGGCCTTCGACGACGCGGCAAAATTCAAGGTACGGTTGAATACTACATGGCCGCCCGCGCGACACAAGCCGTCGGACGCGCGCATTGCGCCCTAGTGGTCGTTGACGGCGAGGAAGGCCTCACCGACGGCGACAAGCGCACGATGAAGCTCAGTCACGATGAGGGCCGCTCCTTGGTCGTCGCGATCAACAAATGGGACATGGTAGAGCCGCCCGATGGCAACGTGAATCAGATGACAGTCGAAAAGAAGGTCTTTTTGAAGCAACTCGCCGACGAAATGCCAGAAACAAAATACGCTCACACCAAGTTCACGAGCGCAAAGGAGGACAAGGGTCTCGAAAAGCTACTCGACGAAGTTCTGCTCGCCGTAGAGTCATGGAATTTCCGCCTCAGCACGGGAGCGTTGAACCGGCTGATCCAAGAAGCCATGTTCGCGAGACCCTACACCAGCAAAGGCAAGGAGTTGAAGGTCTACTACAGCACCCAGGTTGCCGCACGGCCGCCAACTTTCGTTCTTTTTTGCAACGATCCGGAATTCCTTCACTTCTCCTATATGCGATATCTGGAAAATTGCCTTCGCAAGGTGTATCCGATGCCGGGAACTCCGATCCGAATCATCGCGCGAGCCCGCAAACGAGAGGATCGATAGGGATTTGATACAACTCCTCGAGGGGGCAAGCGCCGAATGGACCTGAGGTGGGAAATTTGGCTCGCAATCTTGACGAAAACTTCCAGATAGGGCTTTAGACCCTATTTTCCCATTATATTTGCGGGTAATCTAAAGATTCGAGGGGGGCGAATTGCCTCTTTTAGGTTCAAGCTTCTTGAGCCAAGGTTAAAATTGCGGGTCCATCTCATATCCAACCCGGAACATTCCCCTCATCTTTGGGTCAATACTTACAACTTCAGGGCCGAAAACCCAGGAGTAGAAATCATAAAAAGAGTGTCTGTTTACAGATCTTCGCTAATTTTTGCAGGAGCATGTTATTTTTCAGACCGCGTTATGGAATGTAATACGTGGCGGCGAGACAAAAATAAACAAACACAGGGGTGGGTTCATGGCAATGCCAGGTACATCAAGATCGGAAATGACACCAAGAGGAGTAAGACTTACTCCGACTGAGGTTAAGGTACTTAGTTTAATCGCTAAGGGATATAGTAGCAAGGAAGCAGCAGATCAGTTAGTCGTATCAAAACGCACAGTCGATTTTCATTTGGCCAACATATATGATAAGTTGCAGGTTAATAATCGAGTCCAGGCTCTTAGGATGGCGACCCGTTTGGGTCTGATTCCTTTCGAGCCGCCTTTTGGGCACGGATTCGGCGAGTAACCAATTCTTGTCTCGCAAGGATTAGGGCCTGTTCGGGAAACCGAACGGGCCCTTTTTCTGTGTAAAATTGGGCTGAAATGCTAGTCCGGGCTAAGACCCTGCTTCTTGATGCGCTCTATCCCTCGCGGTGCGGGGCTTGCGGTGTCATTGGCAAGGTTGGGATTTGTTCGGAGTGCGTTGCTCGGTTTGAGCCTTGCGATTCCATGCGACCGGTTGCTGGACCCGAACCGCTGGATTTTGTCGCGGAGTGTTATCGCTATAACTCTTGCGCGGCGGCTGTCCACGCTCTTAAGTACCTCAGGGATACATCTGTGGGCTACCGCCTTTCGGAGCTAATGTTCAGCGTCATTGAGAATCTCCGTCTGATGGAGGATGCTTTGATCGTTCCCGTCCCGATCCACTGGCGACGCCAATGCTGGCGCGGATTCAACCAGTCCGAAAAACTCTGCTCCGCCTTCCCGCCGTCACGAGTTTCCTATGAAGCACTGGAAAGGACCCGGCACACCAAGCCACAAGTCGGCCTCAGTAATAATTTGCGCCAAACCAATCTGATCGGAGCGTTCAAAGCCCACCGAAATTTTGTCGAAGATCGCAACATTTTGTTAGTGGATGATGTGTACACCTCAGGTTCCACTGCCCGCGAATGCGCCATCGCATTGAAGGCAGCAGGCGCGGCCGAAGTCGGCGTAATCGCGTTCGCAAGTGCCCGCTAAGGTATCTTGATAGCTTGACTATTCCCTCCCCTACTCAACTCCAACAGTTCTCCGATGCGGTGCGCCAGTCTCCATCCGTGCTTATCAGCACCCATCTAAACCCCGACGGCGACGCTCTCGGCTCGGCACTTGCGATGAGTTTGTACTTAGACTCTATTGAAGTTGAAAATGAGGTCATCTGCAACAATCTCGCTCCTTATAACCTAGAATTCCTTCCTCATAAGGACAGAATCCGACTCAACCCGAAGAAGAAACACGAACTTGCGATCGTGCTGGATTTGGACTCCTTGGAGAGACTTGGCAAGACCCGAGATGCCATCGAAGATTGCGGTCGTATGGTCCTCATTGATCACCACATTCCTCACCAGGAACCAGGTGATGTTCGGATTGTGGATGTCAAGGCTCCCGCTACCGCCCTCATCTTGACCCGACTTTTCTTTGCCCTGAACGCAAAAATCAGCCCGGAAATGGCGACATGCCTGCTCACCGGAATCGTCACCGATACCGGCAGCTTTCGCTACCGAAACACCACCCCTGAGTCTTTGGAGCTGTGCGCGAAACTTCTGCAATTCGGGGGCGACCTGGTTCAAATTAACGAAGAGGTCTATCAAAAGAAGCCGATTGAAAGCGTCCTGCTTCTGCGTAAAGTTCTCGACAACATGAAGGTGCTGTGCGATGACCAACTCGCCTACAGCGTCCTCCCCGCGAAGGATTTTACCGATATCGGCGCGGTCGAAATGCACACGGAGGGACTTGTCAATGAGATGATGTTTATCCGAACTACCAAGATTTCTGCGCTCCTACGTGAACCGGGAGAACGCAAATTGGTCCGCGCAAGTGTGCGCTCGCGAGGAGATATTGATGTCGCTGCGGCCTTGCGCGAATTCGGCGGCGGAGGGCACAAAAATGCCGCCGGGTGCACGTTCGAAATGTCAATAGAAGAAGCGGAGCCATTGCTCGTGGAGGCTTTGAAAAAGTGCTTGGGATATTAGTTGTCGACAAGCCGCTTGGCATCACCTCGCATGATGTTGTGAACACGATTCGGCGCAAATTCCAAACCCGGCGGGTTGGTCACGCGGGAACACTCGACCCCCTCGCGACTGGAACTTTAGTGATGGCAATCGGGCCCGCCACTCGGTTCTTGCAGTATCTTCCTCTAGAGCCCAAGATCTATGAGTGCGAAGTGTTTTTTGGCGAGGAAAGGAACACCCAAGACGGCGAAGGCGAAGTCACCGCAACTTACGAAGTCCCTCAAAATCTGGAGGAACTGATTCTGGCAAACGTACCCACGCTGACTGGCGAAATCCAGCAACTTCCGCCCATGTACAGTGCGGTCAAACGAAATGGCAAGCCGCTTTACTTCTATGCGCGTCAAGGTGAAGAGATAGAGCGCGACAAGAGAACCGTTTTTATCGATTCGTTTGAACTCTTAGACCTCACCGAGAACCGTGCGCACATGCGAATTGTAAGCTCGGGAGGGACCTACGTGCGAACTTTGGCTCATGATTTAGGGCAACTGATCGGTTGCGGGGCGTACCTTTCGGCCCTCGCACGAACTGCGGTGGGCAAATTCGAAATTGAGGACGCTGCTCCCCTGGAAGAAGCCAACGAAAGTGATTTGATTCCCTTACGAGAAGCTCTTGCGCCAATGCCCGAAGTTATTCTAAATGCCTTTCAAGAAAAAATGGTGGGCGATGGGCAAACCGTGCAGGCCAATCGACCCATGGACTGCCCCTTCGTCCAACTCATTGGCACCGGCGGTCAGACTATCAGCGTAGCTACAGTAAAGGGCGGCACCTATTGTCATCCCGAATGCGTCATTCCATCCGTTCAACTTCCCGCCGATGAAGACTGAGAAAGTAGCGAAGAGCCCACCTCATCCGCCATTGGAATTCAAAAACCTTTGGCGATTCCAGCCGGATGTGCCCCGTAAATATCTGTCTGGGCAGCTTTCTTGGTTCCTGCTTTGGGTCTTTACGGTGGTTGTTGGGTTGGTGATGCACCCTAGCAACACCGGTCACGGGACACACCAGCAACTCGGATTGCCCCCCTGCGCGAGCGTCCTGTTTTTTGGCCGCCCATGTCCAGGGTGCGGGATGACAACCTCTTGGACCGCGACGATACACGGGCAAGTAGGGCTGGCATTCCAAGCCCACCCGCTAGGACCCATTATGTTTTTGGGCTTCACCGTCAGTGCGATCACCTGCGGATGGGGCTTCCTCAGAAACCAGCGGTGGCGGACCGAAGTCCGGGAACACACCCTCACTCTCCTTGCTGTCCTGATCATTTTTGTCAGCTTTGGTGCCTGGAGATTCGCCAACGAACGAGCTTTTTACACTCCAGAATCCTCTCTTTGGACGAATTCAGCGGAAAATTCAGGCAAATACTAACCCCTTTGCGAAAAAGTAACATATAATAGAACGATGCAGAAGTTGACCATGAAGTCTCTGATGGTCTTAGGCCTAAGTTGCCTTTCAGGACTCGCCACCGCGCAGGCTGATTACGGCTTTGCGATTTGGAATCCAGCATACTCGGGTAACTTCACGACTTCAAACCGAGAAGCAACCTATCCGATCAACTATGTTGTGATCCATATTATGGAGGGAAGCTATGCGGGATCCATCAGTTGGTTCCAGAATCCATCCTCCAATGTCAGCGCGCACTATTGCCTCAAGTCGAGCACAGGTGAGGTCACCCAAATGGTGAGGGAGAAGGATCTTGCATGGCATGCTGGTGTTACCCTTTTCAATCAACAGGCGGTTGGGATTGAGCACGAGGCCACTACCGCAAACCCAGCACTGCTGACGACGACCATGTACTGGTCCTCGGCACGACTGACTCGATATCTTTGCACAAAGTATAGCATCCCGCGAAATCGAACCTATATTATTGGACATAAGGAAACGGGACGTGCGACATCCTGTCCCGGTCCCTGGGATTGGAATGTGTATATGCCCTACGTCCTGATCGACGCCACTGCCGGGACGAACGCGTGGCCTGGCACTTTGACTCCTGGGCAAACCTACGATGTCACCGTGAGGATGAATAATACCGGTGTCGACACATGGTTAGGCACAGGTACCGATGCAGTCAATCTGGAAACCAGTCCTGCCGGCCGAGTCTCACCGTTTTTCACGAGCGGTAACTGGATCAATAATACGAAGCCAGCGGCGGTTTTTGCTAGCACAGTGCCAGCGACTCCCGGTGAATTTCGTTTCCGCTTGACTGCGCCAAGCACGCCGGGAAATTACACGGAGTCCTTTCAACTCAACCGCGCGAGCGTGGGTCGGTATGGCCCGATCATCAACCTTCCAATCACCGTTGGAAATAGTTTTGAGCGAGTGATTGACAACACAGATACCGCATTTTCGGTTACAGGAACGTGGAGTACGAGTAGCGCAGCAGCCGACAGGGTTGGAACGAACTATCGCTATGCCCTTCAAAAGAACAAGACCACAAATTCAGCGCAATGGAATCTGAATGTGACCTCCGAAGGAATGTACGATTTGTTCGCTTGGTGGCCCACGGGCAGCTCCAATGCCCCGGCAGTAACCTACACCGTTACCGATGTTATGCAAGGATCGGTTGTGCGAACGTTTAACCAGCAAATCAACGGCGGACAATGGAACCTGATCGGTCGAGCCCGACTCGCGCCCGGAACTGACAAGGTCAATATGTCTCTCTTCGGACGCGACGCGGACTTCACGAAGTTGGCGGTTGCGGACGCGGTCAAGGTCGTCGGTCCCTACTAATGCGTGAAGAGTCTCATCAGCATTGCCCCAAGAACTCCTGAGCCAATTGCGACACCCGCATAATACAAAATCTGATCTCTTCTCGTCGTCTGTAACTCGGAATCTTGCTTCACGCGAACCTGCGAGATCGGAAACTGATTCTGCTCGCCCCAACCATCGGTCACGTAAACAATTTCTTGTGCGGCATCGTATCGGAGGACTCGACAGTTCCACCAGCCCCAATCCGGCCAGGGGCAATTCAGAACTTGCCCAGGGATAGCTTGAAATGCGAAAACCTGATGGCGTGGCAAGACCGACTTCCCTCCACTCAAGAACTCAATTTCCAAAACCCCGTCCATGATTCCAGTTATCCTTGCGGGATACAGAAACCTGTCGACGGACTTTGCGAAAACAAGGTCTCCCTGCTTTAGTATCACCTCGGTCAAACTTAGTCGTTCACGCAATGCTTGGAGGACGGCTTCCCTAGATAGGCCCGTTTCTTCTGCGGCGGCTACCAGTTCGCTCGCCTCGATATTCCTGTCCAGATTCACCTGCGCCTGCTGCTCGATCTCGCTGGCCCGGGCGAGCAGTTGAAGTCGCTCCTCTTGCGTCATAGTGGCAATTCTACAAGATTCGCGGTTCAGTGGTTGCGGTTTTGGAGTAATAATAGGGACAAAATGAGCATTCTCGGAATACATCATGTCACTGCGATCACTGCCCGCATTGAAGAAAATCTAGCTTTCTACACCGGCGTTCTCGGGTTACGACTGGTGAAGAAAACCGTCAACCAAGACGATGTTTCGGCGTACCACCTCTTCTATGCCGACGCAGTTGCGTCACCGGGCACCGACATGACGTTCTTCGACTGGCCCCGTTCGGATAGCAATCGTGCGGGATATGCCACGGTCGCCCTCACCACAATGAGGATTCCAGGCTCTTCCCTGGAGGCATGGAAAGAACGACTTTCCGTTGCCGGAGTGCCCGTTGAGGCAGACACGGATGGGGCGGGACGTGCCCGGTTGGTTTTTCAGGACTTTGAGGGACAACGACTTGCCTTTGTGGACGATACCGGAATGCGCGGAGAAGGGGTGCCTTGGACCGAGGTGGTCCCAGTGGAAATGGCGACGCGCGGAATCTTGGGGGTTGACCTGGAAAGTGCCCGACCCGATTCCACGCGGCGGGTCATGACTGAACTCCTCGGATACGAAGACATTGATGGCACTCGGTTCGCGTTAACAGGGGAGACGGCATCAGAGGTCAACGTGATCGAACCGACTACATCCCGGATCGGTTCGCCCGGCGCTGGCGGGGTGCATCATGTCGCATTTCGAGTCAAGGACGATGAAAGCCTGCTTGCAATGAAAGATCGTATTGAAGCCTTCGGCATACACACCTCTGGGTACGTGGACCGGTTCTACTTCCATAGTCTGTATTTCCGTGAGCCAGGCGGTGTGCTCTTCGAACTCGCGACGGACGGCCCTGGTATGGCTTCGGACGAATCGGCTGACCACCTAGGCGAGTCACTTTCTCTTCCCCTGTTCTTAGAGGGCCGGCGAACGGAAATTGTCGCCGGCCTCAAACCGCTAGACTAAGCGTCTCGCCGACATTTCAAAATATACTCATTGATGACATAGGAGAAAGGGTGCCATGAAGATGGGGCAAGTGGATTTGCTATTAGAGCACGACTTTGACCGAAAATATTACTATTGGATGTTGATAACCAGCATTTTCTTGGGAACACTCTGTTTCGGCGCCTTCATTTTTGGCACATTCTATAGCTATTCTTCCAATGGCATTTTGACTGGACTGATTTTTGGCATCGTCGGCCTATATCTTGCTTACCGAGGGCGACTGCACTATCTAAGTTTTAAATTAGGTGCATCATATCGCTTTTGCCCTGAGGATTCGACATTTAATCTGAACTACTAGGGTAAACGCACCTCGATCCTTATCGCCGATATCGAGAAAGTCGTAATAAGCGGGCACGCACAAAGCAATAGCGAATTTAATGACGAGTCTAGTGCAAAGTTTAGCTTGAAGAATGGTCAGTCGGTTGAGTTGCCGTCAAATTTCGCCAAGGGGTCTGCGGTGAAGCACTATCGAGATTTGCTGGAGGTCATGAGGGCCAATCAGAGAAATTGAACCCTTTAGCTTCCAATATCCCCAACCATTGCCTTCGGATCGACCCATTCGTCAAACTCTTCACCAGTGAGGTAACCCAGTTCAACTCCCGTTTCTCGCAGAGTCTTTCCAGACTTGTGAGCGGTTTGAGCGATTTCCGCCGCTTTGTAGTACCCAATCTTGGTATTCAAGGCGGTAACGAGCATGAGGGAATTGTCTAAATTTCGTTTGATGTTTTCGACGATTGGAGTGATGCCAATCGCGCACTTATCGTTAAACGACACGCAAACATCGCCAATAAGGCGCGCGGAATGCAGGAAGTTGTACGCCATCATGGGTTTGAAGACATTGAGCTCAAAGTGACCGCAGGCACCGCCCACATTGATTGCGACATCATTGCCCAAGACTTGGGCTGCAATCATCGTCATTGCTTCGCATTGAGTTGGATTGACTTTACCGGGCATGATTGACGATCCTGGCTCGTTATCCGGGATAGAAATCTCACCGATTCCACATCGCGGGCCGCTGGCGAGAAGTCTAATATCATTTCCAATTTTCATAAGCGAACAGGCTACGGTCTTGAGTGCTCCATGAGCCTCGACAATCGCATCGTGCGCAGCGAGTGCCTCAAACTTGTTCTCTGCCGTGACGAACGGCAAGCCCGTTAGCTTCGCGATATTGGCAGCGACATTTGCCGAATACCCCGGCGGTGTGTTGATTCCAGTTCCGACAGCGGTTCCGCCCAGCGCAAGTTCCGCGAGATGCGGAAGGGTGTTCTCAATCGCCTTGATCCCATGGTTGAGTTGCGAAACGTAACCCGATATCTCTTGCCCTAAAGTCAACGGAGTCGCGTCCATCAAATGCGTGCGGCCGATTTTGACCACGTCCATAAACTCCTTGCTCTTGGCTGACAAAGTATCTCGCAAAAGCCGCAAGCCCGGTAATGTCACTTCAGCCAAGCACTTGTAAGCGGCAATATGCATCGCGGTCGGAAATGTATCGTTCGAGCTTTGCGATTTATTTACATCGTCATTTGGGTGAACTTTCTTCTTTTCATCGAGCAAATCCCCGCCTAACAAAACATGAGCGCGATAGGCAATGACTTCGTTTACATTCATATTGCTCTGCGTTCCACTGCCCGTTTGCCAGACTACTAACGGAAACTGATCCGCAAGTTTATCGTCCAAAATCTCATTACAAACTAAGCCAATGACGTCGGAGATTTCCGAAGGCAGAACTCCCGCCGAACAATTGGTCATCGCCGCTGCTTTCTTAAGGTAGGCAAAAGCATGCACAATCTCGCGCGGCATTTTGTTGATATCCTGCGCTATCTTAAAGTTCTCGATCGAACGTTGCGTCTGCGCGCCCCAATAGACATGGGCGGGAACTTCAACCGTTCCCATAGTGTCTTTTTCTTTTCTAAATTCCATATTTCAATTTCTCAAACTTACATTCGATACATGCTAAATCCTGCCTCAGGAATTGGCGCATTCAACGATGCTTCAATCCCCATCGCTATCACCCTGCGAGTGTCCACAGGGTCAATGATGCCATCGTCCCAGAGCCGCGCCGTACTAAAGTACGCCGAGGACTCCTCTTCGTATTTCAATAGCGTGGGCGCACGAAAAGCGTCTTGTTCTTCCTGAGTCAAGGAGCCACCCTTAGCCGCGAGTTGGTCCATTTTGACTGTGAGCAAAACGTTCGAAGCCTGCTCGCCCCCCATCACGCTGATTCGCGAATTGGGCCACATCCAAAGTTGCCGCGGCTGGAATGCCCGGCCGCACATGCCATAGTTCCCTGCCCCGTAGCTCCCGTTGACGATCACCGTGAACTTCGGAACGTTTGCTGTGCTCACCGCCGTCACAAGTTTTGCGCCGTGCTTCGCGATTCCCTCGTTTTCATACTTCTTCCCGACCATAAAACCCGTGATGTTCTGAACGAACACAATCGGAATCCCCCGCTGGCAACACAACTCTATGAAGTGCGCACCTTTTTGAGCAGACTCGGAAAACAAAATCCCGTCATTGGCCAGAACTCCGGCGAGGTGCCCATGAAATCGGGTAAAGCCACAAATCAAGGTCTTGCCAAAGTTTGCTTTGAACTCGTGAAACTTCGACCCGTCAATCATCCGCGCCAACACCTCTCGCATCGGCATCTGATGCTTGGAGTCGCTTGGAACCAGCGAATAGAGCTCTGAGGCATCGAAGAGAGGCTCCTCGGATTCAAACTGTGCATGGGCTGATTCCTTTTTTGGGCCAAGATTCTCGATGATGTTGCGGATTATTTCCAGTGCGTGGGCGTCATCTTCGGCAAGATGGTCGGCGACTCCGCTGAGGTGCGTGTGGACATGCGCTCCACCCAGTTCCTCGGCGGTGACGACCTCTCCGGTTGCGGCTTTGACGAGCGGCGGGCCTCCGAGAAAGATCGTCGCCTGGTCCTTCACCATAATCGTCTCGTCGCTCATCGCGGGGACGTACGCACCTCCTGCCGTACAGGAGCCCATCACGGCGGCGATCTGCGGAATCTTCGCTGCACTCATGCGAGCTTGGTTATAAAAAATTCGTCCGAAATGCTCTCGATCGGGAAAGACTTCGCTTTGTAGGGGGAGGAATGCGCCGCCGGAGTCCACTAGATAGATGCAGGGCAGGTTATTTTCCATCGCGATTTCCTGGGCACGAAGGTGCTTTTTGACCGTCATCGGGAAGTAAGTGCCTCCCTTGACCGTGGCATCATTCGCGATCACCACACACTCACGTCCGTGAATGCGGGCAATTCCGGTGACAACTCCCGCCCCTGGGGCACCCCCATCGTACATCCCGTCAGCAGCTAACGTGCTGAATTCTAAGAACGCGGCGCCTTCATCGAGTAAAGCTTCAATCCGCTCGCGGGCAAGAAGTTTGCCGCGCTTTTTATGCTTGTCAACCGACTCTGGACCGCCCCCAAGCATGGCTTGTGCCATCTTTTCCCGAAATTCAGCAAGGATTCCGTCCATTCTCGCGCGGTTTTCTCGAAATTCCGCGTCGCTGAGGTTGATTTTTGAAGCAATGGCTTCCATGCTACTGATTATGGCGGCTGGAACCCAGAAAAAATAGTTGTGTTTTTCAGGGTCCATCTGATACAATGACTGGGTGTTCACCAACTTGGTGAACGATTCATTGTAAATGGAAGGAAAGATTATGAAAAATATGTTCGCTCTTGCATTGCTGGCTCTTACCACGAGCGCTTTTGCCGCCCCCATCACTCGATGGGACTTCAACACCTATGATGGTCAAGGCACGACCGGAACGCTTAGTCCGGCTTTGGGAACTGGTTCAATAGCCGCCATCGGCGGGGTGAGCTCATTCTTTGGTTTCGGCTCCGGCTCAACCGATCCGGCGGTTGCCGCGGAAAATTCGGCTTGGGGAAACGGAAATCTTCCTCTCCAGGGCACCGCGAGCGGAACCGGTGGCTATGAGGGCCACGTCTCAACTTTAGGATTTAGTTCTATCACCGTCACTTTTGATATCCGAACGCAGTTTAGCTCGAGCAAATATTATCAGCTTCAGTACCAAACCAGCGCGGTTGGGCCCTGGAATAGCGCGGGAACATTTGGCGTTGCGAACGAGGACCATTGGGAGACACGAAGCACCAATATCTCTGGCCTCGACGCCGCCGCGAATAATAACGCACAGTTTGGATTCCGAGTGGTGGCAGTTTTCAAGCCCGGCACCAGCCAGTACGCCGGTATGAGCGATACTTCTGGAAGCTACGGTCGGTTCGGAATTCTGTCAGACATGGTGACGGTTTCCGGTCAAGCAGTTCCCGAACCATCCGCTTTGCTCGCCATGACCATCGCTGGATTCGCACTTATTCGCAAGCGAAAATAGGCCCAAAAGTCCCAGACCCGCCCCCGTGCCCCTCGCACGGGGTACCTTTCTCCTGTGAAATCATTCCTGGACACCATTCTCCACCTAGACGAGCAGGTATTCAGGATCATTCGCGAGTTCGGGCCGCAAGCCTATCTCGTGTTTTTTCTGATTATCTTTGCGGAGACCGGGCTTGTTATTATGCCGTTTCTTCCCGGTGACAGCCTGCTCTTTGCCCTGGGAATGTTCTGCAACCCTGACAAGCAGGCCCTCTCCATTTGGATTCTGATTCCGCTATTGATCTTTGCCGCCTTCGTAGGCGACAACTTGAACTATCAGATTGGTCGTCGATTCGGCAAACGGGTTCTCGCAGCCGAAAACCCTCGGTTCTTCAAGAAGGAGTACATTCAAAAAACGCAAATTTTCTTTGAAAAGCACGGTGGGATGACGCTTGTTCTAGCGAGGTGGGTTCCTATCGTTCGTACCTTTGCGCCATTCGTAGCCGGAATGGGGGAAATGCCGTTCAAGACATTCTTGCGTTGGAGCTTTACGGGTGCGGTGATTTGGGTTGGCGTTTGCGTGTCGGCCGGATACGGTTTTGGGCAGATTCCTATCGTCCGCGATAACTTCGAACTTGCCATGCTGGCAGTCATGTTCCTCAGCGTCATTCCGGTCGCGCTTAAAGTCCGATCTTCTCGCAAATCCAGCCAAAATTCAACGATATCTGCTTCACCGAAGGACGATGTTAGCTAGAGGCGGGCGACAACGTCATTATTTTCATGGACAACGAAATCAGGACTTGATTCAGGGCTAAGAGTGCGTCACACTAACATTGGGAATTTGGATCCCAGGAGTCATATGAAAATTCTAGTTGGAGTAGACACAGTAGGTCATTATCAGTCCGCACTAAATTTGGCAAGAAGGCTTAAGTTCTCGGATCCTCGGTGGATTCTTGCCCACAGCGTGGATGCAGCACTCCCGATCACTGGATTTGGAACCGGGATGGAACTTGCCTACGGCGTTGAGTACGCTAAACTTGCCAACGATGCGGCAACCGATGCAATTATTGCGGCTCGCAAGGATGCAATGGCAAAAGGACTGGTTGCCGAGGATATCCTCCTTGCAGGCAATCCGGCACGCGCACTCACTTATTATGCGGACGAGCACGGTGTGGATCTCGTCGCTGTGCATTCCGAGCAAAAGGGGCGAGTTGGGTCGCTCTTTCTTGGAAGTGTTTCCAAAGGACTCGCACTCGGCTGTCCTCATTCGATTCTTCTGGCCAAGGGCGAAATTGCCCAAGAGGGGCCCATCATCGGAGTTTTCGCAACCGATCACTCCGAATATGCGAATGAGGCTCTTCAAACCCTCATTGCCTTGAAGCCCGAGGGAATCAAGTGTATTCACGTGATTACTGCCCTCCACATGGGCTTTGGGAGTGCACCCGAGCATCGTGACCTGTCAAAACATGTCCCCACTCTGATGGATGAACTCAAAGAGGAAACCAAGCGAAAAACCGACGAAGCAGTCGCCAAACTGAGGGTCGCCGGCTTCGAGGCTTCGGGCGAAGTCATTGATGCCGCTACCGACGATGCCATTCGCGATGCGATGACTTTGCATAAAGCAGACCTACTCATCATGGGTGCGCATGGTCACGGATTCTGGCATCGACTGACGTTGGGTAGCACTTCCCTTCACCAGGCGATCGCTGAGCCTTGGTCCGTCATGCTGATTCGCCAACCAGAACTTGCGCCTGAGGCCAATGCTGTTGATACAGTCGTGCCATTACAGAACCCTCTTCCGACTCACTGACGATTGATCTTAGTTCGATTCACTGACAGGGGGAGTACAATTAAGGCAGAATATGTCCTTTCAAGTACTCCTCTATTACTTCTTCACAGAACTCGCGGATCCCGAAGAATACGCGCGGATTCATCGTGAGAAGTGCGAGGAACTGAACCTCCGTGGACGAATACTCGTGGCGACCGAAGGAATAAACGGGAGCCTGAGCGGTTTGGTTGAGGACTGCGCGGCTTACATGGATTGGGTCAGGCAGGACTCCCGGATGGCGGGAATTGAGTTCAAAATTGACCCCGCAGAGGGTCACGTTTTTCATGCCATGTATATTCGGGTGCGGCCAGAAATCATCACGCTTGGCGTGCCGCTGGAAACCCCGGTTCATGTGAAAACAGGTCCGTCTTTGACTCCTGAAGAATGGCGCTCGAAGATGGCTTCCGAGGATGTCGTGATTCTAGACGGGCGAAATGATTATGAGTCGGATATGGGACGGTTTAAGGGAGCGATTTGCCCGCCTCTTGAGAGCTTCCGAGACTTCCCCGCTTGGATTCAAGAGCATCGGTCGGAGTGGGAGGGAAAGACGATTCTCACCTACTGCACCGGAGGTATTCGTTGCGAAAAACTTACGGCCTGGATGATGGATGTTGGCTTTGAGAATGTCTATCAGCTTCACGGCGGAATCGTCATGTACGGTCAGGACCCTGCCACGCGGGGCGAGGGTTTTGAAGGCATCAATGTCGTCTTCGACGACCGAATTGCGGTTCCCGTCGGCGACTTGGCGACGCCTCTTACCCGATGCCGCGTTTGCGAAGAGTTCACGACGAACTACGTGAATTGCGCAAACGTCGAGTGTAACAAGCGGTTGATTATGTGTCCCGCTTGCGAGCTGGCGACGGGGCGGAGTTGCGACGAGGCCTGCCGAACCGCGCCGCGTCAGCGACGGAAGGGGCAAAAACTGTCCAGTCCTTCGCTCCTCCTCCGGGAGCGACTTTAACAGTCGGGATCGGGGTTTCGGGGCATTTGAGAAGTAGGCTTTGGGGGGAAATTTGGTCAACCGGGAGTCATCTGAGGGGACTTTACGCGCTCCGTTAGGTGCGTTTTTTCGCAATATAGAGTGCCTCGATCTCATCGAGCCGCAAAGGGCGGTCGTCCCATTCACCGGCGGTGCCGCCGAGGACTTTGAGGAGGTCGAAGCCGGAGTGGAAGAGCATAGCCGTGATTTCGGGGGGGAGGAAGAGTCGTTCGCGGATGAGGAGGGTTTGCGGTCCGACGGGGGTGTTCATCTCGTTTGCATATTGGGCGACCATGGTTACGGGGTCGAAGGCTCCGGCGTCAGCATCTTCTTGCTTTAAGTGCCGAATCTGGGCGTAAGCATTCAGAGCCGTGAATACGAAGTGACCACCCAGCTTTAGGTTTGAGGCAGCTTTCCTGAAGATCGCGAGGGCGTGAGAAACGGCGTCTTCGTCGTGACCGACGAGATTGATCGGGCCTTCGCAGAGACAGACGACTAGGTCGAATGTTCCGGGTTCCTCGAAAACCCTTACATCGGCGACCTCCAGTCGCGCCTTGTATCCCGCACGGTCCACTTTCTCCGTTGCCATGCGGATCATTTCAGGGGAAAAATCAATGCCCACAGCCTCAAGCCCCCTTTCCATGAAGGTCAGCAGATGCCGCCCTGTGCCACAGCCCATGTCAAGTACCCGTGCGCCTGCAGCGAGAGGAACTTGGTCAAGGATGAACTGCACTTCAACCGCGGAGTTCTTGGTGAAGGCGTTCTGATCGTAGGTCGGAGCCTGGAGGTCAAAGAAGTCGCGCCAGTTCGTGGGCACGGGGGAATTCATGGAATTCAAGGTACCCGTTGGCAAAAGAAAAAGGCTTAGCGAAAACCGCTAAGCCCAACTTGTCCTGAACCTGAAAAGAGGGCTACTTCCAACTCGAAGCAGAACCTTCACTCCTTTCCCCTATATTATGAACCAAGAACGTCCGATTTCTTGCCGATTTGTGACATGATTTGCGCAAACACAGTATTAGTGCGGGGAATTTAACCGTGGTTTAACGTTGTTCCTGTACGATTTCGTTTAACAGGAATTCGCAGGATTCGTCCAACATTTTAAAAACTTGCTCAAAGCCGCCGAGTCCACCGGAATAGGGATCGGGCACATCGCTTCTTGCTGAATCTGGAATACAGTCCAATAAGAGCCGGACCTTGTCAGGCTCGCACCCGGGCCATCGCATCAGGTCAGAGTAGTTGCTCGAATCCATCGCCAAAATGTAGTCGAATTCATCGAAGTCCGTCGTGTTGAATTGCCGCGCGTGGGAAAACCATTTCATCCCGTGTTCGGCCAATGTCTTGATCGTCCGTGGATCGGGTGTTTCGCCTTCGTGCCAGTTCCCGGTGCCGGCGGAATCGACATCGAACTCGTGGGTCAACCCCCTTTCGGCGAGTTTATGCAGAAAAATTGCCTCCGCCATCGGACTTCGGCAGATATTTCCGAGGCAAACAAATAAGACCTTCACCACTGGGATATTATGACCGCCTAGCCAATCCCCATTCCGATGATTTTCCCAGCAGGGTTTTCGGTGATCGTGAGCTTCAAGTTTGTCTCGCCGAGTCTTACCGTGTAAACCCTCGTTACCGTAGGTTCCGCCGTTTCGGCTTAGGGCCTTTTGGCGAATCGCTTAAATCGCGACCGATAGCCGCCCGCGAAAGACAGGATGGAAGGTTTCTCTTAGGATGTCGTTTTTGACCAAGAATCTTGCGAATTGCTCGAGTCCAAGATGGTGATTTGGGCCGAGTTCGAACTGAACGGCCTCGGTGAGGTAGCTCAGGGCTTCTTCTTTGGACTGGCCGGAGGATGTTGCGTACTTTTCTGCGATCAGTTCCAAGTTTGCTTGACCCCGTTCTCGCGCTTCACGAAGGGTATTGGCTACCTCGTGGGTCAAGCGGTCAGACCCAGTCCACACTGCCCAGACAAATGGTAAGCCGGTTAAGTGAGTCCACGCTTCTCCGAGGTCTAGAATTTGATAGGTTTCCCCAATTTTCTTGAGCCCGTTATCTCCGATGAGGATACAGGCATCGGCCTCGCTCAGCATGGCGTCAATGTCTGGATTCTTTTGGATTGTTTCCGGTCGGATGCCATAACTTTCCGCGAGGATGATCTGAGCAAGCGCGTTGCTCGTGAGTGAACTCGCATCGAGGGCTAAAGTTTGGATTTCAGGAAAGGGGACTCGACTAAACAAACGGACGCTACGGACGGGCCCAAAGGAGCTGATAGAAACTCCGTCGGCAACGGTCACGCCTGGAGTGCGCAGAGCTTCGATACTGGAAACTAAGATCGCCTCAGCGCTCTTACTACTGAGTAACTGAGGGAGTTGGCTTGGAACAGCGAGAAGTATCTCCGTTTCCGGTCGTGTTTCCAAGCTCCAAATTAGCGGCTTAGCGTTTAGATAGGGGACGCATCCAAGTTTTAGCATCTGCTCATTATTCTACGCCTAAAATGGTCCCCCTGGGTAAACTGGGAAATCCATGCGCATTTCCCATTGGGCTAATTTCGTTGGTGCCCACCCCGCGCTCGAACAACTTCATCAGGATTTCAAAGCCGGAGCCTTCTTCCCCCAAGTCGCTTCGGAAGCCCGTCCATTTCTGCTTGCGGCGCAGCTTGCTTCACGGGAATCCAAGTCCCTAATCATCACAAGCGGATACGACAAGGCTCTCCAATGGCAGGCGAAGCTGATGCTGTGCGGGATCCCCGAGCTTGCGATCAAGATTCTGCCGAGTGGACAATCAGCGCTCTTCGAGGATTCCGCGCCGGAGACTTCGACGCTTTCCGACCGGATTGGCGCGCTGCGCTTTTTGACCCAGCCTGGGTTTGGGATCGTCATCGCGACGCCGCAATCTGCGCTTGAGCGGACTTTGCCACGCGAGTTGCTGGAGGAGGCCTTTGTGGAGATTCGCCCTGGGCAAACGATCAACGAACAAAAGCTCGTTCACATGATGCAGGTTTTAGGGTTTGAGCGCGCTGAGCCGGTTCGTCTGCCGGGGCAGTTTTCTCGGCGCGGTGGGATCATTGATGTCTTCCCGATGGGGAACTCAGCCCCGGTCCGGATTGAGCTTTTTGGAGACGAGGTGGAGTCGATGCGGAGCTTCGACCCGCAGCTTCAGCGTTCTATTGGCCCTGTGCCGCTTCTGAGCCTTGTTCCGGGGCGGGAGACCTTGTACACCTTCCCTAGCGCCGAAGAGGGCCACGAAGAGGAACTTGCGGGTGCAAGGATGCAATTCGCGGAGATGATCCTGGGATCCATTGATGTTGAGGCGGCAAATCTTCCTGATTCTGCTGGAGAGCAGCTTTCCGAGTTGATTCGCCAGGATGTTTCCGCTCTAGAAGCAGGAGTCTTCTTTGATCGCCTGGACCTTTACCGGCCCTACCTGCACCCTGATTCCAACTGCGCGGTCGACCTCTTGGCGGATGATGGCTTACTCATTTTGGATGAGCCTTTGGAGATTGCTGCGCACGCGACGCGGGCGGAAGAGGAACTTTCCCAAGCCTTAGGCTCACGAATCCAACGAGGCGAGATTCTGGGTTGCAACATCAATGACTTTATGCGCCCGCCGGAGCGGTTTGCGCAGAGTCATAACACGCTTTATCTGTCCAATATGGGTGGGGTGCCGGATTGGATGCCAAAGCTCCCCGAGATCGACATTGAGTCCATCTCCATGGAACCCTATCGGGGTCGGGCGGAGTCTTTGACCCAGATTCTGAAGACTTGGCGTGAGCACGATTACACCGTCATCATCGCCACCGACCAGCCAACTCGTGCAAAAGCGGTACTTTCACAGATCGAAATTCATCCCCACGAGGAGGCACCCTCGGATGGAGTTGGGGCGGGGTACTACCTTTGTCAAGGCAACCTCGCCGGAGGTTTTCTGCTTCCCGCGGCCAAGATCGCCCTCGTGACCGACCAGGAACTCTTTGGCGTTGGTCGGCTAAAACTTCCGCAAAGAAAGTTCACGGAAGGTTCACCGGTTGCGACTGTATTGGACCTGAAACCGGGGGACTATGTTGTGCATATCAACTTCGGAATCGGGATGTTCCGAGGGCTGGAGACTCGCGTGGTGGATGGTATTCAGAAGGAGTACCTGTTCATCCAGTACGGTGGGCCGGACAAACTCTTCGTCCCCGCTGATCAACTCGACCGCATTCAGAAGTACCTTAACCCGGGCGACACTGAGCCTAGGCTCAACCGATTGTCTGGAGGTGAGTGGCAAAAGGCCGTGGGAAAAGCCCGGGAGGAGGCCCGTGAGTTCGCCCGCGATCTCATCCGCCTCTACGCCGAGCGAAAGCAGGTGCAGCGCACGTCATTTGGCCCCGATTCGCCTTGGCAGGCGGAGATGGAAGCAACCTTTCCCTGGGTCGAAACTCCTTCGCAACTGAAGGCTATCATCGAGACCAAGCAGGACCTTCAAGCAGACTATCCGATGGATCGGTTGATCTGCGGGGATGTCGGTTTTGGAAAGACTGAAGTCGCGATTCGCGCAGCGTTTAAGGTCGCCCAAGCCGGAAAGCAGGTTGCGATCCTTTGTCCTACCACTATTTTGTCCGAGCAGCACTATCGGAGTTTTGCAGAGCGTTTGATTGCATTTCCGGTGAGGCTCGATATTTTGAACCGGTTCCGGTCTGCCTCTGAAAAGCGCGAAATCATCGACAAATTAGAGAAGGGGGAACTTGATATCATTCTGGGAACTCACTCTTTGCTGGGTTCTGAGCTTAAGTTTAAGGACTTGGGGCTTGTCATTATTGACGAGGAGCAGAAGTTTGGCGTGAAGCAGAAAGAGGCCCTCAAAGCCTTGCGGGTGAACGTTGACGTGCTTGCGATGTCCGCGACTCCGATACCTCGGACGCTCAACATGGCGCTGATGGACATTCGGCAGATGTCCCTGATCAACGACCCGCCGCCGGGGCGGCTTCCCATTCGGACACTGGTTCGATCCCATCAAGACGATGTGATTCGCGACGCGATTTTGCGCGAGATGGCTCGTGGAGGGCAGGTTTACTACGTTTACAACCGGGTCACCGGAATTTATCATATCGCTGAAAAGCTACGAAAACTGCTACCGACAGCGAAGATTGCCGTGGGACACGGCCAGATGCACGAGAAGGAGTTGGAGCCGGTGATGATCGCCTTTATTAAAGGTGAGATTGACATTTTGCTCTCTACGACGATTGTTGAGAGTGGCCTGGACATCCCAAATGCGAATACTCTGATCGTGGACAACGCGGACAAATTCGGGCTCGCCCAACTTTATCAGTTGCGTGGGCGGGTCGGGCGTTCAGACCGACAGGCTTACGCGTACTTGCTTTATCCCAGCGAGAAGGAGTTGGGCGAAAATGCGATGGCGCGGTTGCAGTCGTTGCAGGAATTTTCTACGCTTGGCTCAGGCTATTCGCTGGCGTTTCGCGACCTTCAGATTCGCGGCGCAGGTGACTTGCTCGGGGCTAAGCAAAGCGGAACCATGGCGACCGTGGGCTATGAGCTTTTCATGCAGATCATCCACGAAGAAGTCTCATTCTTGAAGTCTCATGCGGACGGGGATCGGCGCGACTACAAGGACCCTCTGGAGGGCCTTGCACCGTTGCCAATGATGGACTTGCCGGTGGCGGCGTTTATTCCGGATTCCTACGTAATCGACCAGGCTCAGCGGCTGTTTTACTACAAGCAGATGATGTCCAGTCGAACTCTAGAGGCTCTCGTGGAGTGTCAACAAGAGATTGTAGATCGTTACGGGAAGATGCCGGAAGAGGCAGAACGGACGATTTCGATTATGCGACTCCGCATCAAGTGCCGCGAGCTTGGCGTGGAGAAGGTGGAGGGGGCCCAGGGGCGGTTATCTGTGCAGTTTCGAGATGACGCCGAGGTGTCCTCCCGTGTATTCAGCATGATGACGAAGAAGAATCGCGAATGCTTTGTGGCCCGCGACCGGTTTATCTGGCCTTACACCGGGGGGCCGCTTGGGGCGGTTGAGGTCATGCTGAAGACTTATGAGACTTCGGTGCAGGAGATTGAGGCTCAGCGGTCTACTTTCGCATAAAAAGAGGGACCGGAGCTTTCGCCCCGGTCCCTCTGAGTCTTATCAGAACCCTTGATTACTCACCAAGAGCATTGAAGTTAGAGACGACCACGGTGTAGTCGGTAAGGTCAACACCAGCATCACCATTTACGTCGGCAAGGGCATCCCAGTTAGCAGATGGCAGGCCGCCATTATTGGGGTCTGCGAGCAACGCGTTAAACGCGGTGACAACCTGGGTATAGTCCGAAAGGTCGATCGCTTGATCAGCATTGGCGCAGTTG
>JAIOPU010000275.1 GCA_021413725.1 Armatimonadota bacterium | reverse complement strand
GCATTTGACCAAAGTTGGTTTCCCACTCCAGGTCGATGGTCTTAACGGTTTTCCCGATTTGAGTGCGCAGGAAGGCAGCGCTGAAATCGCCCTTTGTGAGGGTTTCGGATGTGGATCCAGTGCCGATGGAAATGAGCACATCGGTTTGTCCATCTCGGTTAAAGTCACCTGAAACAATGTCCTGAATGACGATGTTCTTCGCTTTTGCACCTTTCTTCTTGGCGTAATCCGCTGCGATTTTAAGGTAGGTGGCACTCTTTGGGCTGAGGCGCGTGGTCTTGATGGCTTTGAATTTTCCACCCGATACAAAAACTTCGTCTTCGGTAACGACCTCTGAAGTTACGAACTGCGTGTTCTCCATGGGCGGCCCTTCACTCCACTCGACTTTGTATTTTCGAGGTGTTTCCTTCGAGCCGAGTTTGAGCCAGGAAAGCTCTTTGCCATCCATGAATTTGCCCGGTTGAGTCCAGCCGGAGGGAGTTTTGACGAATTTGATTTGTGAACCGACCGAGATAGCTACCGGATCGGCAAGTACGAGCATTGCAATGAGAGTCATAGTTGTTATTAGTTTTTGGTCAATTTGTTTACGATAGGATCGTACTTTGCGCTGAGCTTTTCAAAGCTTGATTTCTTGAGTTCAGCCTTCCACCATGTTCGGGAATCGAGTTTGCCAAACTTGGCTGATTTAACGCGGTCCACAACCTCGCGTCCGCCTGCTTCGGGGATGTAGGTACTTACGACTTGATAAGTGATAACGAGCGGCTTATTCGCATGGAGGGCCATGAAGTAGTCCACACCTGCACTCCCAATGTACATCGTGCGCTCTTCACCCTTACTGTCCTTAAAGATTGCGTGAACATAGTCTCCAACCTCAAAGCCGATCAGTTTTGCTTTCAGAGTGTGGGTGGACTTGACGATGTCCTTTTGCGAAGCGGTCTTGTCCTGCGGCAAAATGCAGGGATTCACGAGCATTGCCGTGAGGATAAGATTTGCAGTTACGATTTGCATCGGATTACTTACGAACCACCATGCTGCTTTGTTTCGGCCAATTCCAGACTTTTGCTGAACTCAGGCTTTTGCTGACGGGACCCGTGAGGAGAATTTTGCCTTGTCCCAGCTTCACGCCATAGCTCAGCGAGAGGTAAACGACCGGAGCATTATCGCCGCGGGGAACTTCGCCGATCATAGAGAAGTTCACCCGATCACCGTCAAACTTTGCGCCAGTGACATCGAACACGAAGGAAAATCGCTTTCCCTGCTTTCCCTTAAAGTAGGCAGCAGAATCGGCTTGAACGCGCTTGACCATATCGATCTGCGTTCCCGTCTTGGTTGACACCAGGCACAGCGCGCGAGGCTCCCACTTGTTGGCCTGCATCACCGCGGCGAAGCTCTCAGTCTTGGAGTAGGCGGCGAACATCCCGCCGTGGTTCTGTCCCTCGACGCCGTCAAAGCCCTTCAAGGTCGCGACGACGCGCATGTCTTGCAGGTCGATGAACTGGTTGATGTCGACACCAGCCTTTTCAATATGAGATACCCCCCATCGCATGGACGGGGACACGGTGTCAGGGAAAACGTCGAGGGCAAGCAAAGAAAGCACAACCAACATGCGCTCATTATATCCGTGAACTAACCGATGTCATTCCACTGAGCGTGTGTTCTTCGATCTTGGGACTTGGAGGTTTGATTGAGAATGTCGATGAGTTCGGCATTTGTGGTGGTGCCAGGCACAATCTTTTTCGCGAGCCTCACGTATGACTTGCGTTTGCTAAGCATATCCTGAGAAACCTCACATAACTCCAAAGGAGCGGGTTCATGAGCTGGGGCGTTTGCCGCGAGATCCAAAGCCCGCATCTTGACGTAATGCCTGTCCAACTTTGACAGAATGCATAAATTGTCCCAAACTTGCGGCCACATGCCGAGCTGGATATACGACTCACCGCAATAGTAATAAACATTAGCTTTGGCATTGTCAGTGAGTTCAGCAAACCTGCTGTCCTGCAATAATCTATGGGCGGTCAACAAGGATGACTGCCATTCAGACTTTTCTGCCTCCAGCCCCCATTTTTCCATGAGTATGAGTTGTAGCTCGTCGGCACTTAACTGCCTCTCTAACTCGCTTTCAAGATACAGCGCGTTCAATTCAGCGAACCTTTCGAAAGCTACAGGAAGGTGTTCGTAAAGCCGAGCAGGATTCCGAGCAAAAGCAATTGCCTCCCAGCGAATCCAGATGTCTTCACGAATGCTACTCTTGTAACTTGCCATGAGTCCTAATTATGGTCTCTCAGCCATAAGCCCCTAGCATCTTATGTAGGCAAAGAAAAACCCGCCTTCAAAGGGTGGTCAAAGGGCACACCAAGGGCACCAAAAGGGCTACACAAGGGCTCAAACGCGGGTTTTAGCCCTTTGTTTGCCCTTTTTGAGCCCTTTTTAAGCCCTTGACACACCGCATCAACCCCACCCCAACAAGAAAGATTACTTTGAGCCAGCGCGGACAATGACAATCTTGTCGTCGGTTGAACCGGGGAGGGCGGTGGGTTTCTTGCCGTTGATCATGATTTGCCAAACCTCGACGCCAAGTTGTTGGCGTTCCAAGACTTTGTTCCAGCCCACCACCAGACCCTTGTTGTTGTAAACAAACGGCATGTACTTTCGTTTTCCGAGCCAGTCCATCGCTTCTTTGACGCTCTTAAAATGCTGTTGCCCTTCTTCGAGGACGCCTCGGGCGATGCCGTTGTGTTCTACCCAGTGGTTTCCTGGACCGGGGTAGCCAAGGCCCTTACTGCCGTACCATCTCTCCCTGCGCGCGCCCATGATGACCGAGCGAGTAGCACCCTCCCAAGTGTAGGATCGCTTGGATTGCGGGCCAGCTTCGATCCGCATTTTGCCTACCGAGGTCGTCGCTTCGAGAATCATTCCGTCGGGCATGGCGATTTCAGTGCCCGGGGGAATGGGCTTGTTCGACTCGCTCCCTGCGCCGGGGAAAAAGTCCACGCCTTTGGCCTTTGGGTCGGGAGCCACCGTGAAGATAATGGCTTCGGCCAGCTCGATGGCTTCGGTCTTTGCTTTGTTATCGGCGGCGGGCCATTGAATCGTGAGCATCAATATCGCGTCAGGACGCGCAACGATGTACATACGCTGGCCCCATTCGCCCTCGAGTTTGCTTATTTTCGCATAGGTGGGTTCCACTGTCCCCTCTCGGAAATAACCGACCCATGGTCGCGCGACAATCTGGCTCCCATCACGGGGCACACTCTTGACGAATCGTGCAAAGTCCATTCCCGTCACCGACTTCTGATCCGGCGAGGCGAAGCCGTACTGCATGGTTGCCCGTGCACCCGAAGGCGTCACGATATCCTCGGGGACCTTTCGGTCCTTCCACTTCGTGGTCATCCCTTCGTAGATCGGGGAGGGTTTGGTTTTGCAACCCGTGGGAACCATGACGATCACTCCCGCAGGACCGGGAAAGGCGATCGCGGAGTTTGTCACTGGCAGGCTCGTGAGCTTACTCTTGTCCGGTGCCTTAAGCGTGTCCGGTGGCAGAGAATCGGTATTGGAGTCCGCAACAGGAGCACTCGGAGTCTCTTTGGGCGCCGAGTTGCAGCCTGCGAGCAGGAGTCCCATCGCGAAGAGCGCTGAAGCTCGAGCGAACGCCGCCGGCATTGTTGGGTTTGCCATGTTGGTGAGGTTACCTGCACTTGTCTTCGTGTGCCCTGATGGCGTAAGGGAGCCAAACAGTTCCCGATAGCGTCGATCTAAGCTAAGATAGAAGGCGTGGATGTCAAGAAGTTCTTTGCGGGACTCGGCCCCGGATTGGTCACGGGGGCGGCGGATGACGATCCTTCCGGCATTTCGACCTACTCCACGATTGGTGCGACCTTTGGCTACGCGCAGCTTTGGATGGTCTTCTTGACCTTTCCGCTCATGACGGCCGTCCAGTTGATGTGCGCGCGGCTGGCGCTGGTGACCGGTGAAGGCTTTTCGGGGGCGATCTCGCAGTATTCGTCGCGCCGCATGCTCTGGTTTGCGTGCGTGCTCTTGCTCGTGGCGAACATCGTGAACATTGGGGCTGACCTTGCCGGAATGGCGGAGGCACTCGCGATGGTAACGCCGATCCCGAAGCTTCTGTGGATTCCGCTGATCACGGTGGTCATTGTTTCCGTCTTGATCTTCTGGAACTACAAATCGCTCGCGAGGATTCTGAAGTGGCTGACGGTGGTGCTGGCGGCCTATATCATCACCGCCTTCCTCGCTCACCCGGATTGGCTCGCCGTTTTGAAGTCGAGCTTTGTGCCTCAGATTGAGTTCAACCAGAGCTATCTGCAGGGGCTAGTCGCGGTCCTCGGCACGACCATCACGCCCTACATGTTCTTTTGGGAAGCCTCCCAGGAAGTGGAAGAGGAAATCGCGGAAGGCAAAACGACGCTGAAATCCCGGTTGGGAGCGTCGGTAACGGAGCTGAGAATCGCCTGCAGAGACGTGGTTACCGGAATGGCTTGGGCGGGAATCACCATGTTTTTCATCATCGTCACAACGGCGGCGACTCTGCACCCGAAGCGAATCGTGGTCGAAACGGCCCAGCAGGCGGCGGAGGCGCTGCGGCCCCTGGCGGGGGATGGTGCCTACATCCTCTTCACGCTTGGGATCGTGGGAACCGGCCTCCTCGCCATTCCGGTCTTGGCGGGCTCGGCCGGCTATGCAGTTGCAGAAGCCATGCACTGGCGCGCCTCCCTGAATGACTCACCGAAGGTGGGAGGGAAGTTCTATGCGGTGATCGCGGCTTCCATCTTGGTGGGGGCGGGGCTGACGCTCTTGAATATCAGCGCGGTCAAGGCTCTGTACTATGCCGCCATTCTCAACGGCGTTCTCGCCGTGCCCCTAGTCTGGATCATCTCCAGGCTGACCAATAGCGAGGAAGTCATGGGCAAGCACAAGAATCCCTTGTGGCTTCGAACCTTAGGGGCCCTAACGGTTGTGGTGATGGGGCTCGCGGCCCTCGCGATGATGTTCACCTCTGTATTCGGCTAGCACCAGACACTCAACGAGCAAGGTAGTCTGACGCAATGTTGAGCGTTGTGCTTCTGTGCTTTGTGACCAGCGTCGGTCAGGACACCACCGTCGTGCAAACCACGAGCGCGCTGCGCGAGGCTTTGCAATCCGCGCGACCGGGGATGACCGTGCAAGTTGCCCCCGGCGACTATCAGGGCGGATTCATGGCCAATATCCACGGCAAAGACAAGTCGCCGATCACACTGATCGCCCTTGACCGAAACAATCCCCCGCGCTTTACGAGTGGGCTTCAGTTTTCGGAGGTCAGTCACTTTATCATCGACGGGCTCTTGATCGAGGGTGCGACTAACAACGGGTTGAACGTTGACGATGGTGGAACAATTAAGACGCCTTCGCACCATGTCGTCATTAGAAATGTCACCGTGAGAAAGACTCCGAAGGGGAACCATGACGGGATTAAACTTTCTGGGCTGGATGACTTTGAGGTGTCGCGTTGCCAGGTTGAGGAGTGGGGCGGCTCGGGGGTCGATATGGTGGGTTGTCACAAAGGGAAGATCGTGGATTGCACGTTCCGCAATGGTGGCGATAGCGGAGTGCAAGCAAAGGGCGGCACCTCGGATGTGGTTGTGCAGAGTTGTCGCTTCGAGGACTTCGGGCAGCGTGGAGTGAATATCGGCGGCAGTACCGGGCTTTCATTCTTCCGTCCCCCGGTCTATACCATGCCTCAGAACCAAAAATACGAGGCGAAGAACATTCGTGTGATGGGCTCGACTTTCGTGCGCGGAGGCGCGCCCGTCGCTTTTGTGGGAGTTGATGGGGCTGAGGTACGGTTCAATACCTTCTATCATCCCGGTCGCTGGGTTATGCGTATCTTGCAAGAGACTAGGGAGCCAGGATTCGTGCCCTCGCGAAACGGCAACTTTAGCGACAATCTCATCGCATTTCGGTCCGACAATTGGTCAGCCGGAGGCGTGAACATTGGGTCCGGAACGGCACCGGAGACATTCACCTTCGCCCGCAACTTCTGGTACTGCGAGGATAAATCGAATTCCAGTTATCCATCTTTGCCGAGCCCAGAGAAGGAAGGGAAGTACGGGATCGATCCTCTGTTTATTGATGCTGCGAAAGGCGATCTGAATGTCGCAAAGGGAAGCACGGCTATGAATCATGGGGCTCATGCTTTGCCATCGAGTGACTCGGGCTCGCGCAGGTCATAGGGATGGTAATATTTGGGCTCCATTTGGCCGAGTCCGCCTTGTTGGGATTGGGCAAAACCTGCCACAATAGTCCTACACCGTGAACCCAGAATATCAACAAATCGTAGACCTTTTCGGACTCACCGTCCCCGTGGAAGAAGAGCAAAAGGAGCCGCAAGACTCCTCGCCGAAGGGACCGGAGGATATCGTTAGGATCGCAGAGCAGAGTCTTCTGGCGGGAGACTACGAGAGGGCGGCGGAGTATTTTGAGCGGGTGTTAGAGCAGTTTCCGTCCAAGTCCGTGGAAGCGCGAATGGGCCTCGCCACGGCAATGGAGTGTCTAGAGCGAAGCCCGCAAGCCGTGCGCCAGTACGCAAAAGTCCTCAAGGAGCAAGAGAAGACCGCGGAAGCCCACCTTGGCCTCGGTGAAATCTACGCACGCCACGGAAAGACCGATGCGGCGATTCGGGAACTTGAGGAAGCGATTAAGCTCGAACCTGACAACGGGTTTTACTACCTGAAACTCGCCGAAGAGTTCCGCAAGATCGGACAGCGCAACAAGGCTCTCAAGGCCGCCCAAACTGCGGTCTACTTCGCGCCAAGCGAATCGTTTTATCACTACTGGATGGGCGACATGCTGCTGGAACTCAAGCAGTACGAGGAAGCCCTCGCGGCGTTTCGTGCCGCGATTGAGCTATCGCCCGGCGACGACTTCCTCTACGCCCAATCCAGCCTCGCTTTCTGGGGCGCAGGACGCCGCGTCGAGGCGATGAAAGCCGTTCGGTTAGCGAACGACCTGAACCCCGAGAAGTACCACTACAAGGTGATCCTTGCGGAGTTCTTGCGGCGTGAGAGTATGATCGAGGAGGCTGAATTAGAGCTTAAGTCGGTCAAGAAACTGGACGAATACGACAAGGACCTGATCCGACGGATGTTCGTTCAGGCGGGGATCAGTAGCTAATTCCCGCCTGCGTCCTCGACCCAAGCTCGGAGCCATTCCGCGACGCTCCAGGCTTGCCAAGGGCAGCCGGCGGCCTTGCGCGGCTCGTCACCGTCGAAAACTTCGGCAATTCCGCCCAGTCCGAAGTCGGAGAGAAGCTCTTTTCCTTGCTTGAGAATCCGCTTGGCTTCGGCTTTGTCGCCCTTGATTTTGACAATCGCCGTCGCGTAGGGGCCGATGAGCCACGGCCAAACTGTGCCTTGGTGGTATGCAGAGTCGAGTTCGGCCATCGGACCACGGAAGCGGCCCCGGTAATGCACCGAGTCTGGCGAAAGCGTTCGCAATCCAACGGGTGTAAGGAGAGAACGAGCAATCTCATCAAGCGCGCGCCCGGCCTTTTCGCCTTGGGCTGGACCGAAGGGGAGGCTCATGGCGATCACCTGGTTGGGGCGAAGGGAAGCGTCATCGGGATCGACGGTGTCCACATAGTAGCCCAGAGATTCGCGCCAAAATTTCAGGTCAAAACTCAGCTCGGCGCGCTCGGCGGCTTCTCGATACGCCTTGCCGTTCACGCTCAGCTTATCCGCAAGCCATTCCATGACTCGCAGGGCGTTGATCCAGAGGCCATTGATTTCAATCGGTTTGCCGTGCCGAGGCGTCACCACCCAATCGCCAAGTTTTGCGTCCATCCAAGTGAGCTGAACCCCGTCCTTGCCTTGCGAAAGGAGCCCATCTGCAGGGTCAACGTGGATATTGTAAAGCGTGCCCTTCATGTGGGCCTTGAACATCTGATCCAATGATTTCATGCACTTCTTGGCAAAAGGCTCATCCCACTCGGCTTGAAGCGTCTGGTAAATCGCGTTGGCAAACCAAAGGGTCGCATCGACGGTGTTGTACTCCGCCTCTTCGCCCTCTTCGACAAAACGGTTCGGGATCAGGCCATTCTTCATCTGACCCGCGTAGTCCGAGATGATCTGCCGCGCTTCGGCGATTCTGCCGGTGTGAAGGCAGAGGCCGGGCAAGGCGATCATCGTGTCGCGGCCCCAGTCGGTGAACCACGGATAGCCGGCGATGATGGACGTTCTCGCCTCGGTCTGAATAAAGAACTTACTGGCGGCCTCGCGCAGGTCTTGAGCGAATGATTTGCCCGCAGGGGTTTCATTCCAGTCCGAAAATGCCCGAACATCCGGATCGCTTGAGGCGACAAACTCCGAGGACTCGCCGGGAGCGAGATTATAAACGAGTTCGCAAGGGCAGTACAGATCATCTCTCGGATCAAGGCCCCTCTCAATCTCGCGGGGGTACTCGAAACGATAGAACCAACCGACCGCCGACTGACGTTGCCACCCGGGGTGATTCATGTACAGGGAGACGTCCTCGTGTTCGATGATGGTCTTGTCCTTTGGATAATGCACCAACTCCGGGTAACCGTCCTGGGCGCGAAAGTTTCCGTGATAAAACTTATGGCAGACCAAAGGCCGAACCGCGAGGCGGAATGGCTTTGTGCCTGTATTTGTAAATTGGACGGTGGTCGCATTCACGCCGGGATGGAGCACAATGCGCTTTCGGAGACTCATTCCTGACGTCTGGTAGTTCCACTCCGCGAAGCTCCCAACTGAGAATTCCTCCAAATAGTGAAATCCTTCAGGGTGTACGGCGCCCACGTATTGGTTGGTCGAAAGTCCGATCGGTTGCCCTTCGCTCTGAATATCGACTTCGAGGTTGGCGAGCAAGACCATGCGGTAAGCCGGAGGCTTGATCGCGGCAACCAGTATTCCGTGGTATCGGCGAGTATTGGCCCCGCTTGCCGTGCCCATCGCAAAACCGCCGAGTCCGTTGGTGAGTAACCACTCTCTCCCCGAGGAGAGGTCGTAGTTTCGGCACTGCGCGGTATCCAGACTGTAGCGAGTCATTATCCTCTATGATGACATAGCCTATTCACCGGGATTATTTTCAAAAATTCATGGCAATTTTTCCGGGATTCTTGATACAGTTAATGCTGTACCGGAAAAAACTCATGAAATTCTTAAAATTGGGCTCTCCATTCTTGCTTCTTGCGCTAACTGCTTCTAGTCAAGCGGTCATTCAGGCTTACTACGTCAACTACTATTCTTCCCAGGCCCAAACCAATGATGGGCCTCCGACAGATACGCCGATATGCGGCTTTCAGGGAGCAATTTACTGCGACACGTACGGCGACATGCTTTCGGGGACATTTACCCGGCCGGATGCCAGCGTAGATCCGTTTTACTTTAGTCCCGATACGACCCTTGTGTTCTACAGTCCGGGTTATTCTGACCTGGCTACGCTTGACGCAAACTATCCCGCCGGAACTTACAACTTCTCCATTGACAGCGGAACTTTTGCTCCGGACAATCAAAACATCGTCGTGCCAGCCCCAGATTTTCCGGATGCAGTTCCCTATTTCACAGGTGGCTCGTGGTCCGCGTTGCAGAACGCTCCTCCTCTCAACCACGTTCTAGTTCAGTGGACCGGTTGGGGGCACCCCGGGACATCGACCAACCAGATTACTGGACTTTCGATCTTCGACTACACGAAAATTGAATCGGCCTACAGTGCCTCCGGACCTCAGAATGAGTACCAGAGCGATTTGCTCCCGGCGGGGATCATGAAGAGCGGCCACACCTATGGGACAAATTTGGCGTTTTACAGCTACAACCAAGAACCTGGAATGGGATTCGGAGGAGCTTACGAAACCGTCGAATGGTATCGCCAAACAACTGGACAGTTTCACGTAAAGGCGGACCCCGGAACCGTCTCCGGGCAGATCGTTCTCAACGACTACTACTATCCCGTCGGCGAAACTGTTGTCGCGCAGGTATGCGAGGCCGACGGAACCGTTTTGGAGGAACAGAACGTTCTGGTTGGAGTTGATGGGTGGTATGCCTTTGATACCACCGAGACAGGGACCAAGACGATCAAGCTCAAGGGGCGGATTTGGTTGCGCCAAGCTATGCCGGGTGTGGACCTGACCGTAGGGCAAGATTCGACCAACTTCACGCTTGATAACGGAGATTGTAACAACGACAACACAGTCGATCTCACGGATTACACGCGAGTTGTAGTTGCTTTTAACGCGAGTCCGAGTAGTGGCAACTGGGAACCGACGGCTGATCTGAACGGCGATAGCATTGTGGATTTATCGGACTATACGATTGTTGTGACTAACTTCAATCGACTTGGTGACTAGCGGTAGAATTGTTCCATGCAAGTGGAATTCGTCGATTGCGAAGAATGTGTGGCCCTGGTTTCCGGCGCGACCTGTGGTCACGCCGAACTTGGGCCGGTCATCACCGGCCTGTTCCAAAAATTGGTCGAGGCCAACCCCGAAGCCGTGCTCATATCGTTTCCGCGGGTGTACTACACGCTGTGGGAAAAGGAGTCCTGCGCGGTCGAAGCGGCCTTTCCGGTTGAGGAAACTACCGTTCCAGGGGGAGGAACCCAGTTGAAGACTTATCCGGGTGGACGTGCCGTCATGGCCACTCACGTGGGGCCTTACGATACCATGTCCGAGACTTGGATGGCGCTCTGGGAATGGGTCAGCGAGAACAAGCAACAACCTGCTGAAGCCCCACCTTGGGATGTGTACGTCACTGACCCGGGGCAGGAGCCAGACCCGCTCAAGTGGGTCACGGAGATTTACATTCCCCTGGTAGGTTAAGATGGTTGCCATCCGACTGTTGGTTTCAAACACTCAGCTTGCGCTGGATTTCTATCACGGCCTCCTTGGCTTTGAAATTATTGAGCAGTGGGGTCCCGCGTTTGCGATCATTGAGCGTGACGGGGTGACAGTTTGGGTTTCCGGGCCCGGGACTTCTGCGCAGCAAGAACTTGCGGACGGTCAGCAACCAGAGCCGGGAGGCTGGAATCGACTTGTCCTCGCGGTCGCTTCGCTTTCCGAAACTCTGGCGGTGCTTGCCGAGAAGGGCTATTTCCCCCTCGTGGACCCGGTCAAAGGGCCGGGAGGCACTCAAGCCTTGATTTCGGATGGCGTTGGAAACGTCGTCGAGATATTCGAAGAAAACGCATGATTCGCCCTGCTCGAACCGGCGATGAAGCGGGCGTTATTGATGCCATATCAGCGGTTTACCGCGAGTACGGATTCTCATGGGAGCCCGAGGGCTACCACGCCGACCTCTACGACCTCGCGAAGCACTATCCGCCACCAGATCAATACTTCTGGGTCGCAGAATTGGAAGGTCGAGTTGTTGCGACAGGTGCGCTTGATCTTCATTCGCGAATTCCAGGTGCTGATGCGGAGTTGATTTCACCCGACGAAGGGCTTAAGCGAATTGGAGGCACGGACTGTGGTCTGGAGCGCGTCTATGTCCATCCCGACTTTCGGCGGCTCGGCTTGGGTAAGGCGCTCACGATGGAAGCGATCGAGGAGGCCAAGGCGAGAGGTTGCCGCGCGATGGAAATTTGGTCCGATGTCAAGTTCACGATGGCGCATTCGCTGTATCTTGGGCTAGGAGCGCAAATGGTGGGTACACGCCTGCTTGGCGATGTGGATGACAGCACGGAATACGGGCTGTTTTTGTTGCTATAAAAAAAGCTCGCCGTTTCCGGCGAGCTCTCTCCTTTCATTGGTCCTGAAAATCAGGGCTTCTTTGGTGCTCCGCCGCCCTTGGCACCCTTTCCTGCACCTGCGCCAGGTCGACCTGCTCCGCCAGGTCCACCCTTACCGCGCTCTTCTGCCATCTTCTTTCGAAGCTCGGCCATCTTCTTTTGCTGAGCCGGGGTGAGAATCTTCTCCATTTCGGCCTTGAAGTTCTTGCCCATCTCTTGCATCTTCGCGCGTCGCTGCTCGGGAGTAAGATCCTTCATGGTCTTGCCTGCTTCCAGCATCTTGGCTCGAAGAGCTTCGATCTTCTTCTTTTGCTCAGGAGTCAAGTTGAGCTGTTCCATGATCTTTTCGTTCATGATGCGGCCGCCGCCCATTCGGCCACCCTTGCCATCTTTGCCTTGGCCTTGACCAGGAGCACCCTTGCCACCGGCGCGTGGGCCAGCGCCCTGGGCGAAGGCGGATGAGACGAGAGCCATGCTGATGGCTGTTGCAACAAAAATCGTGATTATCTTTTTCATTTTAATTTCCCCAACTAAAGAGATCGTAAGAAGGGACGCAAAAGGTTCCCCTGTGTTCAGTAGGCCCGTGAAAAAGTTTTAGGACGATAGAAATTCCTCGGCCCTCGCTTTCGCCACCAGATCGTGGATCGCGCCGGTGCGGATTTCTCGGAAGGCTTCCTCGCTTCCGACAAACGTTAGCTCTCCACCCTCCAGAAAAGCGATGCGGTCGGCGACTCGGAAGACTGAGGAGACGTCGTGGCTTACTACGATGCTCGTGACTCCGAGGCGGTCGCGGGTTTCTACGATGAGGCTGTCGATCGCGTAGGCGGTGATGGGGTCAAGGCCGCTGGTGGGTTCGTCGTAGAGGAGAACTTCGGGCTCCATGACGAGGGCGCGGGCGAGGCCGACTCGCTTTCGCATTCCACCGCTGAGTTCGGCGGGCATGAGATCGTTGGACTCGGGAAGGCCGACTTGGGCGAGAGTTTCATTAACTCGGTCTTTGACCTCGTTGCCGCGAATTCCGGGCTTGCGCGTGAGGCCGAAGGCGACGTTTTCATACACGCTCATCGAGTCGAAAAGGGCGGCGGATTGAAAGACGAGCCCTAGTTTTGATCGAACCCCTTCGGGGTCCTGCACCGTGCTGACGTCTCCGACGATGACATCGCCTTCGGTGGGAACGAGAAGCCCGGAGATCACCTTGAGCAGGGTCGACTTTCCGCCGCCGCTACTGCCCATGATCGCGACAATTTCGCCCGCCTCGACTTCGAGGTTCACGTCTTTCAGGACTTGGTTGTCGCTGAACGAGTGGCTGACATTCTTGATGGAAAGGAGCGGCATCAGTTGAATCCAAGCTGGGCGCGGGCATGGCGCGTGCGCTCAATCGCGCTTGGCTCGACCGCGCGCTCGAAGGAGCGGAATCCGGCGACTTTGAATCCGTGTTTTGTGGCCAACTGGTTAATTTCTTCGACTTGTGCGACGCTCACTTCTTTCCCTAACGTAAAGTTTTCAATTTTGTTTTCGAGGGCAAGAATCATGGTTTCGCTCATGCAGGCGTAGGCGGTTTTTGGGGGGAAGCCGAAAGTCATTCCGAATTCGACATCGCCGGGAACGCTGACGACGCCGCCTTCGATCACAAGGACATCGGGCCGTTCTTTGACAACCCTCACCGAGACATCACGCGGGCGGGAGACGTCGCAGACGATCGCGCCTTGGCGCAGGTGCTCCGGCTCGACAACGGCGGTTTCCGCCGAAGTCACGGTGACGACTACATCCGCTTCGCGGAGAGCTTGGAAGTCGGTGGTCGCGGTGCCGCGCGTGATCTCGCGGGCGAGTGCTTCAGTGCGCTCGAGATCGCGCCCGATCAGAAGCGTCCTGGAAAAGCTCTGCGACATGATCCGAGCGCAGGTCTTGCCGATCGAGCCGGTTGCGCCGACTACGGCGAGGACCGCGCGGGAAGTGTCAACGCCAACTTGCGCGGCGGCGGAAAATGCGCCTTCGATGGCGGTGGCGACGGTGTAGCTGTTGCCGGTCGTGACGGCAATTGGGGAGCGGCTAGCGACGGTGATTCCGCCGTCGCCGACTACGCTGGTGAATGCACCGAGGCCGATGAGTTCTGCACCTTCACGCTTCGCCATTTCAGTGCATTCGACGATTCGGTCGTAGACCAGTTCAAGGGGTAAATCTTGGGTCATCATCGTCGGCGTGAGCGGACAGCCGATGAAGACGCCGGTGGTTTCGGCTCCGGTGATGGACTTGATGCCGGTCACCTGGCTCATGATGACGGGCTTCTTACGGCGCAGAAACGCCTCGATTGCGGTGTCGGGGAAAAAGCGCGCAATCGGATATTTTTTTGCCGCATCGCGGGCGGTTATGGGGTGGACGACAAACGCAAATCTAGCCAAATTGTTCCTCTTGGGTAAGTTCTACTCTTTTGTACCCTAGTCAAGAGACGCTTTCTCGTGCAAAAATGGATGGGAATGTCATTCGCTCTCGTCGCGCTCGGGATATTAGCCCTTGAAAACCCTGGAAAAGCCTCTAGTTTCTACTTGCAGGACGGAGATCGGGTGCTTTTTTATGGCGACAGCATCACCGCGGCAGAAAAGTACACGGAATTTGTCGAGCTTTTTGCGCGCACTCGATATCCAGACCGACGCTTTACTTTCTATAACGTGGGCATGCCGGGCGATGCCTCTTGGGGCGGGCCGAACGGCGATCTCTTTTCGCGGATGAACCGTGATGTCAAACCCTTCCACGCCACCGTCGCGACGGTGATGATGGGGATGAACGACGGCGGCTACGTTTCGTTCTCGCCTCGGCTCCAAGAAAATTTCAGCACCTATTATCCTAAACTCATCGACGGAATTCGCAATGCGGCTCCGGGGGCGAAGATGACCTTGATTAGGACCTCGCCTTACGACGGGATCACGAAGAAATACACCGGCGAGAGGCCGACTTTTGCGAAGGATTATAACGACGCACTTCAGAAATATGGCGAGATTGTTTCGGAGACGGCTCGCAAGGATAAGCTGGACTATGCGGATTTCAATGTGCCGGTCCTCAATGTTTTGGAGGAGGGGAAGCGGCGGGATATGCTTTTGGCCCGGGCTTTGATTCCGGATTCTGTGCATCCTTGCGATGCCGGGCATTTGGTCATGGCGGCGGAGTTATTGAAGTCTTGGCGTGCGGATTCTGTGGTATCGGAGGTGGTGATTGATGCGGCGGCGAACAAGGTTGTGAGCGAGGTCGGGGCGGAGGTGAGCGGGGTCTCGGGGCTTGCTTGGCGGCAGCGGGACAATGCTCTGCCGTTCCCGGTTGCGCTTGACCAGACTACCAAGTTTGTGCTCGGCTACTACCCCTTCCAAACCTCTTTGAACAACCAGTTGTTGCGGGTTTTGAATCTAGAAGTCGGGGATTATGAACTTACAATTGACGGCAAGGTCGTCGGGCAGTTCTCAAGCGACTTTCTGCAGATCGGCGTGAATCTCGCCGAATATAACACCCCCATGCTCGCGCAATCGCGTGCGATTCATCGGGTGATTCAGCGTAAAAACAAAATTCAGCGCAGCCGGTGGTTCGGAATGCGGTCGCAGGGTTCTTTGGATACTTTGGTCGACGTGATCGAAGATGCGACGAGGGAAGATCGAGCGAAGTTGGAAGTCTTGTCCTTGATTCGTAGCTATCGGTATTACTTGCGGAAGATTCAGCCCTTGGCGAAGCCGGTGGACGAGTCCCCGGTTCCGGTGAAGAAAGTCGGGAAATAGCGCAGAAGTGAGCAATTTAAACAACAAACGGATGAGTTTGAGACTGATTTCGATGCTTTTCTTGTCAGTCAGTGTTGAGATACTCACTCTCCTACTTTTGCTTTCACGGACATCATGAGAAGGGGCATCTATCTCCTGCCGATTGTAGTTGGTACCATACTCGGACTGATTGCCAGGCAAGCCGAGTACGAGGAGGGTGGTCCTTGGCATATCTGCATGAGCCTGATACAATTCTTCAACATTTATTTACTTTGGAAATCGATTGAATCTCGGTGCATAACCTCCATAGCCGTCACTGTAGGAATCGCGTCCGGATTTGGCTTAATGTCGCTGCTGTACACCTTTGATGAATTTAATCGCGGCGCAAAACCGTTGTGGTATTGGAGTTGCGCTACCATATCTATTGGTCTCTATACTTTCGCAATATGGCTATTTCGCTGCGGTCTTCCATTTAAAGAATTTTGCACGCAAAAAGTCTTGCGGGGCGATATCTTAGCCCTACTCGCTCTGGGGGCTTTAGCTGCAACAACGGGTATTGGTGCAACTATGAATCGAGTTGAAATCTGACTGGCGGGGGTCCCTTGCCTCACATACTTATTTCAATCGGACTGTTTTCGGTCTGGATCGCTGGAAATCGGTCCAGTGCGGCTCAGAAGCCTTTGCGGTTTGCATTGCTGGTAATGGCATTTGCTTGTTCGCTAATAATCTCCTGTGCATTTTGGGCAAGTTGGCTTGCATCGGCATCTGTGAGGTAGGAAAACTGCTTAGTCTTGGCCCCCATGAGCGAAGAACTTGTGGGAAACAACATGTTGATCGCTAGAATGAGCGTAGTTTCTTCTGCAAACAACCGAGGGCCAACCTGACTCAACGTAAAAAATCCTGGAAACTACGTATTGTTCGAGGGAAATTGCGATACTTCAGGAGGAAACTACGTAAGTTGCGCCAAATACCAAGTACTTTCGTCAAGAAACTACGGAGTATCCGCTGAAAACTACGGAGGGGCGACTAGAAACTCCGTACAGAATACAAAAAACTTCCTTATTTTCGGGCAGTTTGAACCTGAGCCCGAATTCGTGGAGGGAGTGGCCGGATCGTGGATTGCGGGATTTTAGCCTCAGCGACTTGTCGTACCCAGTTACGAGTAGCACCTCAGGGTAACCTCGCCTAACATGGCGTCCGAGTCTTTGATTGCAATGATCATGGTTTTCTGCTCGGGCGTCGCTGTGATTGAACTCTTCGTAAGTGACCAAGAGTATCGCGTACTCCGATTTGCGTTTTTTCCAACCTGCTTGGCTGCATTTCTCTCGGCGCTATACCTTGGGACTTGGGCGAAATCTAGGGTCCTCGGCACCGATGCGGGCAGCGATCTCTTTCAAATTGTTAACCTGATGGCTGCGGCGGGCTTTTTTGCATTCGTATGGTGGGTTTTGGGAGCGATCAGTAGTTTCATTCTGCGAAAATCCCCAGTAGAGCCGTTCGCAAAGAAGTCCTGGTACATCGGAATTTCAGGGTGTGTTATTGCGGGTCTGATTGTGTCTTTGCTCGTATCGAGATTTCCACTATTTGCAGATTAGCTCCCCTTCCTCTCAGTTTGAACCTGGGGTATGCAAATGGCTAGATCTTTTGCCGGGATTGAGCCGTCGTTTTGTCCATCAAGCATTCCATTTCCCCCTCAATCCCATTCGGTCATTGTTCCCCCTTACAGGGGCGGGAAAGTGGAGAAGTTGAATGCGGATGGTGGGCCCGGGGGGAATTGAACCCCCGACCAAGCGGTTATGAGCCGCTAGCTCTAACCACTGAGCTACAGGCCCGCAAACAGACTCAAGAGTACCCCGTCAGCGATTTCCGAGGGCGTTGATGCCCCAGGCGGCGAGGTAGGCGAGCGTGGTCATGTACACGAACATGAAGACCGGCCACTTCCAGGAATTGGTCTCGCGGCGGACCGTCGCCAGGGTGCTGGTGCATTGGCAGCAGAGCGCGAAGAACACCATCAGGCCCACCGCAGTGTAGCTTGTGAAGAGCGGTTTGCCGTCGGGCCAGGTGGCTTCGGTGAGTTGCTTTTGCAG
>JAIOPU010000274.1 GCA_021413725.1 Armatimonadota bacterium | reverse complement strand
CGCTTCCCAGGCATGAAACGAACCACTTGGAAACTGAGGGCAGGAACGTTCACAGGCGGCAATATCGTGCTGATGAACACCAAACTCATGCGCCAGAGTATCCCAAAATTGAACGAGGCTTATGCGAACAGGAAGAATGTTCTCAAGATTGCCAAAATGCTCGGATTCAGCACACTCGTGCAGTTCGCCATTGGTAAGAAATTCCCAAAGACCATGGTGATCGAGCGACTTGAGAAGTCCGTAGGTAGGTTCCTGGGCGGACCCATCAAGGTCGTGATCACAAAGTTTGCCGAAATCGGCGCAGACATCGACTCTGCTGAGCAATATAATCAGCTAAAAAACTTCGAGTAATCCCTCAAGTTTGCGGGGGTACGAACCAATACCTATAGTGGAATGGTTCAGACAGACGTGATGCCCCGTGGAGTTAACCCGAAAGTAACCGAGCAATTTTTGCTTGGAATTTCCGATGATGTCTTAGACGCTTCGGTCCTTTGGTTTGAAGGCAGCCTGCACGCGTATGTTACGGTGAGCGAGGGCGTCTCTTTCACGCGCCAGGAGATTCAGGCAAAGTGCCTGGAAGAACTGGGTATGCATCAGACTCCTAGAATGGTGACTTTTATGCGAGCTCGGCAACGATTGCGGGCGGCGTAAGATTGCTTTTGCATTTTCTCCGCTGCAGCCTAATGAAACCGATTGTCTGTACCGAACATATTATTTGAGTCGCATGGCTCACCGGTGAATCAATTGAAGCGTCGTGGTTTTACTCTTGTCGAAATAATGATTGTCGTTATGATCATAGGGATCCTAATGGCGGTCGCAGTACCCCAATGGGTCAATGCGCGGGAAACTGCGCGAAAGAATTCCTGCTATGAGAATTTGATCAAGATTGAGCACGCCAAGGACCTCTGGGCGATGGAGAATCGGAAGAACACAGGCGATCCCGTGACGGCGCTGGACATTGCGCCACAGTTCCTGAAGAGCGCAGTCCCTACGTGTCCGAGCACAGGTGCGGGATACACGATGGACGTCGTCGGAACCCCGGTCTCTTGCACAACCCACGGCACCGTTCCCTAAACAACCCCTCTAAATCTGGGTGAATAGCTCCGCGAACGCACTTTCGAGGCTTGGATACAAGTATCGAAATGTCGTGCTTTGAGCGACCTCGGGCACCGCATTCTGCCCATCCAAGATAAGACTGGAATCGGGACCCCCGAGTTGTGCAACCAGCTTAAGAGCAATTCCCGGAACGGGTGGAGACCAAGGCCGATGCTGGGTTTTACGAAGTTTTTCCATAAAAATGCCATTTCGCTCTGGATGTGGTGCCGTTCCGTTGACAATCGGGCGGGTCGTGCTATCAAGACGATGGATGATGAGTCGGCAGAGGTCGTCCACATGGATCCAACTGATGTACTGCTGACCGCTTCCCTGAGCGCCGCCTAGGAACAGGCGGGTGAGTTTGGTCAACGGCTTCATCGTGCCGCCCTCGGCACCGAGCACAATGCCGATGCGAACGATGTTGAGACGCACATCGCTCGGGCAATTGTCCGTGGCGGCTTTTTCCCAGTCGATGCAAGTTCGCACAAGAAAATTCGCTTGTGGGCCGGGAGGCGACAATTCGGTGACGACCTCATCTCCTCGATTTCCATAGATTCCGACGGCACTCGCATTGATCCAGACCTTGGGGCCGTCCTTAGCTTCGCCGATCGCTTGTCCCAGAATCGCGGTCGAAAGGGTACGAGACTCGATAATTGTCTGCTTATTTTCCGGAGTCCAAGGGAGGGTGATGGGGGCTCCTGAGAGGTTGATCACGGCACCGGCACCTTCGAGTTCTGCGCACCAGGGGCCAAGATTGCGTCCATCCCAGATCACACTGCCGGTGTGTAATCGTCGAGAAAGTTTGACTACATCGTGCCCAGCCTCTTGCAAATGCGTCAACAACCGGGTTCCGACGAATCCGGTCGCCCCGGCGAGAATAATTTTCATTTTTCGGCCATCCAGGGTTTGAAGAGGTCTTGCGGAATATCTAAACTCTGCAGGATTCGAGCGACAACGGAGTCGGCGAGTTCCTCAAGGGAGGTCGGATTGTGGTACCAGGCCGGGCTGGCTGGCAATATCGTCGCCCCCGCTTCGGCGAGAGAAGTGAGGTTTCGAAGCATGATCAGATTCCAGGGCATTTCTCGGGGGACAATGATGAGCTTGCGTTTTTCCTTTAAGCACACATCGGCGGACCGAGTCAGCAGGTCGTCGCTGATTCCATTCGCGATTCGCCCGGCGGTCCCCATGGAGCACGGCACGATCACCATGCCGTCGTGCTGGAAGGAACCGCTTGCCGGAGGCGTGAAGTAGTCCTTGGAGTTTAGAAGCGAAATATTCGGACAATCCTCCCCGAGCCAAGTCTTGGTGCTGAAGTCGGTTCTGGAAATGGTGATTCCCATCTCGGTAGAAGCGACCTGTATGGCTTGCTCGCTCAGAATGAGATAGACCTTTTCAACTTTCTTTGAGAGTTGGAGCAGAAGTCTTTGCGCGTAAATTGCTCCGCTCGCTCCCGTAACTCCCACAACAACTTTTCCTTGCTTCACAACCATATACTACGAGGAAATGGGATTGCCATGCTCTTCTCGGCTTGGCACCAGAAAGGTAATCTCACTCCCGTGCGGCAATCGGCAGTTAGGGTGGGATTTCTAGGATACGGAACGGTGGGTGTGGGGGCGGTTTCGATGCTCACCGACAATCGGGATGCGATCAATCGGAAAGCAGGGCTTTCCATCGAAATCGCGAAGATCGGAATTCGCGATTCGCAGAAGCCTCGGAACCTCGATTCAAAGCTATTCACAACGAATTTGGAGTCCGTGGTGAACGACCCGAACATCGACGTGATCGTGGAGGTGATTGGCGGCATCGAGCCAGCTTTTTCATTGCTGAAGGCGGCTCTCGCATCCGGCAAGAGTGTCGTTTCGGCGAACAAAGAACTGATCGCAAAGCATGGCTCTGAACTCTTGCACCTTGCTGCCTCAAAAGATGTAGATCTCCACTTCGAGGCGGCAGTAGGGGGCGGGATCCCCTTAATCCAGCCTCTCAAACACCAGCTCGCGGGAAATGACGTGCTGCGGATGATGGGAATTCTGAACGGAACGACAAACTACATCCTGTCGAAAATGAGTGATGAGGGGGTAGAATTTGACGATGTTCTGAAGGAAGCTCAGGACAAGGGTTATGCCGAGGCTGACCCGACGAACGACGTCGACGCCTTCGATACAACCTACAAAATCGCAATTCTGGCTTCTCTCGCCTTTGGCAAACAGGTTGACTCGACAAAAATTTTGAGGGAAGGAATTCGCTCGGTTTCGGCAGAAGACATCCGCTATGCAGACCGCTTTGGGTTCAAGATTAAACTCCTTGG
>JAIOPU010000258.1 GCA_021413725.1 Armatimonadota bacterium | reverse complement strand
CTCGCACAAGCCCGGGCAAACGCTGAACTACGAGCGCTTAAACTTGCGGAGCAAGTCCGTCCACGACAGGACAATCGTGATCGGTCGCCCGTGAGGGCAGAGGTAGGGATTCTCGCACAGCGCCAAATCCTGCATGAGCTTTTGCATCTCTACCATCGTCAAAGGGTCGCCCGCTTTGATCGCCATCTTGCACGAACACGTAATCCAGAGGATTTCCCGGGGTGGGACAATCCGGTCGCGCTGAGAAGTCTCCATCATCTCCTCCACGATCTCCTTCAGAACTAAAACAGGATTCTTGGTGCCTAAAGCAGAAGGAATCGCCCGAACCACAAACGAACCCGGTCCAAACGGCTCCAAATCAAAGCCAATCTCTCGGACATCATCCAACCGGTCTAGCAACACCGCCGCCTCGCGAGGATCCAAATGCGCGGTCTGTGGAACCAGCAAAGCCTGGGACTCGATCGCCGCGTGCCCGCGCTCACGGCAGAGCATCTCAAACAATATCCGCTCGTGCGCGACGTGCTGGTCGATAATCACGAGCCCCTGGCGGTTCTCACCGATTATGAATGTGCAGTCGGAGGTCTGCCCCATGAGCCGCAAACCGTCTAGCAGCGAACCGACATCGGCGGAATCAGTGTTGCTTTGGACCGGCTCAGCATGGTCAACGGTCGAAGCCGTCGAAGCATAGGTCACGGCTTGCGAGACCAATTCGCTCAAGCCCATACCCATGTCGCCCGAACCTGATTCAATGCCAAAGGTCACCATCGTATTGGCAGAGCCTCCGGCGGCAGTATCAAAAATCGGAGCCGCACCCAAAGGCAATCCAAACTGGCGCACAGGCTCACCTACGCCGCGCAACGCGGCATTCGCCGCCGCAATCCCGTCCGCCGAAGGAATCATCCCTCGCTCAAGCAAAGTGTCTTTAATCGCGTGCCGAACCGCATCAAAAACCGTTCCCTCGTGCTGAAACTTGACTTCGGTCTTGGTCGGAGAGACATTGGCGTCGACCGAGGCGGGGTCAATCGAAATGGAAAGAGCCGCCAACGGGAAACGCCGCTCGGGCGTCAATTGGCGATAAGCGACCTCAATCGCCATTCCCAAAGACCGCGACCGTATCGGGCGACCATTGACAAAAAGCCATTGATACGCTCGGGTGGCCCGGGTGAATTCTGGCGGAGAAATAAACCCGCGAATACGGACCCCCGCCGCGTAGCGATCGACCAGGACAACGCCTCTCGCCGAATCGATGCCCCAAACCGCCGCCAATGCGGCCAAAGAGTCGCCATCACCCGGAGATTGAAACAACATCTGGACACCACTCTTGAATGCAAAGGCGATTTCAGGATGGGCAAGCGCGAGCTTTTGGGTGATTTCTATCGCGTTGCGAAGTTCGGTGGCGTCGGACTTCAGGAATCTCAAACGCGCCGGAGTATTAAAGAACAAATCCGCCACCGTGATCGTGGTTCCCGCAGGACCCGATTCATGGCGTAAGGGCAAGACCGTCCCCCCGTCGATTTCCACAACAGACCGAGCCCCTTCCCCCTCAACTCCGGTCGAAATGATCATCCGCGAAACAGAAGCAATGCTCGGAATGGCCTCGCCGCGAAAACCTAACGTGGTCGCGCGCTGTAA
>JAIOPU010000257.1 GCA_021413725.1 Armatimonadota bacterium | reverse complement strand
GCAGTCGAAGCGGAAACTTCGGTCGCGTGGATATTTCCATCGCACCAAAAGCCGGGCTTATCGCTGGCGGCGCCTTTTTGTGAAGCCGTGACGACCGCCATCCAGATCGGACGCCCTTCGTAGGACTTTCCGATTTCCTGGATTTCGATCAGCTTCGGATACTCTTTGGCGAACGCTTGTAGCAGTTCGGTCAGCGCATCATAGCGATAGTAGCGGTCAAATTTTATCTCGGGCACAGTTCACTGTACCCTCGACGCTAAGCAACCATGGCTCGTTTGCTATATGCCTTGATTTTTCGTCTCATCTCAGGTGTGAATCTCTCTCGAAGTACTTCCACCGTCTTAGGCAACAACGCTTTCAGCGCAACAGACTTAGCCCCGTCCTCGGCTATCGAATCCGCCATGCCATTATAAATTGCCGACAATTGGCGGTTGCCATCCCCGTGGAGCCACCACGCCATGTCACGGAAAGCTAGGAGCAAGTGGGATTGGTCAATAAACTCGAACATTGACTCCATATCGCCATAAAGCAGATCAATAATGTATGCGGTCTTCTGTTCCAGCGAGTAGTTTGGGTTGCCTTCGACGCGGGCGATTTGATCCATGCACGGAATAGTGTGGACGGCAGGAAGATACCATTCGGCGGCCTCAGGCTCATTCTCCACGGCCAAAACCATATCACGCGGGTGGACATTGACTCGCAAAAGTTGCTCCGCCGGATGAGGAATCTCGCCCTCAATACCGTTTAGTTCGCGTCGCCAGTGACTTGGTAAATGAGCCGGCACGTGATTCTCAGCGTCTGCAAACTCCTGCTTCAGTCTGCGAACCGCGTAGTTGTAAGGAATTTCCTGGGCTTGGTGTCCAGTCAGGTTCTTGAGTGCCTCCGAGAGCCACTGCTTGGAAATGCTTGGGTGTGAATCCAGAGTAAACGTCTCAACTGCACTGTGGTGGTGCTTTACTCGAAAGACGACGATGTAGCACTTAGTTTTGTAGACATGAGAAATCGCCGCGACGTATTGACTCACTGGGGAATGACGACTGATCACCGCCCATCTTTGGGACGACGTCGGCATGTAAACCGCGTTATCCGGAATCACGGCAAGTTGGTGTCGCTGATTGAGGACTCCCAGAACCTTACGGATCGGGGCTTCGTGCTCGGTGTCGGCAAACCCGAGTAGGAGTTCGCGCACGATGGGGAGCATCGCTGGGGAGGGTTCGAGCCAAGCGCACTTTTCGAGCTCGGCCCAGTTACAGTGTCTTATTGCATTTCGCCATTCTGGTCTCATAGTAAGTAAAACCTCACGTTCTACTTTAGGTTTTCGGACTCCCCGGCGAAGTTCTTTAGGGTTTATTTATTTTTTTGAGCGTCCCATTTTCTGAGCATCTCGGATACGGTGGTGAATTTCAGACCCTTCGTTTTTATTTGACGCAGAATTTCTGGGACAGCCTTCGCCGTGTGCGCTTTGACATCGTGCATCAGAATGATCGCGCCTGGTTTGGCGTACATCACCACGTTCTTTCTCACTTTGTCAGGATCACTCGTAGCGGTATCGGCTGCTGAACCGGTCCAAAGGATCAAGGGAAATCCCTGGCTTCGGGCGACTCGGGTGGTTGCGTTTTGGACGATCCCGTAGGGAGGTCGAAATAGCAGGGGACTTGTCCCGATAACTGCTTTGATTGCGGCGGTGGTTTTGTCAACTTCGGCGCCTGCAATATCTTCCTTTGGCTTGGATTGGTGGCTCCAGGTGTGATTTCCAATCTCGTGACCCTCATTCACCATTCGCCTCAACAAAGCCTCGTTTCCGTGGATTCTTTCTCCCATCAGGAAGAATGTCGCGTGCGCTCCTGCATTTTTGAGTGCGTCAAGCACGATCGGGGTGGTCACGCTGGAGGGTCCATCGTCGAAGGTCAAGGCGACGACTTTCTCTGCAAACTTGCGCGGAATGTTGAGAACGACCTTGCCCCGGTAAGGCAGGGTCCCGGCGAGGAGAGTTGCGATTACCATTATTTAGGACGCACGTTAGTAGCGACCATGGTGGCTTTCGCAGCCTTTGCCTTTAGTGTCGCCGCTCTCTTGGCGCTGAACTCGTCCCATTTCACCATCATTTCGGGGATTGTGATGCAACGATAACCCCTGAGGCTGAGGCTTGCGAGGATGCGCGGCACCGCTTGCATGGTGGAAGGGTGAATGTCGTGCATCAGAATTACGCCTCCTGGGTGAGCATTCGCCATTACTCGGCGATAGACCATGTCGGCATTCTTGTATTTCCAATCGAGGCTGTCGCCAGTCCAAAGAACGATGGGCGAGCCTTTGCTTCTCTCCACCGCAGTTGTCGCAGAGTTCAGAATCCCAAATGGGGGGCGAAATGTCGTGGGCAGATATCCAACGGCGCCCTTTATCCTAGCGTCCGTATGGGCAATCTCGGTGATCGCACGGGACATTGGTGGACGGGCGTGATGCGAGAAAGTATGGTTCCCGATCTGATGGCCTTCTGCAGCCGCGCGCCGAAGAATCCATTCCCGATTGTGAACCATGCCACCGACGACATAGAAAGTCGCCTTTGCTCGATATCTTCTCAATGCGCTTAGAATTGATGGAGTGGTCGCTGGATTCGGACCATCATCAAAGGTCAGCGCAATGACCTTTTCTGTGAATCCGACCGGCATATTGAGCATAGTTTTGCCCCGATAACTGGCAGGAATTTTCTGCGGGGCAGGCAGGGCGGGCCATGCGAGCATGGTATAGGCGACGATAAGACTCACGCGCTTAGTTTATCGTAACCCCGGCAGGGAAAACTTGTGTACTTTCAGTTTTATTTGAATTCATTTAGAATTTTATATCATTTTCTGGTGATGTTTTCGTTAGAGAAGCAGTATAACTTAATGGAGCCATCCCTCCAACTTACAAAAATGAAAAAACTAGCCGTCACATCTCTCGTCACCCTGGTCGCTCTGGTCAGCACCGTCAGCTTTGCCCAGGGTCATTCCGCCAAGACAAAGACTCAGCCCACCATCATTGAGACTGCGATCAAGGCAGGTTCGTTCAAGACCCTCGTTTCACTCGTCAAGGCAGCCGGTCTTGTCGACGTTCTGAACGGGAAAGGACCTTTCACTGTCTTTGCACCCACTGACGCAGCTTTTGCGAAAGTGCCAAAAGAACTTCTTGCCAAGCTCGGAAAGGACAAGAATCTCCTCAAGAAGGTTCTCACTTACCACGTGGTCTCCGGTAGCGTTCTCGCGAGCACAGTCGTGACCCTTTCAGAAGCCAAGACCGTCCAGGGCGGCCTGGTCAAGATCAAGGTCGAGAACGGCACTGTTTTCTTGAATGGCACGACGAAGGTCATCAAGACCGACATCAAAGCCAGCAACGGCGTCATCCACGTCATCGACTCCGTCCTTCTTCCTCCCTCGAAGTAAGGATATTCCCTGGGGCGGTCTTCGGGCCGCCCCTTTTTTGGCTCCTCCTCCCGGAGCGATTTTATAAAGTCGGGAGCATGCGAACTTCGTTTGAACCTGGACTCGTTCCCCAGAACCAAATTTCTCCTCCCCCTAGGGGCGAGGTTGATTTGGTAACACCTCCGGCAGGTTGCCACCGTTGGATAGGAATTTACAGTCATACGTCCTGATTTTTGCAAAATTGCAACCATTTTCACAGAAATTATCCTATAATTCTTTTGCTATGGAGAGATTTAAGAGAAGTTGGGAATTGGCGAAGCAGAGTCTCGCCGTTTTGCGCAGTAACCCGCAGCTTGCGGCGTTTCCGATTATTTCCGGAATCGCGTCAATTGTCGTTAGTGTTTCGTTTATCCTGCCCGTGTTTCTGACCCTTCAGGCCGGGGGCGCGTTCAAAAACCCTGAAAACCTTCACGCCTCGCCTTGGCACTACCTTGTCTCCTTTGCCTATTACTTGGTGAGCTATTTTGTGGTGGTTTTCTTTAACGTTGGGCTCATCCACTGCGCCAACGAAACCCTTTGTGGCCGAAACGCGACCTTTGGCGAAGGGATTAACATGGCGATCAAGCGGCTCGGCCCGATCCTCGGTTGGTCACTTTTGGCAGCTACGATTGGAACTGTTCTGAAAGCTATCTCTGAGAGAATGGGAATCGTGGGACAGATAGTGATTGCACTGATTGGAGGCGCCTGGAACATCGTGACTTTCTTCACTCTGCCAATGCTCGCACTCGAAGGAGTGGGTCCGATCGAGGCCGTGAAGGGCTCTTGGACCACGATCAAGAAGGTCTGGGGCGAAGCGATTATTGGCAACGTTGGTATCAGTACAGCCATCGGCATTTTGGGGCTGATCCCGATTCCGATTATCGTCCTCTCCGCGTTCTCGCAGTCATTCCCGATCATCGGGATTGCCGTGGTCATCAGCATTCTGTTCTGGATCGCTCTCGGGACCATTGGGGCATGCCTCACCGGCATCTACAACACGGCAACCTTCCACTACGCTCGAACGGGTGAGGTTCCGGCGGGATTTGATTCTGGTGCCATGCAGAACGCGTTCATGCCGAAGCCAGACTCAACAGCCTCCAAATTCTCGAATTTTATTCGTCCGAAGTGATTAGGAATCCATCCAGGGCCCGCCCGGGCTCTGGGGTTCCATCCAGGTTCGAGGATAGACCAAGTACACCGTGCGACCAGAGTTCTCCCAGGCGCGCCGGAATGCGTCCCGTTTGTACGTCTGCCGAACCTCTTTGCTCCTGCCTGGGTCATTGAACACCGGGTTCCCTTCTGGGTCGAATCCGATGCAAACGACCAGGTGTCCATCGTTTTTTCCTTTTATTTCCTTGCCTTTAAGTAGGTCGTAGCTCACACTCGTCGCCACAGGGACGCCTCTTGCGATCCAGTCTTCAAGGTCGCGGATGGAGCGCAGTCGCGTTACGTAGCTAATCAATCCGGGTTGTTGCGCTGCGAAGCCGGTGTTGAAGGGCCAGTTTCCAGTGCCGGGCCAGTTTTTATCGTATACGCCAGCGACTACATCGGGGACATCATGGTCCAGATTGGGGCGCGAAAGGGCTTGGCTCCAGTACAGGAGAAGCATCGACAGCGAGGTTGGGCTGCAGAGGACGTTTCCGTTTTTGTAGCTCATTTGGCTCCTCATGCTGACGTCCATCGGCTTGCCCCAGGCTGCTTTGTTGGGCGGAGCTGAGTCAGGCAATTTAGGGTCCGTGGCGCTGATTGCGACTCTTGTGACCTGGTTGTCCTTTGGGGGTGAAGTGAATTTGATTCGGACTCGAATATTGCCGCCCGGGACATTTGGGAAGAACGTATCCGTATCCACATCGCCGTTTTCGTCTCTTTGCTTCTTGACGCTCATCCGCGAAGGGCCGTTGCTCCAGACCCCCATCGTGTACCACTTGGTCGGCCTGGTAGTCGTGATTTGTTGGACCTGGAAATGGATAGGGGCGTCGTTGAGGGCGCTCGCGGACCAGCTTAAGATGAGTTCTTTCCAGAACAGGTTTGTTTCAATAACGGGTGAAGTCCATTCTTGGCTAGTTTTGGTCCAGTTGGAGAAGTCTTCCACCGCCCAGAATGTTTGGACTGGATTGTTTTGCATATCTGCGAGAATAAGCCCAGCAAGGAACAGGTTCATTTGCCCTTCATCCAATTTTCCCGCAGTCGTTTGGCAGTGGCGGATGCGTTGCCAAGCTCGGTGACGACGCTTCGTTTAGCCGTTCTGGTTTCCGCTTTGATCGTGACTTCGCTGGTCTTGCCATCGGCTTTGCGCACGGAGAGTTTCACATCCGAACCTCCCTTGGTTTCTTTTTCAAGTTGTCGTGCTTCGAGAATAATTGCGTAGGTCGTGGGCAATTCCAAACTTTTACCGTTTATCTTCGTGATAAAGTCCCCAAGGGCGAACTGTCCTTCGAATCCCTTGACCACGCGTGACACTCGGAGGCCCTTATCCTTTGCAGAAGGCTGGTAATCAAACCCAAAACCGGCTGTAACCCGGTCCTCAGAACCTGCCTTATAGCCTATCTTAGCGAGCTGCTCATCCATGTTGATATTGCCTGGCTTCATGATGATCTGGTCGTAGTATTCCCCCATTCCGATGCCGCCAAACTTGACGCAAATATCTCGGAGGCCATGCTCCGCGAAACCAGGTTGGTCGTCTCGGCATTGTCGCCAAAGTTCGCGTGTGACGCTGTCAAGGCTGTACTTTCCGTTGGTTCGAAATCGCAGTTCAATGTCCAGGCAAAAACCTGCAACAAACCCAAGATTATAGTAGCTCAGCTTGTAACCTTGACTGTTTCCGCGGCCATTCGCGGCTTCGCTCACTCGGAAGCTCGCTTCATAGGGACTGACTTCCTTGTAGGCAGGATTTCCCACATTGGTCGTATTGTTATTGATCAGACTTGTAAAATAGTCGCTCCAATCCTGCTGCCCACTTCTCGCCAGTAACATGTGTCCGTAATAGTCCGTTACTCCCTCCAGCCACCAGAGGGCGCCAGTTTTCGGCAATTGCGAATAGTCGAAGGGGCCAAGTACGGCAGAGCGGATTCTTTTTACGTTCCAAAGGTGAAAGAATTCGTGGGAAAGTACACCTTCGATACCCTTCTGCATTCCGCTGGCGAGAGTGATTGAGGTGCTGGAAAGGTGCTCAAGGCCACCCCCGCCGTCTGCCCTTTCGCCGACGGCGAAGTGCCAGACGTATTTCTCTGGCGCGAATCCTCCAAAGAATTTGGCTTGCGTTTCTGTGATTTTCTTGCACTGGGCGATAAGGACTTTGCGATCCACAAAAGCCTTTGAAGCATTACGCATCGCAATGGTCATGGTTTTACCAGCGACGTTGTATTCGTCGATCAGCAGGTCCCCCGCAGAGACTGGGTTGTCGGCGAGAACGTCGTAAGTCTTAGTCGAATAGTTCCAATCATTGCCTTGAGGAACCAGGCCAATTGCTACTCTAAAATCGGCGGGAAAGTCTAGGTTCAGACGGCACTCCTCTTGAGTTCGACCTTCGACGTACATGTAGGTCGTCGGGCCACTGAAGCTGATCGCCCCATCGGCAAGAACTTGTGGAAGCGAGTAAGTGACGACGACATTCGTTCCTTTTTCGGTAGAGAGCCGCCAGCGCTCGTTCGATTGAACAGTTTCAATTGGCTTACCATCCTGGGTGGTCGCAGAAAAATCGAGTACGGACTTATAGCCATCCCTGAGGACGTATGACCCCGGTGACCAAGCGGGCATGCAAACCGTGGTTAAGTACCGATTTGTGGGGAATTCCATTCTCACTTTGAGCTGGCTGGATACCGGATCGAACTTGACGGTGTACGAAATCGTCGCAAAAGTTGAAGATGAAAGGGCAAGTGTGAGGGCGAAAAGCGAAGCTCGCGTGGAACGCATTTGTGAATAATACACCGACACCGTAAAAATAGGTGCGTCAAACGGCAAAAGGGCAAGTACAATAGAGGTGATATGCCGAGGCACGATCTGGATCAATGGCTGTGGCAAGTCGGCCACGAGTTGCAAAGACTGAGCGAGGAGATGACTCCTGCCGCGAAATCGGTCGCCAAGCGAACCGCTTGGGAACCGCGCATAGACTTCATTGAGGGCGATAATTTTGTCGCGATTAAAGCTGAATTAGCCGGAATACGCGCCGAAGATATGCGTCTCACGTATTACGCGGAGAAAAATGTACTCGTTATTCGCGGCAAACGCGCCGACGAAAACCACATGACGGAAGCCAAAAGCGTGCATATTCTGGAGATTCCTTACGGCGAGTTTGAGCGAGAAATTTTGATCCCCGGCTCGGACATTGACCCAGACACCATCCAAGCGACGTATGATAATGGATTCCTCCTGATCGTCGCAAAGCGCACCCTTGAACCTCGGCCGACTGAACCGAAAGTAACGCGCCGCTCCGTCATCATCCACCGAATTTGATTTTATAATGGCAAAGAAACCTGAACTTGAAAATATTGCAACTGAAGATTTGGACCCCATGCTGGACCTTGATCTAGGCATTCCATCGCTCATTGACACCGATGAGGAGGAAGATTCCAAGCCGGATATTCCGCTTGAATTGAACCTCTTGCCACTTCGTGACTCGGTGATTTACCCCATGCTCATCGCACCGCTCAGCGTCTCGCGCGAGGCGTCAATTCAGCTGATTGATGACAGCGTTATGGGTAGCAATCGCATCCTTGGGGTCGTTGCCCAGCGTAAGCCCCAGATTGATTCCCCCGATTTTGATGATGTTTTCGAGTACGGTTGCGCCGCAATTATTCGCACCTTGGTGAAAATGCCGGACGCGGTGCGGCTTATTGTTCAGGGTGTCACACGATTTCGGGTCGTCGAGCGACTTCAGATTGAGCCGTACTTGCGAGCACGCATTGAGCTGATTGACGAGGTGGATGTCCCTGCTGACAAAGTCGAAGAGGTCGAGGCGATGCGTCGATCGATAGCAGGGCTCTTTGAACAAGCGGTTAGGCTTTCTCCTCAACTCCCGGATGAGTTGCGCTCTCTGACGTCGGCCGTCCAGGAGTCGAACGTGATGACCGATCTGGTCGCGGCTCACATGATGCTCCCGGTTGAAGACAAGCAGAAAATCCTAGAGACCATTGATCTTCAGCCTCGGATGAAAACCCTTTTAGAAATGTTGAGCCGTGAAGTTCGCGTGCTTGAACTTGCTTCCAAGGTCAATAGCGAAGTTTCGCAAGAATTGACTAAGAGTCAGCGAGAATATTATCTTCGCGAGCAGTTGCGGGCGATTCAACGCGAACTTGGCGATGTGGACGACCGTTTTGAGGACCTTGAAGAGGTCCGTAAGAAGATCGACGAGGCGGGACTCCACCCCGAGGCTTTGCGAGAAGTGAACCGCGAGTACGAGAGACTTCGCCGGATGAATCCAGGTTCGCCGGAATACACCGTAGCGCGGACTTATGTGGATGTTATGTCGGCTTTGCCTTGGCAAAAAGCGACGACCGACAACTTGGAGTTGAAGCAGGTGCGCGAGGTGCTTGATGCAGAGCACTATGGACTGGATAAGATCAAGGACCGCATCATAGAATTTCTTGCAGTCCGGAAGCTCAAAAAGGACGGCGCGATCCGACAGCCGATCCTCTGCTTCACCGGCCCTCCGGGGGTAGGAAAGACTTCGCTTGGCCGTTCCATTGCGGACGCAATGGGACGAAAGTTCGTGAGAATTTCCTTGGGTGGGATGCGCGATGAGGCTGAGATTCGGGGGCA
>JAIOPU010000255.1 GCA_021413725.1 Armatimonadota bacterium | reverse complement strand
GCCGCGATTGCTTCTGCGTAGAGAACCGACCTCGGGAACTAACTCAGCTCTGCCGCGCGAACCGTGTTATCCAGCAAACTGGCCACCGTCATCGGCCCGACTCCGCCGGGCACAGGGGTGATGGCGCTGGCGACGGGCGCGCAAGACTCGAAGTGGCAATCGCCCACATCGGTGGTTCTGCCCTCGACTTTGTTGTAGCCCGCGTCCACAACGACGGCACCCGGCTTCAGCCATTCGCCGCGAATCATCTCTGGTCGCCCTACCGCCGCAACCAGAATATCTGCCTGTGCGCACAAACCAGGAAGGTCCACCGAGCGTGAGTGGGCAACCGTCACCGTGGCGTTCTTTTGGAGCAGCATCAAGGCGGCAGGTTTACCCAGGATCACGCTTCGTCCGATAACGAGAGCATTTTTCCCCGCACATTCGATTCCATAGTGGTCGAGGAGCTTCATAATTCCCAACGGTGTCGCGCAGCGAAAACCGGGCAAGTCCGCGACCAAGCGTCCCAGCGACTGGGGCGTGATTCCGTCGACGTCTTTCTCCGCGCCAAGGGTCAGCAGAGCCTCGTTTTCATCCAAGTGGGAGGGCAAAGGGTGTTGAATCAAGACCCCGTGAACCGATGCATCCTGGGTTAAGTCCCGGATCTTCTCGATGAGTTGTTCCTGAGTAGTGGAGGGAGTCACGTCCCAGGTTCCGGAAATCATGCCCGCCTCTTCGGCCCACTTCCGCTTCATTCGGACATAAGCAAGGCTCGCCGGGTCCTGCGCTGCGACAATGACTTCAATCCGAGGGCGGATTCCGCGCGCCGCTAACTTTTCGACGCGCTCTTTCAGGTCATTGCGAATTTCGCGTGAAAGAGCTTTACCGTCGAGAAGCATGGGCATGCAGCTAGTTTACCGTTCGGCGAATGTTCTCCTTGGTGAGCGGCGCGAGCTTTGTTCCGGGCCTGCCCCAAGTGAGGGCAAGTTCCGCCCCGCCCGCTGCATTAAACCAATCCACGATGATCGGGTGGAGGCCCTTTGCGAGCGCGATTTGCCCAGTTTTTACTCCAAAACTGTGAAGGCCGTCGTTATCCACAACCTTCTTGCCGTCGATCCACAGATTAGAGCCATCGTCCGAGCCGAGGGCGAATTCGTAGACTTCGTCCGCAGGAACGACCAAAAATCCACTTATTCTCTGACCGACGTATTCAACGACCCCGTTGGGGATGATCGTGATGTTGCGGGTGAAGCCTTTCAGGAAAGGTTCCATGGTTGCGAAGTTGGGGACCTTCTCCCACTTGCCTTTAAATTGGGCCCAACTTAGCGCATCCTCAAGTTTTGCAGAGTCCACACTTGTTGCCGGTTGTGGCTCAACTTTCTTAAACCGCAGGTATGCAATCTCCGAAACTGGTTTACCCTTCACAAAGAGCTGCGCTTCGATTGTGACGTTGGTTGTGACCTTTATCGGCACGCCAGATTTTGCCGCGCCCCATTTTCCGCCTTTGGCGCGAGTCCGAATCTCAGAACCCTTTGGAGCAGCAGACAAAGTGTAAGAAGTCGATCCAACAAACAACTGACTATTCGCCTGGATCATCGGAGCTGCATAAACGACGATCGGACCCGCGACGCTGACCTCGACTACTGTGTCCATTTCGGAGAGAGGCTTTGCCGGGAGCTTAACGTGGAGGGAGCCGTCGGCTTGGGTGAAGGCAACTTTGCCGCCGCCCAGGACTTTTGCGCTTGTGACTTTGCTACCTAATCCTCCTAAGGAAATCGATCCACTCGCGGGCCAATCAAATACGTGAAGGTAGATTTTTGAGTTCGCGCCTTCGCGGACCGTCACGCGTCCCCAGGTTGGCTTGGAAAACGGAGACGCCGCAGTCCCTGTGATCGACGTCGAGTTCACTTTCATCCAATCACCGACTTCTTTGAGTCGCTGAATGGATTCTGGAGGTACATCGCCCGATGCCATTGGGCCGACGTTTAGTAAGTAATTTCCGCCTTTGCTCGCGATGTCGGCGAGCATTTGGACGATCGACTTGGTTGGCTTCCAATTGTGGTCAGCCTTGTTGAAACCCCAGTTCCCGTTCAGCGTCATGCACGATTCCCAATACTGCCCAGGCCCAAATCCGGTGTCGGGAATCTCCTGTTCTGGCGTTCCGTAGTCCCCAGCGCGGTCCATCGCGGACATTCCGCCCATGCCTCCGCGCCCGACATCGACCCGGTTGTTGACAATCAAGTTTGGCTGAAGTTTGCGGCAAAGATTGTAGAGTTTTTGTCCCCGCTCATGGTTCCAAGTGGACTCCCACTCGCCGTCGAACCACAT
>JAIOPU010000033.1 GCA_021413725.1 Armatimonadota bacterium | reverse complement strand
GCTTTCGCTCGCCCCCTCCATGATCTTGAAAACCACCTGCGGCATCACCGCCACATCCGTAACTTTGGATGAGACCGCCTTGACCGCGTCGCTTTTATAATTTGTCAGCATGCTTGAACTCACTTAAATGATAATCGGTAGAAAACAGTGATCTTTAGAGGGCTTATGCATAGAGCACCCTAAGAACCTCGTCAACGGTTGTTAGGCCGAGCATGATCTTTTGCACAGCGTCTTGTTGAAGGGTCCGCATTCCGTTCTTCATGGCCAGTTGTCTAAGAACGTGGGCAGGAGGACGATTCAAGATTTCGTCGCGAATCTCGTCCGAAAACATCATGATTTCATGGACACCGGAGCGACCTTTGTAGCCCGTGCCTTTGCACTTATCGCAGCCGATACCTTTGAAAAGGGTGAATTCTCCGCCGGTGTCAGAGCCCATTCCTTCGTCAAGGGGCAACCCCTGCCGCATCAATGTTTCTCGATTCACTTGATAGGCAGTTTTGCAATTCGGGCAAATCTGCCTGACTAGGCGCTGAGCCAAAACACCGATCACAGACGAAGAAATCAAGAATGGCTCGACCTCCATATCAATAAGGCGAGTCGCACTGGAAGGAGCATCATTCGTGTGGAGTGTGCTCAAAACAAGGTGACCTGTGAGCGCCGCCTCCATACCAATTGTGGCGGTTTCGTTATCGCGCATTTCACCAATCATGATGATGTCGGGGTCTTGGCGAAGCATCGCTTTTAGTCCTGCGGCAAATGTCATACCGGCGCGATTGTTTACAGAACATTGGTTGATCCCGTCAAGTTCGTATTCGACCGGGTCTTCGATGGTGATAATATTGGACTCGCCCGTATTCAGTTTGTTGAGAATCGAGTACAACGACGTTGATTTACCGGAACCGGTCGGCCCCGTGACCAAGATAATTCCGTAGCTGCGGTTCGCCATGTCCTCAATGAGCTTGAGATTATTGGGGAGGAATCCAAGCTTGCTTAGACCGACGTTTATTCCGCTCTTATCGAGAATACGCATAACGATCTTCTCGCCGTACACCGTTGGCAAAGTCGATACACGGAAGTCAAAGTCCCGCCCTCCGACGTTGGCGCTGATACGGTTATCTTGTGGAACTCGCTTTTCCGCGATGTCCATATTCGACATGATTTTGAACCGTGAAGTTAAAGGCATAATCGCCTTTCTCGGAAGCCTCATAGCTTCCACGAGGACGCCATCAACTCTATATCGGACGATAAGCTCTTCCTTCCGGGGCTCAATGTGAATATCGCTTGCCTTCTCTGCAACGCCCTGCGCAACGATCATGGTTGCGAGCCGGATAATCGGAGCATCGTCCTCAAGTTCCCCACTATCCTCATCCGAATCTGAATGGTGGTGCACGATGTCGTCAAGGTCATTGATGACACCCTGCAATCGCACCGTCGCATCATTCTCAGGTTTGTAATGCTGGACGAGGGCAAGATCAATGTCCTCTTCAATCGAGATCAGTGGCTCAATTTCAAAACCGGTGATCATTCGGAGCTCATCAACCACGAACACATCAAGCGGGTTGACCATCGCAACCACGAGTTTCTTCTCGTGAACGATGAGCGGGATGGCGCGATACTTTTTGGCTTGCTGAGGAGTGATGGTCATCAGCGCTTCAATGGAAGGCATTCTCTCGCTGAGGTCTACAAAGGGGATGCCCCACATCTTGCCAAGAGCCCTGACTCTCTCTCTCTCAGGCAGATACCCCATATTGACGAGGACTCGGGCAATAGGTTCTGTACCCCCCATTTCACGCTGCTTCTCTTGCGCAATATGGAGCTGCTCCGAGGTGATCAACCCCTCTTCGACAAAAATTTCGCCAGACAGCATAATTCCCAGGGGAGTTGTTCCATCTGGCGAATTATCGCCTCACGGTAATCTTACAGGGGTTTTGAACTATCGCCAGTTATCAAAAATGCCGCTCACGGATTCATTGAGGTGAATTCTGCGAATTGCCTCACCTAGCAGGGGTGCTGATGGCAAAACAACCAGTTTTGGAAATCGTTTGTCGCTGGAAATCGGAATCGTATCACAGACGACGATCTTGGAAAGCACACTATCCTGCAAGCGCTGGGCAGCGTTTCCGCTCAAAACGGGGTGAGTTGCGCTCACAATGACCTCGGTCGCGCCGCGCTTCATCAGTTGTTCTGCACCTTGGATGACTGAACCACCCGTGTCAATCATATCGTCAATCATCACGCACTTCTTCCCGTCCACATCACCAATAATTTCGACAATATCCACCTTGTTTGGTTCCGGACGGCGCTTGGCAATGATCGCGAGAGGGGCTTTGAGCCGTTCTGCCAGCGATCTTGCCCTAGCCACGCCTCCGACGTCCGGACTGACTACAACAACGTCCTCGTCGGGAGTTATAGTCTCCTCAAAATATCGAGCAATGATGGGGCCACCGTACAGGTGATCCACTGGAAGGGCAAAATATCCCTGAATTTGCTCGGCGTGAAGGTCCACGGTAACGATTCGGTGGGCACCAGCAATGGTGATCAGATCCGCAACCAATCGGGCGGTAATCGGCTCACGCGGCTTGACCTTCTTGTCTTGACGGGCGTAACCATAATAGGGCATCACAACGGTAATACGCTGGGCAGATGCGCGACGAAATGCATCAAGCATGATGAGCAACTCCATAATGGTGTCGTTGGTCGGTGCGCAGGTAGGTTGGAGAATAAAAACGTCGTTTCCTCGGGCACTTTCGTCAATCTGAAGTCGTATTTCTCCGTCACTGAATTTGGCAATCGTTGACTTTCCAAGTTCAACACCAAGATAGTCAGCAACACGCTCACCGAGTTCGCGGTGGGCGTTGCCACAGAAAATCTTCATGCCCTTCGCTGGCTCTTCGGCCATTATGAGTCCTCTTCCATTCGTTCCCGGTATTGTGATGCCCATTTTGTTTTCTCGACTGTATGCGCTCGACCAATGCCAAGCGAATCTTTTCCTATGTTCTTATCAACCACGCTTCCTGCCGCAATATAGGCTCCGTCACCTACCTCACAGGGAGCAATGATGGTCGAATTTGAACCGATAAATGCACCTTTCCCAATTTTGGTCTGGTGCTTTTTATATCCATCGTAGTTGCAGGTAATCGTTCCTGCGCCAACATTCGTGCGATCCCCGATCGTGGCGTCTCCGATGTAGGTAAGGTGTCCGGAAGCTACGCCTGTTCCAAGTTCAGAGTTCTTAACTTCAACGAAGTTGCCAATTCTGCACTCATTGCCCAGCTTCGTTCCAGGACGAATGTTGGCAAACGGACCGATCTTAACGTTGTCTCCGACGATAGCATGACTGACGCGACTCTGAGCAACTCGGCAGCTTGCACCAATTTCAGAGTCATCAATGGTGGTCATCGGGCCTATCACGGACCCTGCCCCGATTTTCGTTCGGCCCTGAAGCACCGTCATCGGCTCAATTTGGGCTTCCGGTGCGATTTCAACATCCGGGTCAATAAAAGTCGTACCGGGATCAATAATGGTCACGCCGTTCAAAGCGTGCCGCTCAAGAATACTCATGCGCATGATCGTTGCGGCTTGCGCCAGCTCCCAACGATTATTGACTCCTTTGAAGATCGTATCATTGGGGAACTCAACGACGGCCACTTTGTGGCCCTCTTCGACGATGTGCTTTAGAATGTCGGTCAATAGATACTCCTGTTGAGCGTTATTTTTGTCGAGCTTTGGAAGCAGTCTTCTTAACGTTACCGCGTCGAAGCAATACACCGCACTGTTGACCTCGGTTGCCTTAGCCTCCTCAGGAGTGCAATCCTTGGCTTCCACGATCTTCGCAAACTCACCGGCCTGATTTCGAATGATTCGACCATAGTTCCCACCTTCCGGCACCTGAAACGAAGCCACAACCGCCTTGGCACCGGAAGTCTCGAATTTCTCGAGAAGAAGTTGCAAGCCCTCGGCATTGAGAAGCGGGGTGTCGCCTGGTGTTAGTAGCACGGGGCCATCAAACTCGCCAAGTTTGGTCATCGCCATTTGGGCGGCGTGGCCGGTGCCCTCTTGGGTTTCCTGCATGGCAAATGAGTAGTTCGCGTCCCAAAGGGAGCTTTTGAGCAATTCTGCTCCGTGGCCGACAACAAGAACGGGCTTTTCCGCGCCAAGTTTCTTCATTGCTCGCCCAATATGCTCCACCATTGCAATGCCACAAATCGGATGAGCACACTTGGGTAGCTCAGATTTCATCCGGGTTCCCTTACCAGCGGCAAGAATCACCCCAGCAACAGCAGGTCGAGTCATTTGTGAAGGCTTAACATACCTGGAAATGCCCCTCATTCACCCGTTGTAGGCTGTGGAAAACGAAGGAGTAGGCGAATCGATGACCCGCATTTCAAACAGATCATTGACCTAGTTCCGCTTTTGATGCGCAAAACTACCTTTGTCCATGCCAACCCAACCAGCATCACTAACGCTGGTTAGGGGAAGTTCACTGAACAGCGCTCCCTTTTGTAACTCTCGCTCCCTCGCACTCCGATAATTCAGGTTGACCAAACCCACCCCCAACGCTTGTAACACACAAGACCACAACTTGGGTTGCCTCCCAAATTTCTCCCCGGTTCCCGACATGACAAACACTCTCCCGAAGGAGGAACCATCAAAAACCCGCGCGAACTCCATGCAATCCCTCGCGAGAATGAGACATAATAGGGATTCGCGGCTTACGGGAAGCGCTAAGTTGGCTGCTGGGCGCATCATCCTAAGGTCCCTTGTGAGTGCCGCGCACAAGAGATCGAGAATTATGGGTACATACCGAGGAAGAAAAACAGATATCTGCCGAAAAGTCGGCTTTAACATTTGGGGAGCCGCAAAGTGCCCGAGCACAAAGCGTCCCTACCCGACAGGTCAACACGGACCTGCTAAAAAAGATAACCGGACATCAGAGTACGGCGAGCAACTCCTGGCAAAACAGGTCATCCGCCGCTACTACAACATGATGGAAAAGCAGTTCCGCAACACCTTTGAGAAGGCGAGCAACATGCGCGGCGACGGTAGTTTGAACTTCCTTCGCCTCCTAGAACTTCGCCTCGCAACGGTCGTCTGGCGACTGGGTTACGCAAAAACAATTTTTCAAGCCCGCCAAGTAGTGAGCCACTGCCATATCACGGTGAACGGAAAGGTCTGCAACATTTCGAGCTATCAGTGCCGAGTAGGCGATGTCATCGCCGTCCGTGACCGAGATCAAAGCCGAAAGCTGGCCCGAAGTAACCACTACGAAGGAGCATTCGTCCCTCCGTACCTAGACCCAGATGTCGCCAACATGAGCGGCAAGGTCAGTGCTTTGCCTGAGCGCGAGGACTTTCCAAAGTTCTTCAAAGAGCAAGCCGTTACCGAATTCTACGCCCGGTAATAGCACAAGTCCAAAGCCCTGCATCCAACTCGGATGTGGGGCTTTTTTGTAGATAGAATCTTGCCGAATCTGAATACCTGGCTCAATCGTCTAGTTATCCATGAAACGGACACTAATGTTCTCAACCACGGTCATTGCCGCGGTCTACGCCGCCCAACTTCTCTCCCCCACCGCCCACGCGCAAGAAGTCAAGCCGAACGTCCTTGATGCTGCAGGGCTCAAGGCCGCCATCGAGGGCCTAGGCTACGAAACAATAGTACTCAACCAAGAACTGGGATCTGAGAAGTACGAGTTCAAGATAGTCACCGCCGACCTCAACGTCCCCATGGCCGCTGAAATCAGTCCCAGCAAGAACTACATCTGGCTCACGGTCCGTCTCGGTGACAACCGTCCCGATCTCAAATGGGAAGAGTTACTGAAAACCCAGGCAAAAGTCCAGCCCTGCCAGTTCTACATCACAACAAAAGGCAATCTTATGTTCGGGGTCGCCCTCGACAACCGAGCCGTCAACGCGGCGGTTCTCAAGCGCAACGTTGACATGATCTCAAAGAATGTCGGCGAAACAAAAGCACTCTGGCTTAAGTCTTGAGCAATCAATTATCTCCGATCGCGTTGAAGTTGACGACGATCAAGGTGTAATCAGTCAAATCCACGACCCCATCCCCGTTCAAGTCCGCATCGGAAGGACGAGTTCCTTCTGCATCTGGCGTGTTCCAGTTCACGTCTGAACTGTTCGCATTGAAATAGGTGACGAGCTTTGTGTAGTCTGAAAGATCAATGACGTTGTCATTGACAATGTCGCCTGGGATCAAATTGAAGTTTGCATTAGTTACATGTCCGGAACCGGTGTTTACGGTAATCGTCCTGCGCAAAAAGCCAGCCGGCTTGATACTCATATCGACGTTTGGGGTGCTAAGTGCGCTAGTCAAATAAATACTCGTGCTCTGGTTAACAGCCGGGTTTGCGGTTCCAATCTCGGTCTGGGTTCCGACATTTCGGAAGGAAATCGCAATATTCAGCGGGAGCTTCCCGCCCGCAGAATTCACAACTCCGCTAATCGAGGCCGGATCAACTTGCTTGGTCCAAAGAATTGCTTCTGTATTATTGGTGGTGGTGTTGTAAGCATCACCGACGACAAATACCGTGTTCCCATTTCGCCAAATCCCTCTCGCCGTGGAGAACGCGTAGTCATCTTGGTCCAGGTACAAGTGTAAGTCCTCCCAACTCGCCGCCGAACCACTCCAAACACTAGCGTGGTCAAACTCGGGGTCAATAAACACATGACCGCATTGCATTCCTTCGTCCACACCAAATGCTTCTGAGTGATGTAGCCCACCCGGATGTAGATTGACAAAGCTACTTGCAGTCCCGCTCCATAGGGCGGCATGCGGACCTCCGTCCACATCATGCCAGACCCGACCGACCTGCTGTCCGTCTCCGACTCCCAGTGCCTCCGAGTCGTAGTCCGTGCCAGGATTCAGGTTCACCCAACTCGCTGCAGACCCGTTCCACATCGCTGCATCCGACCCGTTGTTAGCATACGTTGAACCCACTTGAAATCCATTCGCAACACCATTTGCATAGGACCCATCCACGCCCACTGGGTTCAAATCGACAAAGGACCCCGCTGTGCCCAACCATAATGCCGCCAGAGTTCCACCAGCGTTCATCTGGACGTATCCGACCTGTTGCCCGTCGTTTACGCTGTGTCCAAACGTCCCGGCCGACCCGAAAAGAAAGTTATCAAGATTGACAACGGATCCAGTAGGCCCATTCCAAAGGGTCGCCTGGGGGCGACTTCCATAAGTTGCGGTTCCGACCTGCTGGTTGCCGCTTCCTACCCCGTAAATATTAGACTCGACTGCACCCGCTGGATGTACATTTGTGTAGCTGCTTGCCGAACCGGCCCACAATGCCGCTTGAGTCGTTGAGCCAATGACCACAAGGCCGCCCTGAGTCATCCCGTGGACTCCCCAGCCTTCGGAGTAAACCGTGCTGGCAGGGTGCAAAACGGTTGCGGTCCACTGGGCGCAAACCTGCGCGGTGGTCGCGATGCTGAAAGCAGTCAATGACAAAATCTTGGTTACAATTCTAAGGTACATAGTTCGATCTCCTCCGCTCTGCGGATTGGGTTGAAGTATTGTATCAAACCTGCCGTCACAAGATCGTCACAAGCACATAGTTCCTGGTAACAATTCGGGAGGGATTGCCTGTGCTTGATCCTGGCCAAATCGGATACACTTACTCTCCGGCCCATAGGAGGGTATGCACTTGTCGGACGGACCTAAATTTAAACGCGTTTTACTAAAAATAAGTGGTGAAGCACTCTCCGGGAGTGCGGGATTCGGGCTTGAGGGCGAAACCGTTGCGTACATTGCCCGGGAGATTGCAAAAGTCTCCAAAAAAGGCGTCGAAGTCGGCGTCGTGGTGGGAGGAGGGAATTTCATCCGAGGCGAACAGTTCTCAGCACAGGGCGGATACGACAGAAGTGTCGCCGACCAAATGGGAATGCTTGGGACCGTGATCAATGCGCTGGCACTCCAGAATGCGATCGAACGTGAGGGCGTTCAAACTCGTGTTCAGTCAGCCATCACGGTTTCCCAAGTCGCCGAACCTTTTATTGTGCGCCGAGCAAACCGTCACCTTGAAAAAGGCCGTGTCGTCATCTTCGCCGCTGGAACCGGAAATCCATACTTCACGACCGACACCGCTGGAGTTCTCCGGGCTCTCGAAATAGGGGCCAACGTCATTCTCAAAGCGACCAAAGTCGACGGTGTCTACAACAAAGACCCGCGCAAACACACCGATGCTGTGAGATACGAAAAGGTCAGCTACGAAGTCGCGATCAACGACCGACTCGGCGTCATGGACCAGACCGCCTTCACCATGTGCCGAGAGCACGACCTGCCAATCATCGTTTTAGATTTGAACCAACCGGATTCTATGGTGCAAGCCATTTGTGGAATGCCGGTCGGAACCCTCGTCGGAGGATAACAATCATGGAAGACCTAATTAAAGACTGCGAACATCGGATGCAACAGGCCATCGACCACATGGCCCACGACTTCACAACCATCCGCACCGGTCGCGCAAGCCCTGCTGTTCTGGAACGCGTGCACGTTGAGTATTACGGAACAGAAACGCCCATTTCGCAAATCGCAAGCGTCTCGGTTCCCGAGCCTCGCCAACTTCTCATTCAGCCCTATGAGAAGAACATGATCGCTGTCATCGAGCGAGCAATCCTAAAGAGTGACCTCGGCCTAACTCCGAACAACGACGGCACGGGGATTCGCCTGAACTTCCCCCAAATGACCGAGGATCGTCGCAAAGAGATGGTCAAGCAGGTCAACGCACGTGCCGAGCAGGCCTGTGTCGCGATCCGAAACGTCCGACGGGACGCCAACGAGCACGGGAAAGCGCGTGAAAAGAAAAAGGAAATCGGCGAAGACGATCTGAAAGGATTTGAAGCTAAGGTTCAAAAAATTACTGACAAGTGCATTGAAAAAGTTCACGAACTTCAGAAGAAGAAAGATGCTGAAGTCATGGAAGTCTAGCGTCCGCCTTCCCCGTTATGGCTACATCCTCAGGCTCAAAAATCCTCCGCGAAGCAACTTCGCGGGGGATTGATCTTTCCCATCTACCCGCTCACATCGCGGTCATCATGGACGGGAACGGTCGCTGGGCGAACAAGAAAGGACTCGGAAGGCTTCTCGGCCACCGCGAAGGCTACAACACTCTGAAAGGCGTCGTGCGCGACTGCGGTGACCTCGGAGTCCGGTATCTCACAGTTTATGCCTTCTCCGCTGAGAACTGGCGACGTCCTGAGGAAGAGGTCAGCGGACTGATGAAGCTCATCGAGGGGGCGATGATTGAGCAAATATCGCAACTTGCGGCGAGCAATGTCCGCGTCCAAATCGCCGGACGAATGAACGAACTGCCCCCTTCCCTTCGCGATGCCCTGAACAAAGGAATCCAGGACACCTCTGGCTGCACCGGCCTCACCTTCACGCTCGCGATTAACTACGGGGGACGCGCGGAGATCGTTGATGCGGTCAAAGCCATCATCGAATCTGGAATCCCTGCCCACGACATCATAGAAGAACTGATCTCCAAGCACCTGTACCACCCTCAAACACCCGAGCCCGACCTCATGATCCGCACGGCCGGCGAAATGCGGTGGAGCAATTTCCTCATTTGGCAAGCTGCCTATGCAGAGCTCGTTGTCACGGACGTCAGTTGGCCCGACTTTGACACCTCGCAACTGCTGAACGCCGTCGCCGAATACCAGCGCCGCACGCGCAAATTCGGCGCCCTCGCCCCGTCGTGAATCTCTCGGGGAAAGCGAAGCGGCGATTAATCGTCTACGGAGGCATCATCCTGATCGCCACCGGGAGCTACTATTATCAGCCCATGCGGATCGACTTCATTCGTCGAGTCCCTCCCACGCAAGCACATTTGAAGCCAGACAGCGTCCCGTTTTTCACGAAAGGTGAAAAAATTGCGGTCGTGGTCGCTCATCCCGACGATGCGGAATTCTATATCGGCGGCACCTTGACGAAACTCGGACAAGCCAGGGCAGATATCACGCTGATCGTCATGACGGACGGGGACAAGGGCTACTATCCGAGTTTTCTCACCGATGCCGCCGCCAACCGCAAAGTCCGACGCGCGGAGCAACTGAAAGCATCTGCGACATACCATGCCAAGGTCATCTTTATGGGCGGTCCCGACGGTCGCCTTCGCTCAAATGAGGAAACCGTACAAAATCTCACGGACGAACTCAAGAAGATTGCTCCGACATGCTTGATCTGCTTCGAGGACAACTATTGGGTGAGAGTAAGCCACAACGACCATCGCAACGCAGGCGAATCTGCCGTAGGCGCGGCAACTCAGGTCCCGTCAATCCATTGGGTCGCCCGATTCGCAACTGCCGCCCCCAACTATGCCATTGACATCAGCAACCTTTGGGACACCAAGGACAGGCTTTTGAGAGCGCATGCGAGCCAATTTAGCGGTGAGAAGGGTGACCGAGTCGCAGCGATAGTCTACGACTCGGCCGAGACACAAGGCAAGTTATTCGGCTTTGACCTTGCCGAAGCTTTTCGATGCACAAGCCGCCGAAGATAGATCACAAAGACTTGACGAAGGAAGCCTTGACCTTCCATAATGTCAACATTGAGGTTAGATATTTCGTATAATCCTAGGTGAGGAATCAAATATGAAAATCGAATGGAAAAAGAATAGCGGCAGTCTGCAAGGCCTGGTTCAAGCGGGCAAGGATCAAGTGACCATTCACGGCGTAGGCGAGGATCACCAATCCAACGTCGAACGAATTGTTTCAGGAATTTCTGCAAATTCGGGAGTTACATTCGTCAATGCCGCCGTCTCGACCCAGAGTTTTGCCGTTTCCGATCCGGGTGACGCTGGGGTTATCGTTTATCACGGCATACTTCCCGAGGGTGAGACCGTAATCTAGGGCGAAAATCGCAACCCGATTATGGCTGAAGGATATTCAGGAACGCCATTGATCCAGAAACTGGGAATCAAGCCGGGGGCAGTTGTGCGTCTCGTGAACCCGCCAGATTGGATCGAGCAATTGATCCTGAGCCAAAACCCCGCATCGCTAACATCTCATGGAGCTTTTGACGTTGCGATTGCTTTTTGCACGCAACATCCAGAGTTATCAGCGGCAATTAGCACTCTTCGTCCTAACCTCAAGGCAAGCGGTGGCATCTGGATTGCTTGGCCCAAGAAAGCCTCCGGCCTTCCAACTACGTGCAGTGACACTGTGGTTCGTACCGAGGGCCTTGCATCAGGGCTTGTCGATAACAAAGTTTGTGCAATTGACGCGACTTGGTCCGCACTTCGCTTTGTTGTGCGGACCAAGGATAGATAGAGGTCTACCGTTTTCGGCGCATCAGCGCCACTCCGCCAAGCGCTAGCACTAATAAACTATTCGGCTCAGGAACAGCCCCAAACACGTTTGCCCACCGGTGGTTTCCAAAGTTCACGCTGTGGGCAAGACCATTTAGATTTCGTTCAAGGGAAAAACTCGTGCCATTATTGCCCGAGACGACCTGGGCGTACATGCGCGCCTCTCTCTCGTACCTGCTCTCCAGGGTCAGTTCAAAATTCCCAAGAAAGTCAACGCGATTCACCTCGAAACGATGCAAATTCGGGGAAACTTCTCCCATGTACTGGAACGCAGCTGCCGATCCTGCCCCCCACAGCGAGCCCGTAAATCCTTGGTAACCCCAGAATTCAATGTCAATGTATGGCTTCCCAGACGTCAGCCTGTTGGTTCCAAAATTGCCTCGATAGGTCCACTTCTTGGCATTATTTTGACCATGATGCTCGGCCGAACCTCGGCGTGGGAAGTTGCCAGCTCCATAGGCCGCCGCAAGTTTTCCTGTATGAATAAAACTATGCGACGATCCCCAAAGTTGCGCGGCACCAAGAATATCGTCATTATCAATATCTGTCACTGGAGCCAGGTTGTAGTTATTCCCATTATTGATCTGGAACATGATGTTGTCCCGCCTAGAATCATAGTCCAATGATGGACCCGCCCCAAGGTTTGTATCGTGATCAACAAAATCCTCGGTCGTGTTCTCGTAAAGGTCAATCAAGCCCAACGTATGACCCAACTCGTGCTTGAGCGTCCAGGCAAAATTTTGTGCAGTCCATGCGGCACCAGCAGACGGACGTCTGCCAAAAACGATTTCAGCATAGTCCACCTGACCCGCCGTTGCCCCCACAATGCCGTCGGCATAAGCACCGGTCGCTCGAGTCGCATCATATCGCAATCGAACCGTACCTGTGTTTACGGCCCTCATTCCTGTTGAATCGTACTTGACGTTCAAATACTGGCTCCATCCCGCGGTTGCGCCTTGAACGGCAGATAAAACATCTCCGGCCGCGACACCAGGTGGCAGTCCGTTAATATCTCCAATTTTGCCGAAATCGTAAACCGTGGCATTCGACTGACCCGCGTATCGCAGGCGCGCACCGATGTCGTAGTTGGAAGCAAAGTCCAGGCGTCCGGCTGTGTTACCATAGTGGCCGTAGGCGTGGACAAGCGGGCAGAGGCCCAGTAGCGACAAGACTATTGAACTGCGTATTTTCATCAAATTCCCCCGGGAATTACCCCGTATGTTTAATCGGGAAGATCGGCCTTATTTGTGACAAAATTTAAAAAGTTTTGCGAATCTTAACCCCGCGCAACGAATTTGTGAAAGATCAAGCTATGCTCTAGGGATGTCTCAACCTACCGACCCAAGGCACATTAAGCGCGCTCAGCGAGTGCTACTCATGGTGCACGAACTACACAAGCAGGGATATCAACGGCTGCGGATCGCTCCTGGCTACGCCGACCCAGGCGGGTGGCAATGCGCATTCACCCCCGTCTCGAATGTCCAAATTGCCCACGGAGCCCTGCTCGTGAATCCTGACGAAGCAGCCCACTACGTGACGGGCCAGGCTAACTACTATTTTGATTGGCGAGACTCTGATCAGAACTCAGCCCGCCATCTCGCCATCAAATTCACTCAGCGCTTTCCGAAAATTGCAAAAGCTAGTCTCGGAAGAGATTGGAGTTACGCCGGATGGTACGTAGAAATGCTCGGCTTTGCCGAGCAAGATGTGTTTCCAATGGCTTATGGAGGGGAGGAAGGGTGCCTCGCCAGAATTGAAACCCGCGAACTTCCCTACCCTCCCCCCGGCGAAGCTCATTAGCCTTTGGCGTGCTTCATTCCGTAGACGCAACAATTCATCATCATTCGTTCGGCAACCGGCTTCTGCTCATTGGAGAGCTTATTCCAAATTCGCTTCATGGTCTCGCGCTCGTCGTAGTTAAGCCCAATGTTCATATGGTCCATCTTCATGGATTCTGTCATCGGCAGGTTGATATCCATGCCCTTGTGCGGATCGCGGGCACACATCAAGGATTTCTTTGACCAAACTCGCCTTTGGTCCTCGGTGAGCTTGCCCATGATAAGGTTTGCCGTTGCCTTTTGTTCGAGAGTAAGGTCCTTCATCATCATCTTTTCCCAAACGATCCTATCCTGCAATGTGTCCGAATCTTGTGAGTTAGACGTCAAGGTGTCGTTGAGTCCGACCCCATCAGCCAAAGCAAAAGTCGACATCGCGCTAAACGCACAAACAATCATTGTAAATTTTTTCATAGTGTTTTCCTGCGGCTTTCCGCAAATACTAGACCGAAAGTTTCTTGCCCTGCAAAATTCTATCGCCTATGATCGGTAGAACGCCCTTTTCGCTCGCGAGGTCTCACTCCAGGTTAGAATCAGCATTGATCTGCCGAAATGCAGTCGGGTTGCAAATCGGACTATCAACGCCGGCACGCTCATTTCGTTCAAATATGCGGACACCAGTAGCTTATTCTCCAGACCCGGATCAAGGGTAACGAAGCAACAAAAATGCCCCCGATTTCTCGGGGGCGATGGTTTCCGACGAACCAAAATTGGGACCCCGAAGGGTTCCCTTTCTGCTTGGCATTCTTTCAGAAGACGACTGACGCCCTAGTCGCTCTCAACTCTCCGAGTCTCCTGACAAACCAGGAACCCGAAAAGGCTTCCAGGTTCCAACAATTTATGAAAAATCCTGTTCCAAAGCTCCTGCAACCGGATCGACTGCTTCGAAATCCAGAGCCGGCTGGGGTCGGGTGATCGTGATCTGAGGTAAGTCCGTGAGCTCGTTGAGATTAAAATAGTGCAAAAACTGCTGAGTAGTCCCATAAAGAACTGGTCTTCCGGGTGAGTGTCGACGGCCAACCTCTCTAATCACCCGGCGTTCCAACAGCATCCGTAACCCGTAGTCGCTTTGGACCCCGCGAACAGCCTCAATCTCAGCAATCGTGATCGGTTGCTGGTAGGCAACAATCGCCAGAACCTCCATCAGGCTTTTGCTCAAACGGTGCTTCTGCGGCTTCAAAAATCGGGTTACAATGTCCGCGTACTGCGATTTTGTCGAAAGCTGAAATCCGCCCGCGATCTGAACTAACTGAATCGCTGAGCCATGCTGCAAGATTTCTCCTAGTTGTCGAAGCCCAACCTCTACTTCGGCACGATCAACTCCGAGTACTTCCGCCATCTGTGTCGCTGTCGTCGGCTGATCGGCAACGAACAGCATCGCCTCAATCTGATGAACTACAGACACTCGCCCCTCGCAAAAAGCACATCATCGTCACCCAACCGCAATTGGGCTCGCCCAAGCCGTATAAGTTCAAGCAAAGCCAAGAACCACCAGACTGCCTCACTTCGAGTGAATGGATGCGGCATCAGGTCGATCAGGCTTTGATAGTCCTCCGCCAAAATGTCGAACACCAACTCCATCTGGCTCGTCAACGATCGCCGAGGCTTGTTGAGAATCTCCGGCGGATCGGGCTCCGCCTTCCTCAACAGCCGTTCGAAAGCAAGAGACAAGTCGCCGCTGGTCACTTGTCCGAGACTAAACGGAATCTCGTAAAGGTCACCAACCTGACCTCCCCGAAAGAAAATCTGGTCCCGCTGCTCTTCGTAGATCGTCAGCGCCTGAATTGCCGCTGAGAACTCCGATATGTAAGGCTCGGCAAAGTCAATGTCCGGAGCGTAGTCATCTTCGGTGTCTATTGACGGGATTATCATGAAAGACTTCTGTTCCACGAGATAGGACAGTGCCACCAGTGCGGCCGCTGCCGAATCAAGATCCTGATCGCCAATCGTCAGGAGATACTTAAAGTACGCCTCACAAATCGGTCGCATCGGAATATCTAGCAGATTGATCTTGTGAGCGCGGGCAACGCCATACAGCGCAGCCAGAGACCCTGAAAAGGCCTCGCATTCAACATCAATCGGAGGTGGCGCAACCACTCCGAGTAGTCCGATGCTGGCATCGGTCGAAACAGGTTTCAAATCAGCCTAAAGACGCCCTGCGTGATACAAAAGAATCCACATTCTAATGCTGAATCTCTGTCTCTCCTGTCATCTCCTGCAAAGTCGTCAGCGTCTGACTCTCGTTAATCCACTGAATGGGTCGTTCGTTTCGCATCGAGTCCGTCAAGGAGTTCGTCCCTGGCACCAAGGAAAATCGATGCAATCATCGCGGCGCCCTTCTCAAAACTCCAAGCGCGCAATAATGAGTGACATTTTTCGCCATGTCACAGAATAGCCTGTCATCCACCCCCCAACTCCGGGTATTATCTCTACTACGGATCGTTAGCTCAGTTGGCAGAGCAGCTGACTCTTAATCAGCGGGTCGTAGGTTCGAGCCCTACACGGTCCACCAAATTTAGGTTCAAAAAGCCCCCTTGAGGGCTTTTTTGTTGTCTTTTCGAGCAAAAGTCACCATTAAGGTCACCATAACGGATTTGGTTGCCAAATATTCGACAAGACTCCAAAAATATGCCAACATGACAACGCATCGGACAATTGAACTACGGATAACTCCCCATGCCCCGAATCTTCGATAACATAGAGCTCCCGTTTCTCCCATCTCTAGAGGAGATGCTGGGAACTGCCACGCATGCAGATTTCTGCGTTGGCTACTTCAACCTGCGCGGTTGGAACAGGCTCGGCAAAGTCATTGACGAACGCTTTTCTGGTGAAGGAACTTGTAAAGCTCGTCTGCTCGTCGGCATGCAATCAGTACCCGAGGATGAAGTCCGGAGCGTTTACAGCCTCATCAAAGAGGATGGACTCGACGCTACCAAAGCTCTGCAGTTAAAGCGACGCATGGCTGAACAGTTCCGCGAACAGCTTACTATCGGCGCACCCAGCGATTTGGATGAATTAAACCTTCAAAGACTGGCTCGCCAGCTCCGTGCAGGCAAATTAGTTGTCAAGCTCTTCCTTAAGAACAGCCTTCACGCAAAGCTCTACTTGGTTCATCGAGATGTCCCTGGCTCGGAGGTTGTTGGGTACGTCGGAAGTTCGAATCTGACTTTTGCAGGACTGATGAAGCAGTTCGAGTTAAACGTCGATGTCGTTGACGATGACGCTTCAAGAAAGCTCGCAAAGTGGTTCGAAGACCGTTGGAGCGACAGGTGGTGCCTAGACATTTCTGAAGAACTCGCGGAAATCATCGAACAAAGCTGGGCTCGACCAACGCTTATACCCCCGTATCACATCTATCTGAAGATTGCCTATCACTTGGCTCAAGAAGCACGGGCTGGCTTGTCCGAATTTCGCATTCCGAAAGACTTTGGCAACAAGCTCTTTGAGTTCCAGGTCGCCGCAGTCAAGATTGCGGCTCACCATCTCAACAATGAACGTCGACGCGGTGTCGTCCTTGGCGATGTTGTAGGTCTCGGAAAGACCCTGATGGCGACGGCAATCGCTCGAATTTTTGAAGATGACCTGGGATTGGAAACCCTGATTCTCTGCCCAAAGAACCTCGTGGACATGTGGCAAGACTACGCGGACGAGTATCGACTCCGCGCCAAGGTGCTCTCAGTAACGATGGCAACGAAGGCACTTCCCGATCTTCGTCGATACCGCCTAGTAATACTCGACGAATCCCACAACTTTCGAAACCGTGAAGGTAGCCGGTACCGCGCTATCCACGAGTACATCACACAGAACGAGTGCCGCTGCATTCTCCTCAGCGCTACGCCTTACAACAAGGCGTACGTTGATTTGGGTGCTCAGCTCCGGCTGTTCGTCCCCGAAAACCAAGAGATTGGCGTTCGACCCGACAAATATATCAAAGAAGTCGGCGAAGTCCAGTTCCAGGCGAGACATCAATGCCCCCTGAAGAGCCTTGCCGCTTTCGAAAAGAGCCCTTATGCGGATGATTGGCGGGAGCTGATGCGCCTTTACATGGTACGGCGAACGCGGGGGTTCATCAAGGAGAACTACGCCCAAACAGACCCAGAAACGGGAAGGAGATATCTTGTTCTTGCGGACGGAACCCACACGTTCTTCCCAGAACGAATACCTAGAACCATCAAATTTGAAATCAGCGAAACTGACGGCAAAGACCCCTACGCACGGCTCTTCAACCAAGCCATCGTAAACAAGGTCAACGCATTGAGCCTTCCTCGGTATGGACTCGGCAACTATGTCGCGAGCCAGCCCGACTCGCCGCCGACCCAGGCAGAGACCAAGGTATTGCAGGACTTGGGACGAGCTGGAAAGCGTCTTATGGGTTTCTGTCGCACAAACCTTTTTAAGCGACTTGAGAGTAGCGGATTGGCATTCGTACAGTCGGTAGAGCGGCATGTCTTGCGGAACTACATCCACCTCCATGCCATCGAGAACGGGTTACCACTCCCCATCGGCACGACAGACCCGTCTATGCTCGATGTCCACTCGTTTGATGAGGATAGCGATGATACAGGAGTGACGGGAAGTATTTTCGACGACGAAAACGAAGATTTCATCGATGTGGACGCCCCGTCGGTCCATGTCCCCATGTACACTGAGGCGGAATTCCGCACCAGAGCTAAAGAGGTGTATGACCTCTATGCTGGTAGATACCGGAAACGGTTCAAATGGCTGCGACCTCAGCTCTTCGTCAGTCGACTAGAGAAGGACCTTCAAGCTGACAGCGACTCCCTTTGTACTGTTCTTTCTGAACACGGCACTTGGAATCCTGCCGATGACAAGAAACTTGCGAAGCTTTTTGACTTACTGACGACGACCCACGCCAAGGACAAGGTGCTCATCTGCTTCTACCCAATGGATGGTGTTGACCGAATCATTAACCTGCGCGGAAGAGTGCGACAGCGCCTAACTGAGAACGCGGAAGTGGTTGGAGCCGACGAGCAGTTCTTCGAGGACCTCAAGGTTGACGAGCGGTATCGGGACCTCTACAACGAGAAGGCTGGCATCCTCGATAACGACGACGATTCCGAAGTTGACCTATCTTCACTCGCATTCCAAATTTGGAAGAATGCCATTGATGCCGACCCCTCGCTGAAATCAATCATCGAGGACATGCCTGACGTGGTATTCAGCGCCAAAGACTTTGATGCTGTGCCTCAAAAGCCAACCGGCGCTTTGGTCTACATGCGAGCTGCCGATGGCAACGACGCGCTCTCATGGGTTGACGAGAAGGGCGACCTGGTTTCCGAATCTCCACTTGCTGTGCTCCGAGCAGCAGAATGCGAACCGACAACGCCGGCTCGCCACAAAGCCAAGAACCACCACGAAATTGTTCGTAGAGGGGTCGAGCGAATGGTAGAAGAGGAAATGAGTGTCGGTGGTCAACTCGGAAAGCCTTCCGGCGCTAGATTTAGAACTTACGAACGGTTGAAATGCTATGCAGAGCAGGTTAAAGGCACGCTGCTTGCCTCCGACGAACTTCTCAGGGTCATTGAGGATGTTTATCGGTATCCCCTGCGCCAATCCGCAACCGACACCCTCAATCGGCAACTCAAAGCTGGGATTAGCGATGACGCGCTGTCGGAGCTGTGCATCTCGCTAAGAAGTGAGGAAAGGCTCTGCATCGTTTCCGACGAAATTGTGCATCGAGAGCCCAAAATCATTTGCTCGCTTGGGTTGGTCCCGAGGGCTTAACGGAGATGGACGGTGAAGTCGGAAAACCTAGTGACCGCCCTGATTGAACAGGATTTTGAGCGCCTCTTTATCGACGAGTTGCACTGGGACAGGTTTTCTAACCGACTCCCTATTTCGCTACTCGCCCCTGGTCAGTTCACCCAAGGTTGGCTGACGCGCGAGGAGCGATTTCGAAAGACAGCTGCCAAGCAAATCGACTACCCTCTCAAAGGCGTGGCTCGAATTGGCGGTCAGGTTGTCTTCGTGGTCACTTGCCCAACGGACAGTATTCCAGATTTCCTCCGGCGCTGTACGATAGGGCGTAAAGTCAGTCGGCTGCACTACGAGCCGATTGTCATTTACTCTTGCCCTTTCGATAACGAGCAGGTGTGGCAATTCATTACGCGTGCTCAGTGCGACCTTGATTTTTTCGAGCATCGACTGGATTGTCCGACTGATGTACTCGCGTTCTCCGTGAAGCTGAGTGCCCTTGCTTTCGACCTGACACAAAGGGCTAAAGGTGTCACAAGCATAGACCTGAGCGAGCGGCTCTGCCGTGCCTTGACCTATCGACGCCAGAAGCGCATCTTCGACAGAAGCCGACAAACTGCGGTCATTTTTAGAGAGTTCGGAAATGGTCTACCCGAACTTGCCGAAATTGCCGACGAGCATCGGGGTCTCGACCGCGACGATGAGGCGGCCCTTTTTGAAATGGTTCGAGCTGGCTCCGAGTCAGCGAAGTGGCAACTGTTCCAAAGCCACCTGTACATCCCCTTGAAGGTTGGATTGAGAACATACCAAGTAAAGAAACTGGCTGGTCGAGTTGAGCTCGCTGACGTGGTCAGCTACGGAATAATTGGATTGCTAAACGCAATTCGCTTGTACAAGCCTGATCAATCGCCTAGATTCATGACCTATGCCGCACTTTGGGTTCAACGTGGGATTGACCGAGAAGTGTTCGACATGCTACGGCCGTTTGCGGTCCCATTCTACGCGGAAGTTATCTTTGCCCCAATCTTCAAGAAACTCGATATCGAAGTTGACAAGCTCGCCCAAGGTCTGGGACGGGTGCCCAAAGTGCATGAGATACAGGCAGGACTGGGTCTAAACGACGACGAATTTCGAACTCTGAACCTGTTGATTCAAGGTTCAGAACCCATCATAATTGACGATTCTGATGAAGAACTCATCGATGCTTGTCTGGGAGTTATAGCTCCTGTCCTGATTCCACGGCAGTATTGCAGCGAGACTCTCGAATCTGTACTCGCATGCCTCACTTGTCGTGAAGCGGAAGTGGTGCGTTTACGCTACGGGCTTGACGAAGGAAAGGAACTCACGCTGGAAAGTGTCGCTTCTAAGCTCAGTGTAACGCGAGAGCGCGTCCGACAGATTGAGCTGCGTGCGAATAAGAAACTAAAGTACATCGGAAGCCAACTCATTTTGCAGGGCTTCGAGTATCCAACATCCTACATTGGCGAACAAGTTGAGCCGGACCCCGAAGCAACAAAAATGTTTTTCGCAAGAGGTTGCTCGACACAATGAGCACCCCTTTACGTCCTGATATGAGAACCTACGCATGAAAGAAGTACGCCGTTGTCTTACCGAGTTCAAATTCCCAGAGCTGTTTACCCAGCATCTGCTCTGGGATGGCTTCCGAGCGAAGCATGCTTTTGAGGTCAACGGGCAGTTCTTCGAAATCGAGGGCGTTGGCGAAAAGCGTGGGCTCGTTGCGTTCGTTTGCCGACCAGCACCCAATCAACCGTTCCCCGGCTCGGCAGAGAGAAAGCGAATTGAGCGAGAAGTTGAGAAACTCCACCACGAGCATCTCATCGTCTTTATCGACCGCGAGCTCTCACGCCAAGTTTGGGCGGTGCCCAAGCGCGAGGACGGCAAGACCAAAGGCACCAGTGAAATCCCCTTCTACTCCGGCAAGGGCGTCGAACACTTAGCGCGGCGTATCCAGAAGCTCTCATTCACGCTTGACGAATCGGAAACCACAACCATCGTCGAAGTGGCGGCGCGGGTCAATCAGGCGCTGCTTGCCGAACGGGTCACCAAGAAGTTCTTCAAAGAGTTCTGCGACCAGCGGAAGTCATTCGTCAAATTTCTGGATTGGATTGAGGATGAGTCCAAGCGGGATTGGTATTGCTCGGTGCTGCTAAACCGGCTCATGTTCATCTACTTTCTGGGAGGCAAGGGCCTCCTTCCGGATGGTACCGGGTTCCTAAGCAAGAATCTCGGGAAGAACTCAAAGGATAACGGTGCCGACACCTTCTACACCCACTTCTTGCTGCCCCTCAGCTTTTTTGGGCTTGGAGAAAAGAAGGGAAATCGACTCCGCTTTGAGGAGACGTTTAAGGATGTGCTCTATCTCGACGGCGGGCTGTTCACTGTCCACCAGGTCGAGCGTGACCTGGGATTGGATAAGAAAGCTGTCGAGAAAAGCGTGTTTCCACCGGAAGCAAGAATCCCGGATTCTGAGTTCAAGAAATGGTTCGATTATTTCGATAAGTGGCGCTGGACGTTAGACGAGGATAAAGTCGAAAACGATGGGTACATTTCGCCTCACATTCTCGGCTATATCTTCGAAAAATACATCAACCAAAAGCAGATGGGCGCTTACTACACGAAGGAAGACATCACTGGATACATTTGCCGAAACACCATCATTCCGCGCCTGTTCGACATGCTTGCGGGGACCGGGGACAAAGGTAAGAAGTCAGTCCAACCATTGCCGGTCGGACCGCATCCGAACCTTTTTAACGATGGACTTGGAATCAGCGAGGGCGAGGGAATCGAGCGGTACGTCTATCCCAGCCTCAAGCAGGGAGCCAAGCTCCCGACCGAGACCGACTACGAGTTCGAACAACGACGCAAACGCTACGAGAGCATCCTCGATGACTTCGACCTCGAGAAGATTCAGGGCATTGATGATTTCATCACCTACAACCTCAATATCGAAAAACTAGCACTCGATTTCGTCCGCAATATCCAAGACCCGGAGGTACTACACTCCTTCTACTTCAAGGGTCTCCAGCAAATTACCGTGCTCGACCCGACGTGCGGTTCCGGGGCATTTCTCTTTGAAGCGCTTATCATCTTGTTTCCCCTCTACAACGCCTGCCTGAGCCGGATGCGCTACCTGTTGGGCAAGACGACGGGTAGCGAGCCAGACATCATGAACTGGGGTGGCAGACTCCATTTCGACGACCTGCACATCGACCAGAGCACATTTGCGGACTTCTTTCCTGCGAGTGGATTGGGCAGCAGGATTCTCGATGAACTCCGAACCGAGGTCGAGCGCATCAACGACCACCCGAGCGCTGAATACTTCATCAAGAAGTCCATCATCGTCAACAACCTGTTCGGCGTGGACATCATGGAAGAAGCGGTTGAAATCTGCAAACTCCGCCTGTTCCTCACCCTCATCGCTACCGTCGAGCGGGACGATTCCAAAGACAACTTCGGCGTCGAACCGCTGCCCGACATCGACTTCAACATCCTCGCAGGCAATACGCTTGTTGGCTATACGAGCATCGAGGACATCGGCCGCTTATGGCAGGATGTTGAACTGGGTTCATCGACGTTGGCTTTCGAGAAAGACCATTCGCGCCTCGTGAAGCTCATCGAGGATTATGGGAAGAATCTCAAAGCATGGCGGCTCCAGCAACTTGGCGAATGGCGCGGCGCACCAATCTCAAAGGAGCAGGTGTTAGAGGCTGTGGAAAGTGTGCGTCCTGACCTGGATGAAGACCTGTGGCGACTCTATCGAACCGGAAATCTTGTTGCCGACAAGGTGACCCAGGTACAAAATCCCGTCAAGCCTGACGCTAGGTACAGGAAATCTTTACACGCCTTGCTTCGTGAGGTCACTCCATCTGCTGGGACACGCAGGGCGGTTGGGCTTAATCGTTCCAATGAGCATCTCGTCAATACGGGAGTACAGCCCGCTAATGGAGGTCTTTACTTCTTCACTCAAGCGAAGCTGGGTATCAAATCATGCGATTCGTCCACAAGCATTGTTTGATGGCATTTCTCAGCGCGTCTCAATTTGCATGGGGGCAAGGGATGGAGCAGAAAGCCCCTTCTCCTATACGAGCAGATATATCCGAACGAATGACCCTCAAAACCTTTTTAGGGGCGTCTTACAGTTTTCCGAACGAAGCACTTGGTCTATCGACGGAATTCATCCAAAACTGTCCTCAACCCAGGAGCACGACATCTTAACCAAGATTAGGCAATTCAAACCATACACAAAGTTTGGGATGGGGAGCGCTTCGATTTGGCTAAAGGACTACGGTGAAACGTATTGGATTTTTCCGACTAGCTTTCAACCGTTTCGCACAGTGCTGAAATCCTACAAGACCGTCACATTGCCTGAAGATGACCAACTGCTGCTGGTCGGCTTCCTGAACAGTTCTCTATTCTATTGGTTCTACCACTCGATTTCAGACTGCTGGCACCTCGGAATGTGGCACCTACGAAATGTTCCGATAGGTTTGGAAATGATGTCCCATGAAAATCGCGGCATGCTCGCCTTAGCTACGGAGGAACTCATGAAGCGGATGGTTGAGACAAGGGTTGAACGATACGACAAGCGAGCAAACGGGACAATCTTCGAATACCGGCTCCAACAGTGCAAGCAGAGCATTGACAAGATTGATGCGATACTAGCTGCTCATTTTGGACTCGATGCCGCACAACTAGAGTTTCTTCAAAAATACGACTTCCGTTTTCGGATGGGAGTGAGCGATTTACAGGAAGCCGACTGATGCCCTGCCATCCGTCCCAGCCTCGAGTTAGGATTTGCCAAGCGGCTCACTGCGCGTATGACCTGGTTGGAGAGCCCTTCCACTTCGAACAGACCACCGGACTGACTACGAAGCATGTCTCGGGGGTCATAGGTTTCCGAACCCAATAGGAGACTGTCACCGAATCGGTCTTGCTGAGGCTGCAGGCGATGTTCAGCGACGTGCTTGCTGTCGAGACATTCGGAAGGAAGATGGAGAAGCAGGTCGGAGCCGACTTGTTCTGGATTCTCGATATCGGTCAGACCCTTGTTCCGATGCTGGTTCAGGCGAAGCGCACAGAAGAAACCGAGTATTGGCAAGAAAAGTGGGAAAGCCTGAATGACTTTGTCGAAATGGTGCCAGTGTACAAGCTTTCCGGGTCAGATTGAGTTCGGCCTTCTTTACTCTCTCGCTGGAGGGAGCATACAGCACACTGATGTATGGGTCTGGACATTACTACAACATTGACTCTCTTGCAAGCAAACTTTCAGAAAAGATGCGTTTTTGGGACGCATGGTGGGTCGCAGGCGGGGAGGAAGGTTCGGCCCTCTTTTGCGAGTCGGTTGCACGCCTTTTGGGAATCGCGCCTCAAGACGGAGCGTGACCGATTGACAAGGTTCGATATCAAGGAGAGTGGGGCTCGCACGTCCCGATGCTGAAGTCTGGTCGATGCGGGCACGCAAATCACGTTCCGCCTTGAGGACCTACTCACCTGCTGCGCGAATCACGAATCCGTTCGTATCCTGAGACACCTGGAAATGAAGCTGCGAGAATTGGCAGCGGACTTGCCAGTCGTGCTTGTGCAGAAGTTCTTGCCTCAGGCTCCCAAACTGCGGTTCCTCCCCTCTCGATTAAGCAATCGGTTTCCGAATGCCGCGCTGGCGACACCGATGAGTAAATATTCTAGGAAGGTGAGTCTTGTTGGTCCGAAGTCTTCCCAGATTCCCGTCTCGTTCTTCGGCCATGCTTTTGCCCAAAAGTAAACGGGTTTGACAAGTCGAAGCTCGTCCAAAGGAAACGCTTCGAACATTGTGCTTGCCCATTCTCCGTACTTTTGCGTTTGATGCCTCTCGTGATGCCCTGGAAGCGCAACCGCGCTGAGATCGCCGATGTGGTACGCGTAGTTGTCGCCCCACCTTGCAAACTTCGAGGTTTCGCGCATGGCTCCCTTTACGTTGGCGGACAAGTTACCGTCGCCTCGCCCGAAGGATTCCGCTTTACCTATGTAGAGCGGAACAACCTGACCCTCCTCCTCTACAGCAATCATGTAAATCAAGCCATCAAATTCATGTGACTTTGAATTCCAATCCGCGAGGAGGATGGCGCACTGGCTGCGGATCATAGATTCCATCGCTTCACTGCGACACAGGATTTTTCGTGGGGTTTTCCCGATCACCCTCGTAGCAACCGCTCCACTCGGCTGGCACACGAACAGTGGTACCCAGGTTTCCATAACTTGCTGTCGGCGGCAGAATCGAGTCCAAATGTCGTTGTGTTCCATAGGAGTCCGGTTAGGAAGCGGTTAATTATGTTCTGATTTGACAGAGTCCGGTTGGGGGTTCCGTTCCACCTTCGAGCAACAGGCGACTTACAAGCCTTGATTTGCCTGGCGTCTACCTTGTTTTCCGTGCTAACATTGTAGTTAGCATCAAGAGAGAGCCTACGGGCTCCGGCAACCGAGCGCGAGACGCCACGGTGCCATTGGGATGGGCGGAGTAAACTCCGAACAATGTCTCTAACGCGAGAGGTCGCGGATCGTTGATGCGGTCTGCGATCTTTTTTGTTAATTCTTGGTGCGACATCGGAGTCGCATAATGAAAAACTACAACACAGAATCAACCACTGGGGAACTCGCCCCCAATTTCCTGGGTGAGGAAGCCAACTCATGAAAGACCGCCCGAATTTCAACGGCGAATGGCGTTGCCGATGGCTGCAGCGAAATCGAGTCGGCATTGAGAAGATTATGTTCTCGACCGAGGATAACGTGGTCACCGGCAAAGGAGTCGACAGTGACGGAACCTTCGTTTACGACGAGGTGGTCATCGAAGGAGCCTCAGTATCAATGGTGAAGCGTTACATCACCTCCAACATTTCGGTTCCGATGTTTATGAGGTACGAAGGAACCTGGGACGGATCGCAAATTTCGGGTTGGTGGCACCAGGCTTATCACTACGATTACGGAGATAACTTCGAAATGTGGCCCATCGAAGAGGAGTTTGAGGCTTCTGAAATCACAGAAGAAATCGTCGAGGAAGTCCACGCCGGAAGCAAAGGGGCGACGCGATGAGTGCAAATTCATACTCGCCAGTGGAAGCCACGGCCTGGGAGCGGGCGTTCCTAAAGCATGGCTCGGTACAAGACGATTCCGATTGGGCGGAAGTCTATCAATCGGTCGCCGAATTCTTGGGGACTTCTGCTGACGACTGGGATGTCGATAACCTTCTAAATGAGGTGCTCCAAGCTCACGAAATCTGCAGTGTCGGCATAGAATTCCCGGACTCCATGCACGGGGATGGTATTTCGGTCCAGATCAGTCGCTTTCCTGGAGGAACTGTCGTTGGACTCACATGGTCTACCTGCGATGAACTTCCGGCTCGATTTGTTCTGGCGAACCCAACCCTTGACGATGTCATCGATGCCTCTCACGAGGCGATCTACAGTTGTCAAGATGGAGCAGACTGGGGAATCTATGATGAGGGTGACGAGAAGCCAGAGGACGGAATACCTGCGTGCTGGGTTGGTTTTGACGAACTGAAGGCCGCGTTTGCAAATCTACCGGACATTAGCTCCTGACCCGGGCATTAAAGTTGGTCCTAAGCAATATAGACTCGGACCAACTTATCGTGAGTTTCACTCGTCTTCGGACTGCATCAGAAGATTGATGTATCGGTCTAACTCGGATTCGGCTATTCTGGTGGCTCCTGAAATCTTGATCTTCTTGATTTCGCCTGCAGCCACCAGTCGATACAGCAACGATCTCGAAACCGCGAGTCTAGTGCAGACTTCCGAAACTTTCAGGAGGCGCTCTTTCCTTGACATGTCCGTAATATTGATTTTCATTTGAGTAGGTCCTTGTGGCCCTCGGCCACCGAGAGCCCAAATCGTACCAAGTTATCGAGTGCGCTGGTGGCAGACGTTTTGCCTCGGTCATAGGTGTCCCTCCTTTTTTCTTCCCAGAAGACTTGGTCCCGAGTACTTCTCGGATCAGTTTCGGACTTCAGCGCCCGTTTGCCGCTGTTGCTTGGAGTAATGCTGCGTAGGTTGGGTCCATGGCATCCGTTTTAGGTACAAATATGGCTATTCCGTCCCGTCCTCGGGTCAGGAGTACTCGGTAGCTATTTACCCTTAGCTGATGAGGATTTCGAGCCTTAGAGTATTCCTCAGGTAACGAATGCCACGCACCATTCAACCAGGTCAGATCGTTCCCCCAGGCAACGACCGGAAAGTCAAGTTCTAGTCCCTGACACTGAAATTCGGTTGCAACTGCGGACATTTGAGTACAGGATTGGCTAGATTCAGGGGGATCGTTGTACCAAGCCCCCACGTCAAGGTCCTTTGTGTACTCACGCTCATTTTTTATCTCAAACTGCCCGAGGTTGTTTGCCTTGGAGGACGCCAACAGGCCGAACCTCTTTTCTGGCTGCGAGGAATATCGATTATTAAGGTACTTCTGCGCGCTTCCTAAGTTGCGTGTAACATGTATCGGGAAGCCCTGCTTTTGAACTCTGAGAGCGATCTCTCCGGCCCGGGGCAAGTCTCCATCAAGGAGCGTTCTCACCCAGTTGTGCACCTCTTCAGCGATATGCGACCGCACCGATTCAGTCAAACATAGCGATTGATTCGCATGCACAATTTTCGCATAGTTGAAATGGTGTGTTAGTTGAGGCGGACAGTGAACCTGCCAGGTTTCTTTGACATCGGAAAGGGCTTCGTTCCACAGCCCAATTCCCGTCTCTTCTCCATCATGAATCTCTTGGTCCTCGCCAACAAGTCCTACAATTACTGCCCAGCCTGGAATTCGGCTCCCAAGTTGCAGGAAATCCTCCGGTTCGGAGACGTTGCTGGAACGTCTTGGTGCTGATCGAACCTTTTGGGCGTCCCAAGCCCTCTGCGCCTCGTCGAAGACCCAAATGTGCTCGGCAGGAAGTCCACCGAATTGCCCCCCGTATTCTTGCAAGAATCCATCAACACGTTGTACGAACGCCTTGCTGCCAAGGGCATGCTGCAGCACTGTTACCAGCGCGCGGTTACCAGAAAGAAAGACCGCAGGTTTTGAGGTCTGGAACTCACCTAATTGCGCATGATAAACGAGCTGCAAACCGACCAGTGTTTTACCTGCTCCAGGAACCCCCGTCAGAAGGATTAGGTGCCGCTCCCCGGCAGTTCGCGCCGTCTCACATACCGCTAGCATTGCCTGCAGGGCTTCGGGAATGCCTGCGCTTAAAGCTCTGCGAATATTAGGCAAGGGCTCGTGTTCAAAAATCATCTTGGCAGCGCTTACAATCGACGGCAATGGAGCGTAGTCGGCATCAAGCCAAGTGTCCCCAACTCAAGGACAGCAACGCTTGAGCGTGTAAGGATTATCACATCGGGTCTCCTCCCTCGTTCACGATGCAATTCGTACTCAAAAATAATTGCCCAATCTGCTGCGGATGGCTTTCCAGCCAGCAGAAGTCTCAGCTGCGACCTGAGGCAGTCGTAGCAGTTACTCCAGGCGACAATCTGTGAATCTGAAGGCTCGTCGCCAAATCGAAGAACTTGCTGGCTCACTAAAGACTCAGTCCAAAGAGGTTTCTCAACCGCGAGGAATTCAGTTATCGTGCCCCACCACCCGCATCGCTGAAAAGCTCCGTTCTTGACTTTGTTGGATTTCTTCATGGAAATTTGCTCAGAATGGCAGTTGTACCTGTACCGCCAAAAATCGCGGAATCTCCAGGCAAATCCAGCTCGTCAGCGCATCGCGCTATGGATAGTTTAAGGCGGAGAAAGTGCCTCGCGCGCGTAACTGACGCGATATACTACGATAGTACCAAAAACTCCGCGATCAGCCGCGGATAATGCCGTTTTACAAAAATCGCCTGCGGAACCCAGTCGGTCCCGAAAGCCATTTATTTCACGGCGCGCGAAATTAAGCTCTATTTTACTCTGTGCCGGCCTCATCTGAACTTGAAAAACACACCGGCTCAATCATTTCTTGGATCCTGCGCCGCAAGCTGTCCCGGGGGACAGAGGATGCGATACTTGCAGTTCAGACATCGGACCAGTTCAGGCCGAGGCTCAAAGTCCTCGAGATTCGCCTCATAAATGTCGTTATCGCGTCGATCCTGTCCGACCCACCTGAGCTTTCGTTTCTCATATTCATATTGACTGATGATCGTGTCTTCCGCAATTCGAACCACTGCGGCTGGGACAAAGGAGGGCTCCCAGACGGGTTGTTCGGAGAGGTACACCACTTGCGTACTGATCTTCTCAACCGGGAGCTGCTGGCAATCCCGACCCCAAAGCGTATAGATCGCCATTTGTAAAAGCGCATCAGCTTTAGCCTTTTCTGTCGGCATTCCGGACTTCCAGTCAAAAATATAGAGTCGGTCTTCGTCTCGGTACCAAAAATCCAAGCTAGCCCATACCAGCAGATCATCCTTAAAATGCCATTTTTCGGCGTTGATGTCTGAGTTAGTCTTGGTCCGGGACCATTTCTCCGTCGGAACATCTTTGATATTCTCCCAGACTTCAGAGCTCTCGAAATTGAAAAGAGCGTTAGAAATCCTTTGTTCACAGCCCTCGAGTTCACCGTCATCAACAGGAATGCCGTAGAAGTGCCCGTGTAGGGGCTGTGACTCGCGAGGAGGCTGATATCCGCCATCAGTGCGCATTCCTCTGCAGATTTCCGGAGAACGCTCAATAAGCCTTCTGAACGTTTTTACGCCTCGAAATGGGAGGTCATACATGCTCTCGCCGGATTCTTTAAACGTTTTGATAGCCTGATTAATACTCCAGTCCACCACCGTCCCAGCAACCATTTTCGGAAAAGTGAGCGATTTGAGCATCCTTGCGTCATTCTCAAAGTCCTCGCCTTCCTTGTAATACTCGAAGAAGAACATCCTTGGGCAGCCTTCCTTGTACATCTTTGCCCGGCTATACGACCACGATAGATACGAAGTAAATCCCATTTTTAGCCCAGAGCTTCAACCCCGCCAGATATTACTCACATTCTGACATCGAGTAATATCCACGTATGGTCAGTTTTGCTACGTGCCTCGCAATTGGTTTTGCCTGTGGTGTCCTCGGAGCTGTCTGTGGACTATCGGACCTTTCTTGCTGTCTAATGGCAGGATTCTTCGGCGGCATGCCGCTGATGTTCCGAGCTATTGCAACCGAAACTGGTAGCTGATGAACTATTGGTGGGTCAACCAAAATCAGACTTCACGCCAAGAGGTAGAGGGAGGCTACATGTGGTCCCCAAAGCTTCAGAAAGGCGGTAAGAGAAACCACTTCTATGAGACCATGAAAGAGGTGGCTCCAGGCGATGTGATTTTTTCCTTTGTCAAGCAGCACATCTCCAATATTGGAGTAGCTCAGTCTGATTGCTACGAAGTTCCTAAGCCTTCAGAATTCGGGAGTGCGGGCGACGCCTGGGCTGAGGACGGATGGAAGGTGGATGTCTCCTTCCAGAGGGCCACAAAAGCGGTCAAGCCATCAGCGTGCATGGATGTTCTTGCCCCTCTCTTGCCAGCAAAGTACTCCCCGTTGCGGAA
>JAIOPU010000254.1 GCA_021413725.1 Armatimonadota bacterium | reverse complement strand
TGATTAAAACCGAATATCAAATAAATAATTTATCTTTTATGATCGCGTCCTTAGGACGAGGAGCCACCAAGGAAGCCTGCCGCTCTTTTCCCTGTAAATTTACCGGCTTCCATTTTCTCATTGATTAAAACCGAATATCGTATTTAATAACCCGTGTGAAGATTCGAGCCTTAAAATTATTGGATCGCCATTATCCCCCCACCTTTCACGCGGAACACGTGGACAGCCGTTGGAATTACCAGGATTTTCTGGATCATCCCGAGTGGGGCAAGGATTGGATCAGTTTCGACGGCGTCGTTTCGCATGAGGGATCGAACCGCATCTATTGCGGCCTTACACGCTTCGACGGGGAGATTTTGACCGCATGGGATCGGAAGGCGGAAAAATTTATCGACGTGGGGTTTGAAAAGGAGATGGACCGCTACGATGCAAAATTTCACCGCAGCATGGAACTATCGGGCGATTCGCTCTACCTGGCCACCGCATTGCTGCATGATATCGACCGCTATCAGGAAGCTCCCGGAGGAGGCATTTATCGCCATGATATTCCATCCGGAAAGACGGAGAAGCTGGGAATTCCCATTCCTCATAATTACATCCAATCCTGCGCGCTCGATGAAAAGCGCGCGGTGATTTACAATATGCATTTCACGCCGGAACGGCTGAGCGCTTTCGAATTGGATGGCCGTAAGACACGGGATCTTGGCCCCATCGGAAGCGGAATGCAGATGGCGCAGGGAGAAAATATCATTTTGGATGACCAGGGGTGCGTTTGGTGCGCATGGGGCGCCACGAAAGCCTGGCTGTCCACCGAAGGGAGCGATGTCTGGCGCCTTTGCAAATATGATCCCGATGCCGGGCGCATCACCTATTACAATCATGGCCTGCCGCGGCATGACGGCACCCATGGATTCACAAAAGTCGAAGGTCTTTTCAATCTCGGAACCGGTGTCTTATACGCTTCGGGAGGCAATGGGTCACTTTTCCGGATTGAACCTCAAACCGCGCGCGCCACTTATCTCGGCACACCCATTTCTGACAAGCCTTCGCGATTGACCTCCCTGGCCATGCATTCGGATGGATTCGCCTACGGCATCACAGGACGAAATGGCGAATGCCGTCTTTTGCGGTTTGATCCAAATACGGATACTTTTGAATTGGGCGCTCCCATCGCGGATGGCGAAGGCAATGCGATGTATCAGTGCCATGATGTGGCCATCACGCGCGATGGCACTCTCTACGCCGGAGAAAACGACTCCCCATTGCGCAGCAGCTATCTATGGGAAATCACGCTTTAACCTCAGTAAACATTCAACCCTTACATCTGATGACAACAACTACTCTTACAAAACGAAATCTACCTTATATTGCTCTCGGCGGAGTGTGGGAACAGGACGATGTGGATGCCGCCCATCACGTAATCGCGGCAGCCGTCGGCCCAAATGGAAATTTTTTTCCGCTTCCCGAAGAGCCCGAATTTCAAAAGGCGCTCGCTTCCCATGAAGGCGCAAAATTTGCGATCGCCGTAAACTCCTGCGGGACCGCGCTGGATTTATGCATGATCGCTCTCGGCATCGGTCCCGGCGATGAAGTCATCGTCCCGGGCTTGACCTTCGTTTGCAGCGCCGGGACAGCTTCCGCGCGTGGCGCCAAAGTCATCTTCGCAGATGTCGATCCGCAGACGCTATGTCTCGATCCGAAAGCGGTGGAGGCAAAAATCACTCCGCGCACAAAAGCGATCATTCCCGTGCATTTCGCAGGGCATGCCGCAAATATCGAAGCATTCGATGTCATTTCCCGCAAACACAATATCCCGATTATTTATGATGCCGCCCATGCAGTGGGCACGAAGTTCCGCGGCACTCCCATCGGCAATGCGGGCCTTGCAAGCTGCTATAGCTTTCAGTCCAACAAAAACATGACCACCCTGGGCGAAGGCGGGGCCATCACGACGGATGATTCGGAATTCGCCGAAAAGGTGCGCGGCCTGAAGACCTTTGGCTATGTGTACGGGGCCAAACTGCGCGTCACCCAAATCGGCTACAACTATCGGATGACCAAACCTCAGGCGGCCACAGGAATTACCCAACTGGCAAAAATCGACCGCGTCGTCGCCGCTCGTCTCAAAAACTATCAGCTTTTCATGAAGAAATTCGGAGAACTGGAAGGTGTGACCCTGCCCTCCGGCATCAACGAAGACCATGGTTGCCATCTCTTCGTAGTTCGAATTGATATGAAGCGGCTGAAGACCACCCGGGAGGAAGTCGTCAAGCGCCTCAAGGATTCCTGGCAGGTAGGCGTGGCGATTCATTATCCCGCCGTATGGAGTTGGGAGGCTTTCGAGTCCGTGGAGTATGATAACTCTCATACTCCTGTCACAAGTGAAGCCTGCGAGCAGGTGATAAGCCTGCCCCTCTTCCCTTCTACCACCGTCGAGGAAATTGATTACCTTGTAGTGGCTTTACGCGAAACGCTTGCATCCTTCGTTTCCTAAGCAATGAAAACCTTCCGATGGGGACTGATCGGCTACGGAGACCTCGCGCACCGGCGCGTGGCTTCCGCACTGAAACAATCGGGCGCACTCGCCGCAGTATGGGGGAGAAATCCCACGCGCGCGGAAAAATTCGCCCGCGAACATGGCATTCCAAATTTTTGCTCCAGTCTGGATGACTTGATCGCTTTCGATCTGGACGCCGTTTATGTCTGCACGCCGACTTCATCCCATGCGGAATATGCGATAAAAGCGATGGAATCGCATAAGCATGTTCTTGTGGAAAAGCCCATGGCCTCGAGCATCGAGGAATGCCATGCCATGCTCCAGTCTGCGAAAAAACATAATGTTCAACTCGGCGTCGCCTACTATCGGCGCGCCTATCCGAAGATGCTCCGCGTCCGTGAATTGATCGCCGAAGGGGTATTGGGCATTCCCGTCTGGGCAAATATCGCCGCACATTCGTGGTATGCCCCGTCCGCCGATGATCCCAAACATTGGAGAGTGGAAAAAAACCAAAGCGGCGGTGCGGGCGCACTGTCGGATATAGGCGTCCACCGTCTTGATCTCCTGGATTTCTGGCTGGGCGAGTCACAGGTGACCCACTCCGATTTCACCCATCTCATCCATAAGTATGAAGTCGAGGACGGTTCAAGCATGACACTGCGCCTGAATAATGGCGCGCCGGTTCATGCCTATTTCTCGTGGAATTCCAAAACATGGATGGATCGTTTTGAAATGGTGGGCAGCGAAGGCAAGATCCTCATCGAACCCCTGGATGGGCCGCAGTTGACGGTGATCCGCGGAAGAGAGCGGGAGGAAGTGACCATTCCTCCTCCCGAGAATGCCCATCTCCCCCTGGTGGAGGATTTCGTCGCATCCTGCCGTGAAAATCGAAAGCCTTTGTGTGATGGAGAAGCAGGCCTGCGAACCAATATCCTTCTTGCGGAGGCAATCCGCGGCGCACGTTAGATTTGGGATTTACCTTCATGACGACGCCTCGCTTCACACCCAGGCCGGAGAATGATTTTCAGGAATTCATTGATACTTATTATCAACGCTGCCGACAAAGATGCCCGGAAATAGAAGGCTGTGCCGGGAAGTGGAAATTCGAGGATTTGATTCCGGGACTGAGTGATTTCGACACGCGCCTTTTGACAAAAACCGGTCTCGTCGCCAGCGACTGGAACCGCATTTCCCTGGAAGTGGGCAAAGCACACCTCGAACTCGCCATGGAGTATCCTTCGTGGGCACGAACCCTCGAGCATCTCCCGGGTGTGAATTTGATGTGGGAAGAATTATTCGATATCGAAAGTTATTATCCCGAATTTTGCCAATGGACTTGTTACCATGGAACAAAGGCGAATCTTGAAATTTTCAGCCGCGCGTTTCGCAACCGCCCGTGGAGTGAAGCCGATGCCATCTACCATTGGAAACGCATTGCCTTATATTACGAACGCTACAATCGCTCCATTGATCCCCCCATTAATCTTGGAAAATTTGAAAGCAAATATCCGATGCACAGTCGCCTTATGCATTATCTGGCACCTCCTCTGCATTCGGCTGTTTGCCTGATGGATCGCCACACAACGCCCGGCAAACTCGATGCCTTCAAGCGCGCACGCGAGCTGTTCCCTCATCGGGAAACCATGGATCTCGTCCTGGATTGCATTGCGCGTCATTATGAAACGCCGGAGTGGTACTCCGAACCAAAGCTAACCGAGTTCGATGTGCTGCTCGAGGACTACCTGCGCGGAGCCATTAACACACTGCTGGAATCGGATAGATCCCTTTCCTGTCCCATAAATCCCCTTCCTTCCGAACTTCGTTCCGCCATGCAGAATTTTCCAAAACCAGCCCCGCTATCGGTGATTTTTGAAAATGTGAAGTTCGCGCGCCTTATGAAAGGCAGGCTGTGGTTTTACTCCCAGGAGGTGCAATGGTTCGACAGCATCCCCCTGATTCGCATTGAACTGAATAGAATTCGAAAAAATTTCCTGCTTACTCCTTTGGAGATTTTCTCGCGTCATCTGCTGCATGCCGACCTTGACTATATCGGCACTCTGGAAGCGCTGCGCTCCCAGGGCATATCCAGCGGGGAGATTGCGCTCTGCAAGCGATTTCACTTTCTGGCCGATGGAGGAATTCCCGAATCCGAATACAAAGCCCGCGCCCGGCAAATCGTCGATATTTACGATGAATTTCTTGTGATACTTGAGCGTATCGCACAGGTGGCAAAAAATGCCTCGCCCACAGTTAAAACCTCCTAGTGCCTCTCCCACTTCCCTCTAAACTTAAATGGCACCTCATTTGATAAAAAATAAACTGCTTATTGTATGCCTAAGTTAAAAAAAGAAGCGCCTGTTTCCTGCTCCACCTCCCCCCTTGCGCTTTTGGGAGGATGCAAAACGGTCACGTCCGAGATGGAAGATCTTTTCACATGGCCCATTATTACAAACGAAGACGAAAGCGCCGTCCTCTCGGTACTGCGCCGCTGCGGCATGTCTTCAACCGATGTCAGTCGAAAATTTGAGGAGAAATTTGCCCTGTGGCAGGGAAGCAAATATGGCCTGGCCCATAATAATGGCACCGCATCCCTGCATGCCGCTTTGTTTGCCTGCAAAGTGGGGCGCTATGATGAAGTAATCGCTCCCAGCATTACCTATTGGGGAGCGTTGATGGGAACCTTCTCCCTTGGTGCCACCCTCATCTTTGCCGATATCGATCCGATCTCCCTTTGCATCGATCCGAAAGATATCGAGCGCCGCATCACGCCTCGCACGAAAGCGATTATAGTTGTCCATTATACGGGATATCCAGCCGACATGGATGCGATCATGTCGATTGCAAACAAGCAGGGCATCAAAGTCATTGAGGATGTTTCCCATGCGCAGGGAGGGCTCTATAAAGGAAAAAGGCTCGGCACGATCGGTCATGTCGCCGGCATGTCATTGATGACGGGAAAATCCTTTGCCATCGGCGAAGGCGGAATGCTGACGACCGATGACCTGGAGATCTACGAACGCGCAATTGCATGGGGGCATTATGAACGTTCAAACAATCTGCAAACTCCCTATCTGCGCGAGTCTGCCGGTTTACCATTGGGCGGCCATAAGTACCGCATGCATCAATTGAGTTCCGCCGTCGGATTGGTACAACTGAAATATTACGATCAACGCTGCGCCGAAATCCGCAAATCCATGAATTATTTCTGGGATTTGCTGGAGGGAGTTCCCGGCATTCGCGCTCATCGGGTGGACGAAGCTTCCGGCAGTAATATGGCCGGATGGTACGCGGCACGCGGCCACTATGTCCCCGAAGAATTAAAGGGGCTTTCAGTGACCGCATTCTGCCGTGCCGTGGAGGCGGAGGGGTGCCCTATCGCTCCGGGATGCAACAGGCCGCTGCATACCCATGCTCTTTTTTCCAAAACGGACATCTACAACGATGGCAAACCCACGCGCCTGGCAAATGCGAGCCGCAACCTATTAGAAGACGATCAGACATTGCCCGTCAGCGAAGGGATCGCCCGCCGGGTATTTTCCATACCCTGGTTTAAGCATTATCGGCCGGATATCATCCGGCAATATGCGGACGCAATCCGCAAGGTATCCGCCAATTATGAGTCCTTATTAAGCCAGGATTCGGGAAATTCGGAATCCATGGGAAGCTGGAACTTTACCCGCCATCAATAAAGTTTCCGAAAATGGCATTGCCGCGCAATGCCCTACTTTTTCGTCAACTTCCAAACATCGCTTTCCATGTTATTTCCAGCGACCATCCACAATGCATTGTCATAACTAAATACGCTGGCGGCATGTCGCGGCGCCCAGGGAGTATTGGGGAGTTCATACCAATTTACGCCGTCAGAGGAATACCATACATCCTTCCTGTTGACGTTGTTATATCCCTCCAGCACCCAAATTTTATCATCAAAAACTGCAATTTCATGATATTGCCTCGGGTGCCATGGAGCCTCCGCATTCCTGCACTCCCAATGGATTCCATCCGCTGAGCACCATACGTCGTTATAATATTTCCGGTCGGGAAACTCCGGCGTGTCGTAAGTCCCGCCACCGAGAATCCATATTTTGTCCTTAAAGATCACGCTGCCTCCGATCAAACCGCGTTGAGGCCATGCAGGGCGGACGACATGCTCCTGCCTCCACTCCACACCATCCGCGCTGGACCACACATCATCGTAAAATCGCTCTTCCGAAGGCGCAAAATGGGGCATCGTCTGCCCGCCCATCACCCAAAGTCGCCCCTTGAATGCCACTGTGTAATGCAACCCTCTAGGCCCCCATGGCACATTCCTTGTCATACATTCCCATTTCTTTCCATCCGCCGAAGACCAGACGTCGTTGTGGTAATGCTTTTGGTTCACATCCCCGCCGACAATCCACATGCGGTCTTTAAAAACCGCATAGCCCGCCGTGTGCCTTCCCTCCCAATCTGTTTCCTGATTATAGCCCTTGAGGGTAAACGTATTGGGTTTTTCCAGATTCCAAGTCCGACCATCTTCCGAGGACCATACCTCATTGTTGCAAATTTTTGGAAAATTCACGGTGTCCTTGGGACTCCATCCACCCAGGAGCCACATTTTTTTCTTAAATACTAATGCACCCGCTCCGTCCCTGGGCGCAAACGCTGCATGGGCGGCCACTTCCTCCCATTTGTAGCCCCCCTCTGCCTGTGAAGGGGAAATCGTGAAATCGGAAGGACTGTCACCGTGCAGTCCGCCTTCTCCCTGGACTGAAATACGCACCCGTGCGCAGGAAGTGAGTTCCTCCGGTATTTGCCATAGATACTGACTTAAATGCTGTGAATGGGAAGCGGAGCTGGGAGGGTATTCGTGGCGAATATTTGAAGCAATCGGATTCCAGGTCTTTCCGCTGTCCTTTGAATATTCAATATGGACATTTTTGGCCCTGTCGGACGCCTCCCATAAGATCCGATGCCAGCTTCCCGCGCTCCACTGTTCTCCCCCGGCCGGAGAAATGACGCGATTGGAACTTTCCGACTTTTCAGGGCCAACATCTTTAGAAAAAATCGAGGTATTTAATGCCATAAATAAGAAGAGAAGATGAAATAACATTGCTCTTTTTGATACAATGCTTGTATCATTCATCGCTACAACTTTGCATTTCATTATTTTTGCGTCAAGTATGTTTAAGGAAATCGTCCAGGATAACCCTCTATGTGATGGCTGTCCTCC
>JAIOPU010000253.1 GCA_021413725.1 Armatimonadota bacterium | reverse complement strand
TTCCGATGACCGCCCACCAACTCGAAGCCGCGATGACGGGCGATGTCCGGATCAAGATGGTCGAAGAGGAAGCGGTTACCGACTACCCTGAGGATCAAAGTAGCCGAGGGAGCACCGTAGCCGCTGTCTTCGATCCGAACTCAACCTATGCCCGAAACACCGGCGTTTGGGATCAAATTGGCTATACGCGGGGTCGCTACAATATTTTCAAAACCGTTCGAGTGGGGATTGTCGATAACGGCCTCTCCATTCGCCAACGCGCCATTTGGCAAAAGGTCGTCGCCTCCCGCTCTTTTTTACCTGACGCCAAAGGTGCAAACGACCAACCGATGAGGGTAGACACCAACGGGAACGGTCTCTTTGACGAAGCCGTGGGACACGGGACGATGGTCGCTGGAATTGTCTACCAACTGGCTCCGCAAGCACGTTTTGTCATCGCCAAAGTTGCCGACAGCGACGGACGAGCATCTTCTTGGAACGCCCTTCGCGGGATTGTCTACGCAGTAGATAACCAATGCCAGCTCATCAATTTCAGCATGGGCTCAGTTCATGAGATTGTCGCTTTTCAAAGTCTCACTCGCTGGGCGTTTGATCATGGTTCGCTCGTGGTTTCCGCCGCTGGGAACGAAGCCACGCCTTATGCACTCTATCCGAGCAACTACGCCAAAGTCGTTTGCGTCACGGGCTTGCTCCCGGACTCCACAAAAGCTCCTTTCAGTTGCTGGGATGACGATGCCGATGTCGCCGCCCCCGCCACTGGGATCGAAAGCGCGTGGTGGACAGGCGAATCAGCGGTCTGGTCCGGCACTTCCTTCTCTGCGCCACTGGTAACCGGCGTTGTCGCCAGTGCATTGACCAACGCCAACACTCCAACGCCTCAAATTCTTTTGCAGAAAATCGTGGAAAGTGGCGACAACATCAATGCCCAGAATCCCTTGTATACGAATAAACTGGGACGAGGGCTGAATTCGGCAGCGTTGATTTGGAGTTTGAACCATTAAGTTTTTGCATACTTTCCCTCTCCCAGAGGGAGAGGGCCTGTGACCGAAGGGAACTGGGGTGAGGGTTTTTTCCCTGATCTTAAAGCCAGCACCACTCAAAACTACTAGATTGTGCGATCCCTTCAGGATCGGGGATTTAGGGACGCCGTTCCATTGGTGTCGCTTCGCTCAACCCACGGCTGGGGTTGAGCGATCCCCTTCGGGATCAAATTTCGATGGGCTGTACGACCAGGGCAGCCAGTTTGGAGTGCTCGAATCATATTCGAGCTTTCAGGTGCGGAGATCCCATCGCCGCTCTCGCCCACAACGAACTCCCGGCACGCGACCAAGCCATGCGGACAGCGAACCGTGAGAGGTTCGCGGCAGTTTTTCAAGGCTTGACGCATAATGGCAGTATGCGAAGAAGTTCCCAGGTCTTTCTTGCTCTGAGTTTGGTAATGGCGGCCAACTCCAGTTTGGTTCCCGCTAATACCAACCTTCGGTCTTTATTAAGTTTGCCAGACAACGGGATCAGCCATGAGCACTTTACAAACCTGATGGCCAGGGAGGGAATGACTTGTGGCTATTTAGGGCGCCATCGAATGATCTTTGTGATGGACGTCGTTGGGAACATGGAAAGGTTTCGCGCTGTCGTCGCCGCAGACAAGATCGAAAATCCTTGGCACTATATTTGGCCCGAAAACGGCGAATCAGAAACTTACAAGCAGTGGGAAGCGAGCCCGGAAGAGAGGAAGTTCAGCTTAACCCGCAAGGACTATCGGAACTCTGCTGAACTGAAGGGCGATGCGCTGCTGAGAGGTGTGGTGAGAGAGGCATTCAAGGACGAGCCTTCGGATAAGCCTAGCGAGAAAACTCTTATCGTGAGGATGAGCCTGCGCTCAATGCCCTACCTTGGTCGAGACTTTAGGATGCACGAGGGCCTCATGGCGAATGTGGACGCAGTTTATCCGAACCAGCCGGGCGAAGCTTGTAAGTTTGAGATTTATTCTTGGGATAGCGGGCGGAAGACGACAACCCTGAGTGTCTTATTCATTTCCTTCAGTGTGAAGTTTACAGGTCCCTAACAAAAAAAGCCCCGCGACCACAAGGGTCGCGGAGCTTTTCCCTAACTTCTACTTCGCCTGACGGGCGACCTTGATTCGAGCCATGGCTCTGTCCAGTTCCAGAGTCGCTTGCTCCTTGCTGAACGTCGATTCCTCACCGCGCAGAGCGCGTCGAGCTTGTTCCAAAGCCTTCTCGGCCTCGGCGACATCCACTTCCTCGGCGCGGTGCGCGTCGTCCGCGAGGACGATCACGCCGGTTGCCGTGACTTCCATGAAGCCGCCGCCGATAGCGACAAACTCCCGCTGACCAGCCGAGTCCCGATACTCTAACAAGCCCGGTTTCAAAGCGACAATCGCAGGGATGTGACCGGGCTGGACACCCATATAGCCCTCATGCGCAGGCGCGATCAGGGACTGGATGGTGTCTTCGACCACCGTCCGATCGGGTGCGACGACGGAGAGGTTCATGGTTGCCATTTAGACCGCCTGGAGCTTCTTCGCCTTCTCGTAAACGTCGTCGAGTCCGCCACAGTACAAGAATGCCTGCTCCGGAACATCGTCGAGGTTGCCGTTGACGATTTCCTTGAAAGACCGGATGGTCTCTTCGAGCGTAACGTACTTTCCAGTGTTACCGGTGAACTGCTCTGCGACGAAGAACGGTTGCGACATAAATCGCTCAATTCTTCGGGCGCGGGCAACGGTCTGCTTATCTTCGTCCGAAAGCTCGTCAATACCGAGAATCGCGATGATGTCTTGCAATTCCTTGTAGCGTTGAAGAAGAGTCTGGACTCGGTTCGCGACAGCGTAGTGCTCTGCGCCGACAATGCGCGGGTCGAGGTTCTTCGAAGTCGATGCAAGCGGGTCAACCGCCGGGAACAGACCCTTAGAAGCGATGGATCGCTCAAGGTAAATGTAAGCATCAAGGTGAGAGAACGTCGTGGCCGGAGCCGGGTCGGTAGGATCGTCGGCAGGGACGTAAACCGCCTGGACCGAAGTGATCGAACCCTTGGTCGTGGAAGTAATTCGCTCCTGGAGGAATCCCATTTCCGTGGCAAGTGTGGGCTGGTAACCAACCGCGCTCGGCATTCGACCGAGAAGCGCCGAAACCTCGGAACCAGCTTGGACGAATCGGAAAATGTTGTCAACAAAGATCAGAACGTCGCTACCGACCACGTCGCGGAAGTATTCCGCCATCGTGAGAGCGGTGAGCGCAACGCGGAGACGGGCTCCAGGCGGCTCGTTCATCTGACCAAAGACCATCGCAGTCTTGTCGATAACCGACTTGGTGGAACCGTCTTTGTCGGTGAACTTGGCTTCCTTCATTTCGAGCCAAAGGTCGTTTCCTTCTCGGGTTCGCTCGCCAACACCGGCGAACATAGCAACACCAGAAGCTTCAACCGCAATGTTGCGGATCAGCTCTTGAATGGTAACCGTCTTTCCGAGTCCGGCTCCTCCGAAGAGGCCAATCTTTCCGCCCTTGTTGAAAGGAACGAGAAGGTCGATAACTTTGAGGCCGGTGACGAGGAGTTCGACTTTAACGGACTGCTGATCGAATGTGGGCGGCTGGCGGTGGATCGCAAGTTTCGGCGCATCCTCCAGCGACTTCGCTCGTGCGGCTCGCTCTTCGGCGGTTCCCGCGTGCTCTCCGGTTTCGAGAATGTCGATAGGCTTGCCCAGGAGGTTGAAAACGCGTCCGAGGGTAGCGTCGCCGACCGGAACGATGATGGCATCACCAGTGTCGTGAGCCTCCATTCCGCGGGTCAAACCGTCGGTAGAAGCCATGGCAACACAACGAACGATGTCGTCGCCAAGGTGCTGGGCGACTTCCACAATCACGTCAATTCCACGCTTCTCGTCTCGAATCGAGACGGCGTTGTAGATTCCCGGAAGCTGTCCGGTACTGAAACGGCAGTCCACAACGGGACCCAAAATCTGAATTACTCTGCCTATGCTGGCCATGGGTTGGTCAATCCTCTGTCGTGATACGCAAACAACGCCCCGTGTCGGGGCACTGCGGCATCAGGAGGGAGTATACCCACTTGGGGGCACTCACATTTGTGAAACTCGTGGGAAAATCAGCGGGATTGGGCACCGTTTGAAGCACGTACCGTCAAGGGCAGTTGCTCATTTGCTCATCGGCTCATGCCGAATAAAATTCAGGGTTTGCTGCAGCACTTTCGTGTCCGAACGGTAAACCCAGCCCTCCACCACCTTCCGCGCCTTCACCCCGCCATGAAGATTCAGCGCGAACGCCGCAATGTCAGCCCGGAGCATGAGTTTTCCGTTCCAATTCGAATCTTGCCAAGTGCGATCCGCCAAGAGACTCATCAAGAACTCTTCAACCACGGGGCTCCGAGTGAGCCCCAGCGCAATGATTCGGTGACCTCGGGATTGACCCTGACGAGCGGATTTTACTGAGTCGATCACGAATTTCAACCCCTTCGGATCGCCAATTTGACAAAGCGCAAAAGCTGCATCATCGCTGTCGAACGCCCGGAGAACGTAGGTCATGGCGTCAAGACTCTCCGGCGGTGCCCACCCCGCGACGAACCGAATGAGATAGTCGTCCTTAGCTCTGCCGTTCTGGAGGATTCTCTTTGAAAGTGATCGGGCAAGAGTAATGTCTGCAAAGCCCCGTAACTGATAGCTCCATCGGGAGACTTCGTAGCCGTTTTGGATGAGGAGCCGTTCTGCGTCCGGGTCTTTGAGGCGAACCAGGGCAATGATGGCTTTCCCCCGATCCGAGGGGTTGAACTTGTCTTCAGCCTTGAGCCCCAACGCAACGCGGTCGCCTTTGGCTAGCAGAGTAGAAACAGATTGTTCCCGGGCGTAATGACTCAGCTTCTGCTGCTTGATTTTGGTGAGATAATCATGGTAGGCGGTCTGGACGGCAGGGTCTTTCATACGAGAAAAATTCTTCGCGGTCCCTTGATCTATTAGTGGCTCCAAAGTCAACAGCTCAACGGCGAAATTGCCCGCCTCATCGCCGCCAATGCTAGCGAGGCTCGCCGAAACCGCGTTTCGGAAATTAATGAGATTCGGATTGCTGCGATACGTTCGAATCAGAAGCGGGACCGCGCGGCGTTCCTTGTAGTCCGCCATGGTATATGCGTATTGAACCAGCAACTCCTCCTCTTCGCCAAAAGTGCTGTCCCCGAAACTAATTTTGTCGACCCTTCGCTTGAAGCCTTGAAAAAGCTTCTCGCGAATCACGGGGTCAGTGGTTGGCCGCAACACATACAGAGTTCCTCCCATTCCAGCTTCCTCAAGCCCTTTGTCAACCTCAATCGCAATGGCCGGTATTTGAGATTTGTCGCCGTGATTAGCGAGATCCCTGCGTGCACGTCTCCCAACCGGAGAGTCCAAAGTGCTCAACCGCTTAGCTCCCACTATCTCAATCCAACTCATGCTTGAGAGTGGCAAAAGCGCCTTGTACGCGGCCTCTGGCAAGAACCATACGCCGCTCGCAAATGCCATCACGGCAACAATCGGAATCGCGACACGGCCCCTAGGGAATGTCCCGAAAACGAGCGCCCCAACGAGCGCATGCAACGTCGCGATGACCATGAGCCACATTCCGATATCGTATGCGGTTGTCTGCCCCGGTAGCATTAAATTTACCCAGGTGACAGCCCATCCAAATCCAAATAACGCACCCCAAAAACAATTCAAGGCTGCCTGCTTTCCAGCAGCGATGGTTTTCCGGGCGACCAAGGCGAGTGGAACCGCGAGGAGCAAACTGAAGAATCCCGAGATAAGAATGACCCCGGTCATCGCCTCTGCCCAAGAGCCAGGCTTGGAAATCGCAAAATGCCCCGCCACCTCAAAAAACGCCACCGGAACGGACAGCAACCAGATAAAAAAGAGTGGAGGCTGCTTTGGGCTTCGCGCGATTCCCATGTTCGCTATTTTACTGCCGATACATTCGCTCGTGAAAACGACAAGGAGCGCGGACGTCCCGTCCGAATTCCGCCCATTTTCCCTTCCCCAAAGGGGATAAGCCCTTTAGCCCAGGGTTGGCGCACAGCGCCTACCCTGGGAAGGAAACCGCCTAGCCCCAACCCCAAAGTGGGTTGTGTCCCCTCATGCTTCTATGAACAGAGGAATTTCTTAAGGTAAAGTCTGATTTGTGAGATTGCGGTTTATTCCTTTACTTCTCTCAACAACATTACTCGCTTGCAGCCGTGCCCCTACGATCTCAACTAAGCCCGCACCCGACGATTGGCCGAAGCAAGCTCCCATTATTGACGCGATTGTTCAAAAGAATCTTTCGCTGGCAACAAAACTTCTTCGCAATGGTGCCGATCCCAATGCCCGCGAAATTCTGGTTTCTAAGCCAAGTTTAAGCCAAAACACCCCAGGCGGAGTCCGTTCACTGGGGGACACCGCGCTCATAAAGGCGGTGGATATCCGCTCAGTGCCATTGGTGAAATTACTTTTGGAAAGCAAAGCAGACCCCAACATTCAGGGTGAAGGTGGATACACACCGCTCATGACTGCTTGCCAACGAGACAGTATTGACACGCTAACGCTCTTGCTCAAGAATGGTGCGAAGCCGAATGTAATAAATTATTACGGCGACACCGCGATGACATTTGCCGCCAACGGGGACTACGTGGACATCGTCAAAGCACTTGTTGAATCGGGCGCGGATGTTCGTGGGGGGGCGGGTGTTCCCGCTCTAACAATGGCTGCCCAAAGCAGCGCCGAAAAAACCGTCCGCTATTTGCTGAAAAATGGCGCGGATCCGAATTATCTGGGAGGCATGGACAGATCCCCGCTTGACTACGCGATTGAGTCAGATTCAACCGAAATCATTGAAATGCTGCGATCGGCGGGCGCGAAGGGTGGCGAAAAGGCAATGCTCCAAAAGAAGCTTCAAAAAGAGCTCGAACGAAAGGCCTGGGAGGCATCTGCGAGTGCCCCCCTCCGCCCCGAACAACCGACGATCAAAACATCCGCCCCGCGAGTCAGCCTCACCCCCGAAGACTTAGTGGTTGTTAGTGCCGCAATGACCAATATTCTCGAGAACAAAGATTCGGATGGGTGGTCGGCTTGGAACAAAAAGCTGACTAAGATTGTGCTGTTGAATGAAATTGGTAGAGAAGGCTCTTTTCTAAATGACAGCCAAGTAAATGCAGACTTAGACGATAAGCAGGCACATGACTTCAGTTTGGAAATCCGCAAAAGCTTCAGCAAACGAACCGGTGACGTCGCGATTGTCGACGCTGCTTTGTTTAATGATTCAAGAATTTTGGTTAGGCCCCAGGAGGCTATTTTTGATAAACGGGAATATAGCGATGGTTCCCCGCAGACCGAGAAATTGCAAGCGTTTGGTTGGATTCATTCAAGCCTCCCAGGGTATTCAATTGATGGGACAGCCGCCATTCTTCGATGTGGCTTCGGCCCCACTTCCCATGGTGGCACATTGACGATTTTTCTAAAGAAAGTAGATGGCAACTGGCAAGTGATGTGGCGTGAATTCGCATACTATGCATAAGAAGCGCGGACGTCGCGTCCGCATCCCGGACCCTGGGCGTCTCGGCCAGCATGCTCTCTCCAACGGGGATAAGCCCTCTAGCCCAGGGTTGGTGCACCGCGCCTACCCTGGGAAGGAAACCGCCAAGCACCAACCCCAACGTGGGTTTTGTCCGGCTGGTTCAGCAGTAAAGCTGACGAACACCGCTCCCGCCGCCCCTTAATCATATTGCCAAACCCCGAATCCCGAAACCCCAATGCGGCTCCTGACCTAACGGGAACGCTCCCGAGGGAGGAGCGCCCTATTCCTCGACAAAATCCATATCCCGATGAAAAGTCTCCGGCAACACCCAAATCGAAACCAATGCCACCACCAAAACAAGCCCCCCAATCAGCGCGGTAGAACCAATAAACCCAAAAGAAGGCTCAATCACGCGCCGACTCAGCGTCATGGGAATCACCAAACCCCGCACAAAACTGGGGGCGGTCGTGGCGACAGTACCGCGCAGGTTGGTCCCAAAAACCTCCCCCGCCGTCGTCACAAAAACCGCCCAATAACCCGCCCCAAGCCCGGCGACAAACATCAGCCAGTAGAAGGTCGTGGTATCGCGCGCAAACAGAAAAATACTGGAAATTGCAAGAGTCATCCAGGCGACCGCAATATAAAACGCCTTCTTCCGGCTCTTCAAAAGCTGGCTGAGAACGCCGAAAAGGATGTCGCCAAAGCTCAACCCCAGCGCACCGATCATGACAACTTGAGGTGCCGGTAAAGGATTCGGAATCCCTAGCCCCTTCTGAATTTCCGGCGCAAAGGTCATCATCAGACCCGCAAAAAACCAAACCGGAGCGCCGCAAAATGTCGTCGCAAGATACCGCTTCAACCGGTCCCAAGACCGAAAAAGGGCGAGAAAGTCTCCGCGCTTGACATCGTCTCGACTCTTAACCTGTTCAAAAATCCCGGACTCGAAAACGCCGATCCGCATCAATAGCAGAACGAGCCCCATGCCTCCACCGATGAAGTAAGCCGTTCTCCAATCCGTCCTGGTCCCCACAATCGGAGCAACCACCGAACCCAAAACGCCGACCGTAGCGACAAAAGTAGTCGCCCACCCCCGATGAGTAGTCTTCACCAGCTCACTGACCAAAGCAATACCCGCCCCAAGCTCACCCGCCAGCCCAACGCCCGCGACGAACCGACAGATCGCATAGACCTCAAACGAGTGAGCAAACCCATTCGCGATATTCGCGAGCGAATACAAGATAATAGAAGAAAATAGAACCGCCAGCCGCCCCTTCCGGTCCGCGATGACGCCAAACATCACCGCGCCGAGAATGAACCCGCCCATCTGGTAGTTGATCAACGCCTCGCCAAGGGCCTTGACCTGAGCCTCATTGAAGCCCATGTCGCTGAGACTCTTAACCCGCAGAACGGCAAACAGCCAGATGTCATAGACATCGACAAAGTAGCCTAGCGCGGCGACAAGGATCGCCAAGTACACTTTCCCGGACCCCATTTTTGAATCAGATTCCATGAGTTAGGGGACGAGGCTCAATCGCGAACGGATTCAGGGCACGTAGTATTCGACGTAGCCTAGCATCATTTCATTAAAGGTCTGATCACCCCAACGCACGGTCTTGGTCGGGTCGGGATTGGCCGGGTTGTCCTTGCTGTTGTCATACCAAGCGGTGTACTTGATCATGCTTCCACGCTCAACCGTGACAGGCTCCTTGCGCTCGTAGCGAAGTTGCCAGTTGAAGTCGTATTTGGGAACGTCAAGCAACGTTGTCATCGAGCCATCGGGGGAAACAAGCTCGTACTTTGCGGCTTTACCGCGCAGGTGCATGTGCGGAATCATGGAGATCACCTTCGCGCCCGCTGGGAGCGCAAGATTTGCCGTCACCATGTGGTTCGGTGCGCCGGGCGGGATCGCGAATTGGAATTTGAGCGCGCCTTTCGTCACGACTTCGTGCTTAACCTCGGCCTTCGCATATCGCAGCCCGAGCTTCACCTGATCGCGAGTCGCCTTACCATTGGGCGTGTAGTGAATTTGGAATAAAAACTTGGAACCAGCCGGGAGTTTCTTCGCAAAACCTGCACCGTAATCGGCGTGGTCCAAGCCCGGTACATATCCAGCGAAGAATCCGGTGACCGCCTGGAGTTGAATCCCTTGCTTTTGCGTCGGCGTCAAACTTTCGTAGTTAGGCGGAAGAAGAAATACAAGAACGTGGTGAACGACGGATCGGTCGGTGGGCTCGATGTTGAGCGCCTCCACCCACTTGTCCTCGGTGATCTTGGGATCAATCAGGATATTTTCGTACTCCATGTAGCCGTCGGCTTTAATGTCGATGGGGCTTGGAATCTGAACGATGAGGTCGGGCTTACCGATCTTCCAAGTCTTATCAGCGACAAGCGGTTTGGGAGCGTCCTTGGGGTCGCCTGCGGGCTTTTTGCCGCCAAGCCATTCGAGCAGTTGCTCTCGCTCCTCGGCGCTCAGGCTCAGGTCACCCTTCCAAGGACTTTCGTGGCCCGGCTCAGGATCAGAGGCGAACCACGGCGGCATTTGCTTCGTCTTGATCACGCTCGCCAGCATTGCGGAACGGCTCTTGACCGACTCATAAGAGTCCAGCGCAAACGGCGCCACTCCGCCGTCGCGATGGCAACTGCCACACTTGTTCTGAACAATGCGGGAAATCTGGTTGTAATACGTGAGGGGAATTTTGGTCGCGATTCCGTCTTGCGCGAGAAGGCAGCCAGGGGCTTCGGTAATCTTAACGGGAGGGGTGTCGCCTTTTTTCAACGCTGCGAGCGCATCCTCAAGATAGTTGGCGGTCGGGGCCGGTTTCGTCACTCCCACCCCATATTGGTCGTTCACCGCGCCACGGTAAACCAAAACTTGATTCTCGTTGTACAGGAAAACCTCGGCGGTGGACCGAGCCCCCAGAGTGCCGGCGAACTTGGCGTCCGGCGCGTAGCGCCCCTTCCAGCCATTGCTCGCAATCATCGCGTTCATTTCTTTCGGAGTTTCAGCCTCGGTCGGGTTCACAAAGAGGATATTGACTTGCTTCTCAAGGCGAGCCAGCATTGGACCGTAACGCTTGGAAACCGGGCAGGTCGCGCTTGTCATCGCGATCAAAAGCGGCTTGCCGCGATATTCGTCGGTCGAGTGCTTTTTACCGGAGATATCCACAAAGGTCAGACCCGGTAACTTGGCGGGGGCATCCGACGAGTGCAAAACTGCCCCGCCCGACATCAGCATCGAAAGACCCAAAATTCCATAAGCGACAACTCTCATAACATTCCTCTACGCAAAACCTTTGCCTGTGTGTACCCGGAACTTGACGAAGTGATTCCTCGGTAACCTAGTCCAGTGAACATACTTATTATAGGCGGAACGATCTTTGTCGGTAGGCATATTGCCGAAGCAGCCCTGCGGCGGGGGCATAATTTAACAATTTTGCACCGTGGACAGCGCGGTGCGGACCTATTTCCTGGAGTCGAAAGAATCCTCTGCGACCGCGATGGCGGCTTGGATGCGCTCGGGGATCGGACTTGGGATGCGGTGATTGATACCTGCGCCTACGTCCCGCGAGTCATCGCCCAGTCGGTTTCGGTTTTGCAGGGTAAGGCAAACAGGTACCTTTTTATCTCAACTATAAGTGTGTACACCGAGGAGAATATGGTCTGCACCGAAGACTCCGAGGTTCGCAGTCTTGAGGATGAGACGGTGGAAGAAATTACCGGCGACACCTACGGCGGCCTCAAAGTCTTGTGCGAAAAGGTGCTCAATGAAAGCTGGGGCACGAAGGCTACCATCGTCCGCCCTGGCCTCATCATCGGCCCCTGGGACTCGACAGACCGGTTTACCTACTGGATCGCGAAGGGGCTTTGCGGACGAAAGTTCATCGCGCCCGGCCCGAAAGGCCATCCCGCGCAAGGCGTGGATGGTCGCGATTTGGCGGATTTCTGCATCACTTTGCTGGAGAACAACACCCCCGGAACATTCAACGCCGTAGGAGTCGCCACCCCCCTCAGCGACATGATCGACCTCAGTTGCTCGCTTGCCGGAGTCGGTTCGGAGCCGGTCTGGGTGGACGGCGACCGCCTTAAAGAACTAGGAGTCGAGCCGTGGAAGGATTTGCCGTTCTGGATCGGGAAGCCCTCGAATTTCGACAACGTCCCGGCGGACGGGTCGCGGGCGGCGGGCCTGGTGAATCGCCCGGTGGCGGATACGATTCGGGATACGATTGCTTGGTTCAAGGACGGTCGCCCGGAGGGACCGCTGAAGGTGGGGATGGACGATGCTCGTGAAGCGGAGATTCTGGCATTGCTAGTATGAATCCACACCCCTGCTCCAGTGAGTAGACTGCATCTCATATGGTTGACCTAAGGCTAATCTTCTACAGACCTTTGTCAAGGGAAGTAGCAACGAACTTGCTAAGTGAGCTGTTGCGCGTTAGGAGCAAACGTTCTGTTAAACTGGTTTCCGATGGAACAGTTGTCACGTTGATAAAGAATCTCGAACGTCAACTTGCCACTAGCGGTGCCGAGCCAATCTTGTTGAAGAGAGCTCTCATATGGGAGCTCAAGGTTTCAGCACGAAAATTCCGACCAAACACGAGTTGGGTTTTTTCGCTGGTTGTCGTCGCTATGTGTATAACTGCAGTTGACGGGCTAAT
>JAIOPU010000252.1 GCA_021413725.1 Armatimonadota bacterium | reverse complement strand
GAGATTGCACCTTTGGTGCGTTAGGGACGGGGGCCGTGACTGATCCGCGCTCCCGATTACGGACGATACTTCCTCGACGGCTGAATGTATACGACCTTTCCGTATTCGCGAACAACGTTTGCTACAAACACGGCCAAGCCAACATAGCCTGGCACTTTCAAGCGCGATCCATCGCTGAGTTGCAATACGATATCACGTTGAAAACTCGGGCCATCGTCACCTGTGACCACGACGGCGTATTCCACTTGAGTCATGTCCACGATCCTTCGAAAGAAGGGAAGCTTGAAAATGAGTTGATCGCTTTCCCAGGTTACGGTATGGTTTTGGCGCTGACCATAACGAGCCAAAAGGATGAAGAGCGCGGGACCACCGAGGAGTGCCAGCAATCCCAACAGACGATTCCCTTCCTCCGAGCACAATGTTCCGACCCCGAAAAAGATTGGAAAAAGGACAAGGGGCCATGCTCCCCAGTAGTCGTACCAATCTGTCTTGTATGTTTTGTTTTCCAATCCACCCGCCTCACTCCAAGTTCTTCTCGTAAGCTAACAGAACGAAGTCCTCCACCGGCTTCTCACCTACTCGAACGTAGCCGAATTTTTGATAAAAGTGCTGGTTTCGGACCGCGTAATCGGGCGTATCCAAAGTCCATTTTGTGGTGGGATGGGTGCGTTCTAGAAACTCTATGGCTAACGTCCCAATACCAAGATTGTGGAACTCAGGGTCGATGTAGAGGAGGTCGAGGTGGATGTGGCCGATTGCCACGTCTCGCAATCCAACACCGCCGATAATTCTCTCATCAAAGCGAATGGTGTAGTAGTTCATTTCCCTGATCTGCCTAAAAGTGCTTTCAACCGAGTCATACCCTGGCGGTCCGCCCAAACTTACTCCTGGGTACAGGATGGAGTCGTGGTGGAACGCGGCGATTTGCACCTGGACCAGATTCTCGGCATCTTCTGGAAGTGCGCGGCGGAAAGAAATGTTCATTCGTCGTTTAAGATCTCGTGGATTCGATTCGCTAACCCCAAGGTCATCGTCGGGACCGAGGCGAGCTCGGCTACTGCCGCGCGTTTGATACCGTCCAAAGACCCGAACGTACGCAACAAAATCCGACGCCGACGGGGGCCGACGCCGGTGATTTCGTCGAGAGCGGAGCCGGTCATTCGCTTTGCGCGGACTTTGCGGTGGAAGCTCAAGGCGAACCTATGCGCCTCGTCGCGGAGTTTGCGGAGGAGCATGAGGCCGGGCGAGTTCATGGGGAGTTCGACGGTTTCGTATTCGTACTCGAACTCGCCGTTCTTTTCCCCCACCAAAATTGGGACCATGATGAGTTCCATTTTCTTCGCGAGGCCGACCATGGGGACGGTGAGTTTCATGGCGTCGCGAGCTTTCAGTGCGGCATGGAGCTGGCCTTTTCCGCCGTCGATCATGATGAGGTCGGGGAGTTTGGAGAATTTTGGGTCGCCGTCGAGGTAGCGGCGGAGACGTCTGGAAAGGGTCTCGTGCATCATGGCAAAGTCGTTTGGAGTCTCGGGATTGAACTTGATCGCGAACTTGCGATACTCCGCCTTGGCGGGTTCACCGTTCTCCGTGACCACCATCGAGGACACCGGCGCGGTGCCTTGGATATTGGAAATGTCGTAGCCCTCGATCCGCAAGGGCGGGCTTGGCAGACCCAAGGAGTCGGCCAATTGGGACATCGCTTCCTCGGCCCAACTTTCCTTGTTTTCGATCTCCAGCCGGTGGGTTTCGAGGGCTTGCTCCGCGCTTCGCGCCGCCATCTCTACTAAATTCAGCCGCTCGCCGCCCTGGGGTACTTCGACCGTCATCGCCGAGCCGCGCTTGGTGCGGAGCCATTGCTGGACGATCATCTTTTCTTCGATTTCCACCGGGAGCAGAATTTCTTTCGGAATCTCCGGGGCCTCGCTGTAATACTGCTTGACGAATTCCTGAACGGCTTCGCCGGGACTAGCCTCCTGCGAGCCGTCGAGGATAAAATTCCGTTGACCAATCAGTTTGCCGCCCCGGACATAGAGCATCTGGACCGACGAACCACGCTCGTCGCGAACCACCGCGATCACATCGCGATCCATGTCGTCGTTCGAAAGAACTTTTTGGCGTTCGCGGACGGTTTCAATGGCGGCGATGCGGTCGCGAATCTTGGCGGCGAGCTCAAAATCCTCCTCCTCGGCGGCGGCGGTCATCTCCAACTTCTGCTGATCAATCAGGTCATCTTGCTTGCCGTTCAGGAATCTCTCCACGTCGCTCACGACTTTTTTGTACTCTTCGGGGTCGGCGAGCCCGGCGCAAGGGGCGAGGCATTGGCCGAGGTGGTAGTAAAGGCAGGGTCGCTGCTCCTCCCGACCTGACCAGCTTTTACCGCAAGGAATTAGGGGATAGACTTTGTGGAGAAGTTGCAGAGTATCGCGCACCGCCCAGGCGCTCGTGTAGGGTCCAAAGTACTTGCCAAAGCCTCGGCGAGGATTTCGCGTGAAAAGCACCCTAGGGAATTTTTCGCCGGTGATGACCACGTAGGGGTAGCTCTTGTCATCTCGCATCCGCACGTTGTAGGGTGGGCGATGGCGCTTGATGAGATTGCACTCTAGAACCAAGGCTTCGAGTTCGGTGTCCACCATCATCCACTCCAAATCGTGGATTTTTAGGACCATCCGCTCGATGCGCGTGCCGTGGCGAGTGGATTCTCGGAAGTAGCTTCGCACTCGGCTGCGCAGGTTCACCGCCTTGCCGATGTAAAGAATTCCCCCCGCCTCATCGCGATAGATGTAGCAGCCGGGGGTGGTGGGGAGCTGCCCCAGTTTTTCGGTGAGGCCGTCAGGCAGTTTGCGGTTTTTCACGCCTATACATAAGTACTCATTCGAAGCAACATTTTGTGCGTCACGGGGCGGGGAAGTTGCGCGAAGAGGAAATCGGGGTAGCCGACCATGAAGTCCAGGTCATAACCCTGGGGCGCTGCAATCAACACGAGTTTCACATATTTGGCGACATCGTGGATCATTTTGGCGTTGGCGAATTTCTCGTATCCGGCGATCTTGTGGGGCTCCTCCAGGGTGGCGACCAAGTCCACGAACATGAGGTCCACGCTCTGCATGGCGTTGAGAGCCTCTTGCCAGCGGGCAAAAACTTTGAGCTCGCCGATCCGGTCAAAGGCCAGCTCGGCCTCCTTTTGGATT
>JAIOPU010000251.1 GCA_021413725.1 Armatimonadota bacterium | reverse complement strand
GGATCGGAAGAAATTGATGAAGCGCAACTGGTTGCAACAAACTGGATGACCTACGATCAGGCACTGACTCTGGCAAAAGCGACCAAGAAGAAAGTCCTCGTGGACTTCATGGCGGACTGGTGCCACTGGTGCCACAAACTTGATGACGATGTCTATTCGACCGCCGAGTTCAAGGAAGCCGCGAAAGACTTGATCCTCTGCAAGGTGGATACTGATCACGAGCAGGAAATCGCCAAGCGATACAACGTTGGCGGAATCCCCGACATCCGAATCCTCGATTCCGAAGGTAATGAGATCGGCAAAATGGTGGGATATCAACCCGTGCAACAGTTCATTCAGGCGCTGAAGAAGTTCCTGTAACCAAGTGATTGTGATTGGGCCGAAAGTCTTTTCGGCCCAATAATCAAATTTTATAGAGTTTGCCCTATTGTTGGGAGCAAATACGACGACAATACAAGTATCAGTAATAGGCGATGAAAATCTACGATTGCTGAATAACTAAGAGGATGCAAAGAATTTGGGTAGTGCTCGCAAGTGCGGCCACGGTTGGAATCTCAACCGGGGCCGATGCTCAGGGCCTTCCGAATCTTGAAACCAAGGGTTCCGATGCCGCATCCACCGTAGTCGTGGGCGGAAAGACTTCCGTCGATTTGATTCGACTTGAACCCAATAATCCGTCGGTCCCGCTGCGAAACGCAGGTGTCTTACCTGGCTCAGAAACCATTGAAATTAATGGTCGTCCCTTGCGGAAGGGAACTGAATACACCTTGGACTACGGTTCCGGAATGGTGTACCTCATGGTGAAAACCCTCGCGGGGCAATCCCTGCGAGCAACATATCGCCACGATCCATCTCGGGCAGTGTCCGGGGGGTCGTCGTCAAAGAGCCTAGGTATTCACGGATTTACGTTCGATTTTGCCGGTGGCAACCAATTTATGATGGGACTCGGCGTTGCGGACCGCAAGCCCGATGGAACCGTCACCACAAGTAACGTCTACGGGCTTAAGAACAATATCAGTTTGGCCCCAGGAATGAATATTGCCGGCTTCTACGTTTTGGGCCAGCAAAAGAAGGTTGTAACTTCCAGCCAGTTGGATCACGAGGATCAAAAAACGAAAGTGGACGAAGGGCAGACCAAAGCGATGGTCCAAGCCCTGAAATACAATGCCCTAGGCGGGTCTATTTCTGCCAATTACCAAGACATTGGGTCAAAATTTTCCGCCTTCGACTCATTTAGAGGGGCCGGATTTACCGACCAACAGGTCAATCAGTTAGGAAAAGAAAAAGGCCTCAAGCGATCGGGTTTCCAAGTGGACAAGATTGGCACACGCGGGCTTCAATTTAGTACCTCGCAGAAAATTGTCGGCGATAGCACGGAAGGAATTGACTGGCGGTCCTACGGCTTGCAAGCCGGAGCGTTCAGTCTGAAATTTGATCGGACCAAGGTGGACTCAGGCTTTAAGCGATTCAATGACCTCGCCGAAGCCGATAGGGCGCAACTCGCCAAGGAAGCTGGGCTCACTCAAGAGCGACTCGCCGGCGAATATAAGGCCGCCGGATTCATGGCGAAGTTCAACGAAATGCAGGTCTCGGACAAGTCACTGAATGGCGTTTACCGACGACTCGTTGATGTCGAATTTGCCGGGGCGAAGCTCAACTTTTCCAACCAAAAGGTCGATCAAAAGTTCAATCAATTTGGCGGCCTCCGCGAGGCGGATGCTGGACAGCTTGCTCGGGAGCAGGGAATTCGTCGAGAGAGTTTCTCCCTAAACTACAGCCCTCTGAAGAACAATGGGCTCACGATGAAGGTGAGCGAGTCTTCCATGGCGGAAGATGCGACAGATGGAAAGAGTTTTGAATCGCAAGATATTTCTATTGCGGGCAAGACTTGGAACTTCACCCGAATGTTGCGGAGCAGCGATGCGGGGAATACCCGACTCGGATCAATGTCAGATGGAGAAATCTATGGGCACATCAAGTCCATCGCCATGATGTATGATCCCTGCGAATTCCAGACTAAGCCTGAGGAAAAGTTTGGATTTACGAACGGCTCCGGAATTTCCCGTGAGTTGCAGCGAATGAGCTGGACTCCGAAAACAGGCATCAATTTGGTCGCAGATGTCCTCAACCTCGGTGGAAAAAAGGACGGAGGATCCGCTCAAAGCTTCCGATTCACTTCTCCGAAAGTGAGTATTTCTCATCGCAAATCGTCTCTAGGAGAAGGATTTGATGAGGCCAGCCGTCTCATGGAATTCGAAAGAAATCGAGTGGGTGGGTTGACGGGCGTGAACCGCGAAGATTCCTCTATTAACTACGAATTTTCAAAAGGCACTTCCTTTGCCGCAAGTTCCATGAGCATGGGACGCAAAGGTGAGGGCGAGGCCACCCGTACAAACGTTAAGCTTCAATCCAAGGGACTGGAGTTTTCCGCAAATACCCGCTCCGTTGATGCCGAGTTTGCCTCCCTTAATCAGCTTGCCGACCCCGAAAGAGACCTCTTGCTCGCGATGAAGGGCTTCAAAGAGAAGGACTTTCGCCTCAAATGGGACATGCTCAAAGGCTTGAGATTTGCTCTCCAAAGTAGCGACTCAACGAACGAAGTAAGCGGTGAAACGAAGGGCATGCGAGAGATGGCCTTTGACTACCAGCCGGATCGATACACCAAGCTTAACTATTATAAGTTCGATAAGCACAACGACTCGCCGGAAGGCCTCATTTTCGGAAATAGTGTGCAGTCGATGAGCTTCGCACGAGAAATTAAGAATCTTGGCGCGATCAGCTACGCTCACGAAAAGATTGACTTCGATGGCTCGGATGCGAAGATGCCTGATTCCGATCGAACGACGCTGGCTCTTTCCGCCAAACTAGACCCCAAAACTCAGTTGAGCACAGAGCGCACGGACATCGAATACGGCGATGGTGGCTCCGAGCGCATTCGTACCAATACGATCAGCAAAGAAATTGGCAACAAGATCGGAGTTTCGGTCTCGCAAACGAACGTGGATCGAGACGGCGATAAAGCCGATGAAGAGAAGCGAAACTACGGTTTCTGGTATGACTTTGGGCACGGCTTACGACTGAACTATGGCATGCAGCGCCAAGTCAACAGCACGGTTGCTGGCGGTTCAACATCTCAGTTCTCGGTAAGCCCGGGCCAAGTCGGAAACTTTAATGTCGAATCTGCCGTCTACAATGATCAGCGTTGGGATGGATCTCGCTATCAAGCGACCGGAAACGTCGCTTTTGGACTGACAAAGGGCATCACTCTCGGCCCCCTGAAGGACTTCAAATTCCGCTACTCAGCCGACACCTTGCGCGATCATGAGCGGTTCCAGCGTGAGAACCGAAGATTCTCGACATCCACTTCACTTTTGGGGAGCCAGTTGGGCTACGACTACTTCTCGCAAGTCGCGCCTACAGGTGAGCGAGCTATCGACCGAACGATTCGATTCGGCACGGCCAAGAACGACCGAACATTTTTGAGCGCCGACTTCTTCTATAAGATTCGCACGATGCCCAACGACAAGACGTTTGCGATTCGAAACTACGATTTCAAATTAAGGCCATCGAGGAGTTGGGTGATCACTCACACGTTGCAGACAAACCCTGAGGACCCACGTGGAGACTTGCTCTTGGGTTCGTTGCCGCGAGCGACGCGAAGTTCAAAGTGGCGCATTGATTTGTTGGGTAGCAAGCAAACAAACTTTGGTCTGACTCTCGACGAGTACCGCGACGACAACAATAAGAACATGAGCCGCGTAGGTGGCGTGAATCTCAAGCTGAACGCGAGTAATCCGTCGCCTATCGAACTTTATTACGGCTTGGAGCACAACGATGCGGGCGGAAAGATGCGCACGGCACACCGCTATCACATCCGATTTGATCAGCGACCCGGAGAGAATCAATCAATGAGTCTATTCCTCGGAAATGTCAGCTGGCAAAACAGCCGCGCCACAGAGTTCAAAGTTCAGAACTGGTCCGTTCGTACCGAGTATCAGATCAAATTCTAACCGTAATATTACTAGGTTAAGACCTAAATCCTTGTTCCGGTGCCGATCTTGAGGTACTTCTATTGCGTCATATAATCTTTGAGGCAATATAATGCGACTTTCCTTACTACTCATCACTGCGTTTTCGGCGATTTCTCTCGGTACAGCCCAGACTCGCATCGCTCACCCGATTGACTTGTCTCGCCTCACTGTCGTGCAAGCGGATGCTGTGGCGCGCATGGACGCCCAGGGACACCGCGTAGGACCGTGGATCGCCATTCCCAACAACCCGTTTCAGACCGAAGCCCCGTCCTGGCAAATGGCATTCGACTCAATGAGTACGAATCCCACGAGTTTTGTCTCCTTTAACAATGTCTATGGCGCGACTCACGCGCCCTTCCACCTGGGTCTAACTAAGAAAATTTTCATGTCGGCCAACGACATGAATCTAAACCCCCCAACCTACGGACAAACCGCCAAGAGAATCCGGCTTGGCATGGTTTGGCAACCGGCGGGCGGCGTGCAGAACTTAATCGTCAAGGTGAGCTCTTGCCGAAAGGTGGATGTAGATTCAAGCGCTAACGGCCCTGCTGTTCAGGACGCTTACTCAGGAATCATGATTCTCAAGACCAATCAGGTCGCATCGGCACAACTTATAGTAGAGGCGAATCTCGGGTTGGTTGCGGGTGGGGTGCCTCTGCCGACCTCCGCAGGAGGTGGAGTCGTTTTGGCCTTTGGCACCGACGACGGATCGGGAAACTTTGCCGAACTCACGGTTGGGCAAGGATCCGCGCAGCCAATTTTGTGCAATATGACTTCACCGGGTGAACCGTATTTCCCGGGAACCAACCCCTCATCCTCTCACGAAAACGACTGGGAAGACGACTCTGCGAATTCTCCATCTATCACCCAGCCCAACTACTTTTTCGAGGACTACACCAACACAACCGCGCTCGGAGTTTTCCCCTACGCGGAGCAATATAGCGGGGATATGGGCTCTGCGGCTGGCGGCGGGATTTACCAGCCGTGCGTGAGTCTGTTCGTAGATACGAATGCGAAGAAGATTTCTGGAACTCTGACTTTGGCCTCGCTCGTCGGGCCGACGAAGCCAAAAGTTGCGGACTTTGAGATTTACGATCCGGCGACCAGTACGGTCATCGACACAGTCTCCGCCCCAATTTCTCCTACGGGTGCCTACAGCATCAACGATCCTCGACCAACCACGGGCGGTTCCTACCGCGTACGAGCCAAGGTGACGCACTGGCTCAAGGCGGGAGCAGATGTCAATACCACCGGAGGCAACGGAGTCGCAAACATCACCCTCCCCAACGGCGACGTCGATCGAAACAACACCGTCGATCTGACGGACTACACCTACCTCGTCACGAATTTCAACATGCTTTCCTCCAGTCCTGATTGGCTTGTGGCCGACGAGTTTGGCATCAGTCCGAGCGATTCGGACCTGAATGGAGATGGGGCGATTGACCTAACCGACTATACAATCCTCGTCACAAATTTCAACGGAATCGGCGAATAACTGGCATTCCTACGGGGGCATAATGCAGGAAGTTTGTACTAGAATGGGTTTTTTTAAAAAAACGCTAAAAAAGCCTTGGAATCTGAAAAGAACTGATGTACAATAAGTAATTCCCTCGGAGGGATTTTCTTGCTATGAAAAAACTAATTCTTACTTCACTTTTTGCCGGAACCGTGATTGGTGCCGCAAACGCTCAAAACATCGTTGACTTCAGCGGGGCCGGTGGCGTCACTCGAACTACAGGTTCTCCTCGAAATTCAATGGGTGACGATCTTAATTTCACATTACCCAATGGTCTAGCTTCGTTCAATTTAGACACGATGCAAATCCCTGTGTGGAACGTCAATACAGTTTCGGCATCAAACTGTTTCGTCAGAGTTCGATTTTACAGCTTCTATGATGACAACGCTGGTGCTGGTCAACCCGCGATGAACACGGTGACCAACTCCTACACGGTAAATCTTGGATCGATTCCTGCTTTCGTTAGCGGTGTGAGTGGCATTTATACTTACACAATAACCGGCCTTGGAGCATTGAACTGCACAACGGCGAATACGAAGGGGTGGGATATCACATACTTTACAGACTCAACTATGACAACCAAGAATCCAGATTGTACTGCGTTCATGAGTGTTGCAAATGCTGGCGGAGTCGCGAAGAAGGCTGGTACTTCAGAGTTGGCTTGGTTCAGAAATGCAATCGACGACGATGCTTGGACGGGCGATGACTTCCGAAACTTCGCAGCGCCAAATGACACTCTGGCTCCTTTGATCGTGATGACTCCAAAGGGTACGAAGATCACTGGAACAGTCGTCCTGCAAGATTGGGTACCACCGACGACTGGAAAAGCTGTTTCGTATGAATTGCGCGACGCTGGAGCCAACGTTGTCTATAGCGGAACTGTTACCCTTGACGTTGCTGGCGCTTACACGGCGGTCATTCCGGATACGATTCCTGCTGGAACCTACGACATGGCGTTCAAGGGATCCACTTG
>JAIOPU010000032.1 GCA_021413725.1 Armatimonadota bacterium | reverse complement strand
GAATGCGCCAACCGAGCTAGCCTTTGCGCCGCCTGCGTTGCCACTCAACAGTAACGTCAACTCAGCAAACGTATGTGAACTGAGTCTCGTTCCGAAGCCGCCGCGTGCTCCAAGCACTGTTTTTGCGTTGGTGACGTCAATGAAGACAACGCCCACACCGAGGAAACTGTAAGTCTTGGATTCTTCCACGTCGCCGAATCTCTGGTTAATCATGACTGGGAAGAAGTTACCCTTCGCTCCGCTTCCGCTCTTTCCGTACCAATCGACGGAGAAGAATGAGGCAGATCCTTTCATGAGACTTGTCGGAATTTCAACGTCTGCACCAAGTGCAATCATGTTGCCTGTAATGTTTCGGGTCGCCTTCTCGAGCGGATAAACTCCACCAAGTCGGAATGACATGCCGGATGTGTTGATAAGGGACTTCGTCTGTGCGAATCCTGCGACGGCTAAGGCCGACGCGAATAATACTGTGATGTGCTTCATGCGCTTTCTCCTAGAATTGTCCGTTGCTCGCGTCTGCGAGTTCAACTACATTCTACACAAGTTCGCACTTTTGTGTGCATTAGGTCCCCAGTTGGGCGTCCAGATCAGCGGAAGAAACGTTGTCAGCGGCATCTCCCGCCTTGTGAGACCATCTTACTTCCCCTGTCGAAGAGAGGATAAATGCGCCGCCCAAGAGCATCGGGTCGCTCACCGGCTTGGCCGTTCGGGTTCCCTGAGCGAAAGCGGAGGCCGCTTCTTTGATGGTGTGAAGATTCAGCATCTGCCCAAAACCACCTCTACCCAATCCAAAAGCCTTGTACAATACGATTTCCGAATCGCAAATGTATCGATGGCGAGACCCGAGTTCATGCTTGAATTGCGTAACAAGTTTGGGCGGACTTGCCGAGACAAAGATAACCTTTGACGGGTCAAAGTCAATCAGATCCTTGACCTGCTGGCGACAAAAGATACAGCCAAGATGCCGCAAAAAGATCAACGCAACGGGTCCGCCTTCGTATAACGTTCGTTAGGCTGTGAAGAACTGCCCGCCGCCGCCGTTGAGCGTGCTTACACCCAACTGGGAGAGGAGATCACACGTCGCCTGAGCGATGCCGGGATTTCGCACGGAGCCCTCACAGTCTTGGGTACTCCCCGTCGACTCATCGTCTCCCTCGCAGAGGTCGCGGATCAGCAGCCCGACTCGATCAAGGAGATGCGTGGACCTGGAATCAAGGGCGCATACGACGCATCCGAGACCCCAACGGCAGCCCTACTAGGATTCTGTCGTGGGCAAGGAGTGGAAGTGACGGACCTCCGCAAAGAAGGCGACTATGTTTGGGTGGACAAGAAAATCGCAGGACGCCCCACACTCGAGGTGCTGAGTGAGATTCTACCGGTGTCAGTTAGGGCTCTCGCGTTCGATAAGTCGATGCGCTGGGGTTCAGCCCGGATGCGTTTTGCGAGACCCATCCGTTGGATACTCGCCTCTTTTGGCGGGGATGTGGTCCCGTTTGATATAGAAGGAGTAGAAGCGGGTTTAGTCAGCATGGGGCACCGGTTTTACAGCAGAAAGACCTTCACCGCCACAACTTTGGAGGAGTACTTGCCTGCGGCCCTCGAACACTGTGTCCAGCCCGATGCGAAGATTCGGGAGAAGATGATTCGAGATCAGAGCGTAGCAATTTGCTCCGGCACTCCCGACCTAACTGAAGCCCTTGTCAGCGAAAATGTCTTCCTCACCGAATGGCCGACGGCAATTGAGGGCAACTTTTCCACCGAATATCTGGAATTACCTGAGGCAGTGCTGGTGACGGCGATGGCGAAACATGAACGAATGTTCCCCGTTCGCGATGCTGCAGGAAAGTTGACTTCTAAGTTCGTCTGGATTCGGAACTCGGGCAAAGACGATGCCGTCCGAGCGGGCAATGAATGGGTGCTGAATGCCCGCTTCAACGATGCGAAGTTCTTCTACGACGAAGACAAAAAGACTGACTTTGACGATTTTTTGGCTCAAACTGACCGGATGCTCTATCAAGAAAAGCTGGGATCCGTCCGAGCCCGTGGCGACCGTTTAGCGACACTGTGCGCATTGGTCGTTTCCGAAATGGGGTGTGAGGACCTCGCCGACCTAGCGCGAACGGTCGGTACATACGCGAAAGCCGACCTGAGCACGGGATTGGTCAGTGAAATGGCGTCCCTCCAAGGTCTTATCGGTGCGGAGTACTCAGCGAGGGCGGGGCACCCAAGCGCCGTTTGCGATGCCATCGCTGCCCAGTATGACTTGACGCGATTATTCCATCTCACTGATGATGCGCGGGTTCTTGGGACTGCCCTGTTCATCGCCGACCAGATCGATAAACTTGCGGGACATCTCGGCCAAGGCATCGCCCCCACGGGGTCAAGCGATCCGGTCGGTCTCAGGCGCGCGGTCGGGCAACTCATTGAGGTTGCTTGGAGCGACGTACCTTACACCGGCGACTTCGCTCATCTATTGCATTCCGCGCTTGGACAGTACCAAACGCAATCAATCACTTTGGACTCTGATACCGCAGCAACGACTCTAAGAGAAATCTTCCAGGGTCGCTATTTAGCGATGCTCTCGGATGTACGTTATGATATTCGAGAAGCCGCTTTACAGGGACCGAACCTGACCCAGCCAATCAATTTCCGATCTCAGCTTGAGATTCTCAGCATGCTCGCTGCCGACACCGCGTTGGTACAGACTGCGTTGCGGCCGATCAATATTTCGGCGGCGGCGGAGAAGAAGGGCATCGTCCTAGTGCGTGACCTCTCGCTGGTTACCGCAGCAGACCTAGATTCAGCATCAGGTGAAGCCTTGCTGACTGCCGCGAAAGCCGCTGAACGACAGCTTGCTCAGGGCGAGACAATCTCCGCCCTCAAAGCGTTGCAACCCCTGGTTTCCGACTTTTTTGAATCTACAATGATCATGGCAGACGACCCCGCCACTCGGGCCGCTCGCCTCGGACTTGCGGGTGGCGTAGCTGCACTATTCCAGCAGTTTGGCGATCTCACCAAACTTGAGGGGTAGGGAGACAAAAAGAGAGCCCGACTATGAATTGTCGGGCTCTCTTTAGTTTGTGCGCTTAAGCTTTGCGAGCTTTGCGTCGAATGATCAGGGCGAGGCCCAAACCAAGGCTGGCAAGAGCAGCTGGCTCTGGGACGGCGGTGAGTTGGGATTGACCCGAACCCGTCGGCGTAGCCTTCAAGTAAAGAGCATTGCCCGCTTGAGAAATCTTCGCGTAGTAAGCAGTGGCCTTCGTCTTGACTGAGGAACTTGCGCTTGTCTTGAAGTTGCCGCTGGAGAAGGATGGTGCGGAAGCTCCATCGTACAAGGCTTCCCAAACTGCAAGTTGAAGTGCAGCCGCGTCGTCGTTGGAATTTGCACTGTTGAAAGAAGCACCAACGATGTTGCCTGCTTTCTTCACGGCGGTCGTGCCAACGTTGGAGAACGATGAAGTTACTCCATAAACTGCGCCACCCGAAATTGAGACGCCGAGGTCTGCGCAGACTGTTTGGAAGCTAGGACCGCTTGGATTCTTCTTGAAATTGAGCTTTCCTGCAAAGACGGTTTTGTTCGAACCGTTAATCGTGATTCCAACTGACTTGCCCGCACCTGTACCAAGGAACTTTACGTCGTAAAGTGACGCATTTGAACTTACTGCCGCGATCATCGCGCTAAAAATTAGGATATTTTTCATGACTTCTCCCTCAAATATTGTGAGGTAACCCACAACCGAGCACAAGTTTACTAGACCCAGCGATTTCTTTAGCCGGTAAAAGTGCCAGAAAATGGGGGAATTCAAGGGAAAAACACAAGAGATCACCCAATATTAACATTGAGTGATCTCTCAGACGGGCTCTAGAGAC
>JAIOPU010000280.1 GCA_021413725.1 Armatimonadota bacterium | reverse complement strand
CGGCCCGATCCCAGCAACCCGATTCCCATCGCGCTGAACTTCCCGACGATGGCTTGCACCGCCTGGTATCACAAGCGGCTGAACCCGGCGATGCAGAAACAGGATGTTTCCGTGATCGCGGACGAGGCTCGGAGCTTCATGAACAAGACCCTGATCCCGGGGATTATCCAGGGCACCGCTTTGGGGACCAAAGAGCGGGACGAGATGGTGGCTGGGATTGTGAAGTACACGGGGCTTTCCAAGAAATTCGTCGAAGGCGCGGAAGGGAAGGTCGGTTTAGGCTCGTTCTGGGCGGAGCTGCTTCGAGACCAAAGGCTTCTGGTCGGACGGCTTGACGGCCGCTTCACCGGCTTCGCCCGCAACGGCAACGCCACCAACCCCGACTTCGACCCGAGCAACACCGGGATTACGCCGGTCTTCACCACCTGCTGGAACGACTACGTGCGGAATGAGCTGGGTTACAAAACCAACCTGAAATACTACGTTTTGGGTGAGGGGCTCACCTCGCCTTGGAACTTCGGCGAAGGGATTGCGGATACCTCGGAAGCGCTTCGCCGGGCGATGACCAAGAACACCTTCATGAAGGTGATGTATTGTTGCGGCTACTACGACTTCGCCACCCCGTTCGGGGCGACGGAGTTTGGCGTGAACCAGATGGACCTGGACAAGCGGCTGATCGGGAATGTGAGTTATCAGTATTACGAGTCCGGGCACATGGTTTATCTGGAGGAGAAGAGCCGGGTGAAGTTCCATCGGGACATTGCGAGCTGGCTGAAGTAGGGAGGAATTGCGATGGGCTATTACATGCGCTATTTCGTGGAGTCAGGGCCAACTCCCCGGATGGAGGACATTTCGGCAATGTGCGAAGGGACCGAGGCAAGGCTTGATGGCGAAACATTGAAAGACGGTGAAGAAGCCTACGCGATTTTTGAGATCCTTGAGGCGGGAACCGACGTGTTTGAGGAAGAAATCGGTGAGTTCCATGAGTTTATCGAGGACAGTAGGTGGTCGCTTGGCAAGCGACGAGTGGAGAAATGCCTTAAGAACTGCACTTGTTTCGTAGCGGTGCAAGTGCTCTTTGGAACGCGAGGCACGGATGCGACCCTTGCTGTCATCGAGCCGTTCTGGGAACGGATGGGCGCTCGGAATCCAGGGTTGATTCAGGCGGACGGAGAGGGGTTTTATTCGGGCAGGAAGTTGATTTTAGCGCTTGAGTGATGGTTCACCCGGTTTGAACCTAAAGTTGATCTGTCAACCTTTTGGGCTTTCCAATGGTGCTCTTTACAATCTTAATGCAATCCGGGCGCACAGACCAGCGGATGTCCTTCCGAATATCCCAAAAGCTCCAGGGGCCAAATTCGTACGCGCTTACCGAGTCGGGAACGGCGACTATCCGATATCCCTCAGTCAGCGATATGGAGAGACAGGCACCTGTGGTTACTTCGACTGACGTTACGATTAGGCGGGCCTCGTCTGCGGCCTCGAGAAAGTCATGGGCGGCTTGCCAACGTGCACGGGCAACAGATTCGCGGGGTGGGGACAGGCGGTGATAGAATCTTCTTCGGCGGAGGTGATCGGCGGAGCCGAAGACGACTTGCTCGTTTTTGAATAGCGACCAGGCGCACTCAAGGTTGATTTGGTACGAGCCTCGCCAACCGACCTCTCTGCGGTTCTTTGGGGAACGGCGTAGTTTGCCAAATTCAAACGCCTGGGATAATGGCCGCCAAAGGTCAACCAGAGGATGCCCGACCATACGCTGCATACATGCGGAAAGGACTGATGAGTCGAGCGGTTGGGATGTTAGAACCTCGGTGGTCAATGCGCCCACAATCCAGCGGTTAAGAGCACGGCGAGTTGCGTCATTATCCTTTTTGTACTTGAGAAAGTATGCAAAACCTCCGTTATTCGCAAATCGCTCGGGCAGGTCAACTAAGCCCGCGAGCTCTCGGACAAGATCGTTCAGGTCCTCGGGCAGGGGATTTTGACCCGCGAGGATTTCCAGCAGCAGGGTGTTATCGGGCGTCAGTTCGGCTTCAGACAAGTGTTAGTTTTACCTTCGGAGTTTATTCTTAACCAAGTCGCAAGGAGCTTGATTCTGCGAGCTAAATCAACCCCACTCGACGGGCGAGTTGGGTTTGGAGTAGGTTTTCGGGGTCATGTTTAGATTTCAGTCCCTGGAACTTGTCGATGGTTTCTTGGCCGAGGTAGGACTGGATATCCTCGGGGCGGAGGGTGCTGTCTTTGGCGAGATAGAACCGGCCTCCGCAGGCGAGGACGACGTCCGTGACCTCGTGGAGGAAGGCGATGAGGGCGTCTTTGGACGCGGGATGAACGGGGAAGTCCATGGCGAGGGAGTAGCCATCAAGAGCCCAGGTGATGGTGAATGGGTCGGGGCGATGGCGTTTTAGGACCGCCAGGTAGGCGAAGAAGCCGGAACTACGCTGCATTTCGGCGATGAGGGGGAAGATTTCCAGGGCTTCCTCTTTGGGGAGAAAGACCTGGAATTGCAGGAAGCCTGTCCGGTAGCATTTTTGCCAATTCGGGACGTAGTCGAGTAAGAAAGAAAAGGCCACTAGGCTTTGACGAAAGGTTTTAGGTTGCTTTGGCGCGAGGGCGAATTTAATCCCATTGAGAACCTTCACTGCAACTGGATTTGTCACAAAGCGCATGATGCGCCATAACTGGGCTTTCGGAAATCCGAAAATCTTCGGCGGAAGTTCTTGGGCGCTGGTTTGCATGCTTGCGGGGTGCGATTCGGGCGAGTAGTTCGCATGGTGAATTACGGCATGCCCTTTCGGATTGGACATGTCGACCCAACCTACCAAATAGTCCACTTCGGCCGCTACTCGGTCGAAATAAGCGAGGGTCTCTGCCCAACTCACAGTCTTCAGCGCGGTGACGTCGAGTTCGCCGGACGTGATCTTATGCATTTGGAGTGTGACCTTGGTGATGATTCCCAGGAGTCCGGCTCCTCCGATGATCGAGTTGAAAAGCTCGTCCTCGCGAGAAATTGTTTGGGTCTTTCCGTCGGGCGTGAGGAGGTCTAGTGAAAGGACATGCTGGCCGAGGCTTCCTGCTCGGAAATGGTTCTTTCCGTGAATATTCATCGCGAGCGCTCCGCCGAGTGTTACGTGCATCGTGCCAGGCACAACGGGTGGCCACCAGCCGGTCTGCAGGCAGCGCTGCCAGAGTTGTTGGATGGTGACGCCCGGCTCAACCGTAATGACACCCGATTCTGGGTCCCACTGAAGAACCAGAATCAAATTGCAAAGGTCGAGGATGATTTGCTCGGGGTCGATCGAGGCATCGCCGTAACTTCGACCAGCTCCACGCAAGCAAATCGTTCGCTTTTCGGCGCGAGCGAGGTCGAATAACGGTGCGATCTCTGCAATCGTTTCAGGTTGGAATACATAGCCATCGGCCCACTGGACTTCGCCGAATCCGCTTACTCGCCGGATAGAATCAGGTTCCAGACTCAAAGATTGAGCCTCCGGAAAATCGGGGATGGGATGTTGCGGAGGATGAGGAAAATGAGGCGGTGCATGAGCTTCAGGTAGTGCTCGCCACTCCGGCTTGATTTCCTTAGAATCAGTTCTGCGGCGACCGATGCGGGCATGAAACCGTCGTGACCTGGAAGGTGAGCGGTCATTTCGGACTGGACGGGGCCGGGTTTGATGGTGACGACGGTTACTCCGATGAGCCTGTTTCGCAGGGCTTCGAGGTAGGTTGTGAGAAATGCCTTGCTGGCGTTGTAGACCGGCTGGCCTGCTCGACCGCGATCACCAGCAACGCTGGAAATGCCCACAATCGTGCCCGCTCCAACCCCGGCGAACCGCATCGCGGCTTGGTTGAGCCACGCGACGGCCCCGGCGTCGTTCACCTGGATCATCGCGAGGTCTTTCTCGAAGTTGAATTCATCAGAAGCCACTTCTGGCATAACACCGGCGACATAGAATATGGCGTCCAATCCGCCGAGCTTGAGGGTGACATCTTGAAATAGGGCGGGGATAGCGCGGAAGTCTGTTACGTCATGTTGAAAAGGGTGAATCAACTCAGGAAACTCCAAACCCAGCACCTCTAGGCGATCCATTCGTCGCCCCAAGGCTGCGACCACCGTCCCCGAGGAAGCAAGTTGCCGCACCAATTCTGCTCCAATTCCCGACGAAGCCCCCACGACAATCGCACGGCTAAACTTGGGTGAACTCATGGGCTTATTTTGACGGAGAAAGTAAGAAAGGAAGACTGAGTCCACTAAGACAAGCGACCGACATAACGCCAAAGAGAGCAATGGTAACCAAGAGCGGGATGTCTTTCAGAATCAAACTTTCGGGTTCGCCACCTTCGTTCCGCCCGAAGACAAGGGACAGATAGCGGAGAATTCCGAAGATGACAAACGGGGCGGTGAGGATCAAACTTGGGTGGGCGCGGGCCGTGTCCGATTCGATGACGTAGATTCCGTAAGACAGGGTCGCCAAGGTGGCACTGAAGACCACGAGGTAGTCCAGCAGAGGTTGGGAGTAGCCTTTGAGCGCGATTCTAGTTTCGGCTTCCTGGATGTCCGGGATGCTAAATTCTTGCCTTCGTTTCGCGAAACCGATGAGCAATGCGAGCGTCCCGGTGACAAAAAGTAACCAGGCAGAAATCTTTACATTGATCGCGATGGCTCCCAGCGCCGCGCGTTGCACAAATGCGATGCCGATGAACAGAACATCTGCGATGGCAATTTTCTTTAGGAAAGCGTTGTAGAGCAGATGAATCCCTAGAAAAAAGCCAAGGGCCAACACAGTAGACCGACCCAGCAGCCAAGCTACGACAAAAGCTCCCACCAGACATCCCACCGCAATCAAGATGCCAACCTTTGAACTCACTTCTCCGCTGGCTATCGGGCGATTCTTCTTTGTGGGGTGGTTTTGGTCGGCTTCAGCGTCCAAAACATCGTTCAAAGCATAAGTTGCTGAACTCGCGAGACAGAGACAGAGGATCGCCAAAAGCACCTGAACTGTCTTGGGTCCGCTGGTGTAACTGGCCGTAAACACCCAAGCCGCAAGGGCAAGAAGGTTCTTTGTCCATTGTTTCGGACGTAACAAACGCAAAATAGGGTGCATAATGTAGGTTCTTAACGAAGCGGTAGTCTCGGGAGAATTTTCGGCAGAGTTGCCTCTGCTCTCTAGACGTTGGGGGAATCATTCCCGCTTCAAAGTTGTTCAAGAGGCAAGAGATATGTGTGGAATTGCAGGTTATGTTGGGCCGCGAAAGGCGGTTGAAGTCGTTTACGACCAGTTAAAGCGACTCGAGTATCGAGGATACGACAGTGCGGGGATCGCCTTCCTAGAAGAAGGAAACATTAGTGTTTTGAAGCGCGCCGGCAAACTTTCCGTACTCGGCGAAGTGGTGGACGCAAACCCTGACGACTCGCACATGGCGATCGCACACTCACGTTGGGCGACCCATGGCGCCCCGACTGATCTCAACGCCCATCCGCATATGGATCAGTACGAGCAGATTGCCTTGATCCACAACGGCATTATTGAAAATTATCTAGAGCTCAAGGATGAACTGGCGCACGATGGCCACGATCACCAATTCTTCTCGGAAACTGATACTGAAGTTGCCGCTCACATTATCGGCGAAGAATACGCCACCGGGGTCAGTCTCGAAGTCGCGGTTCGACAAGCGGTGAAAAGATTCCGCGGAGCCTACTCGATGGTCGTGATTTCCAAACGCGAGCCGGGCAAGATTGTCGCCGCGCGAAGCGCTAGCCCGCTTGTGATTGGCATCGGGGTTGGAGAGAATATGCTTGCGAGCGACATTCCCGCGCTGCTGCCTTACACCCGCGAAATGATGATCCTAGATGACGACCAAGTTGCAATTTTGACTCCGGAAGGCATCACGATAACAGACCTGAATGGCAAAGAGGTCCCCTACGAGATCATGCACATCGACTGGGATATTGCCGCCGCCGAAAAGGGTGGATACGACCATTTCATGCTCAAGGAGATTCATGAGCAACCGGAGGTGATGAGCCGGGTTCTTGCGGGACGCATCGACGAAAAGGGGCAGGTTCGCCTTGATAATGTCTATGGTGAGCACGTTTGGAACGAAATTGACCGTGTGAGCATCATTGCCTGCGGGACTTCGTATAACGCTGGTTTGATGGGCAAGTATCTTTTTGAGAAACTGCTGCGACTCCCAACTGACGTTTATTACGCCAGCGAATTCCGCTATGGCGACCCGATTCTGAGTTCCCGGTCTTTATGCATTTTTATATCCCAATCGGGTGAGACCGCCGACTCGCTGGCAGCTCTAAAACTCTGTAAATCGCAACGAATGCGTACCTTGGGCATCGTCAATGTCGTGGGATCGAGCATCGCCCGAGAGTGCGACCGGACGATTTTGACCCAGGCTGGCCCGGAAATCTCAGTAGCCAGCACCAAGGCCTACACTGCGCAAGTGCTTTCCCTCATCATGCTTGTGCTTCATATTGCGCAGATCAAGGAAACCCCTGGAGTCCGTTCTGAGCAAGTTGTGCGGAGCCTGCGGAATTTGCCCGGCATTGCGCAAAGGGTTTTTGAGCTTGAAGATCAGGTCAAGGCGGTGGTCCAGACTTGCAAGGACGCCAACCTCTTCTTTTTCCTCGGTCGAGGTGCCGACGCCTACGTTTCGTTGGAAGGCGCGTTGAAAATGAAGGAAATCGCCTATGTTCCCACGCAGGAAATACCTGCGGGTGAGATGAAGCACGGGCCGCTTGCTCTCATTACCGACGGGGTTTTCGCCATCTTTGGGGCAACCGAAGAGCATCTGCGGGACAAAGTCATCAGTAACATCAAAGAGGTGCAGGCGCGAGGAGGGTACGTTGTGGCCATCACGACTGAGGAGGATACGTCCCTTGAAAAAGCCGCAGATGCAACGCTGAAAATTCCAAGAACCGGGCAGACGTATCTCGATGCGCTTTTGTCCAACATTGTCTTGCAACTACTTGCTTATTACTTCGCCGTGGCTAGAGGTTGTGAGATCGACCAGCCTCGTAATCTTGCTAAATCCGTCACAGTCGAGTAGTTACCCTAATTATTTTTTGTTAAATGCCGTTAATTAACCTTAGGAATTCGGCGGAAACCCTGTATAATAGAAGCATAGGCTTTTGGTTCGCGACGTGGCGGCCTTGCCTTCAACGCTTTTTTAAGGGGATCAGTCGTGGCAAAGCCATCGATGCAATTGGACGTGAAGGGAATTTTAAGAGAACCGAACTCATCAGGGGTCGGTGAAGCAAGTTTGCGACTGGCGTGTTGTAAGGACTTGGAGTCTAGGCATGTGTCGTATGCTCCGCTGAAACGGGTCTTGGACATAGCCTGCGCTCTCGTCCTCTTGTTACTTTTGCTCCCCGTGTTTGTGGTGATCGCCATTTTGGTGCGGGCAAGCAGTCCTGGTCCGGTCTTTTACAAATCCAATCGCGTTGGGCGATGTGGGCATCTGTTTCCCTTTGTAAAATTTCGGTCCATGAGACCCGACGCCGAACACCTTCTGGCTCAACTGCAAGGTCAGAACGAGAAGGACGGCCCCATTTTCAAAATCAAGGACGACCCGCGCATCACCCCGATTGGACGATTTATCCGAAAGTACAGCTTGGACGAACTTCCCCAACTTTGGTCCGTGTTGGTTGGCCAAATGAGTATGGTCGGTCCCCGACCTCCGCTCGCGAAGGAAGTGGAGCAGTACGATGAATTTGCGCTGAGACGCCTTACCGTAAAGCCAGGGATTACCTGCTACTGGCAAGTTATGGGCCGAAGCCGCCTCACTTTCGAAGAGTGGATGGAACTGGACAACCAATACATCGACGAAATGTCGTTCCTGACCGATCTGAAAATCATCGCAAAAACGCCTTGGGCAATCATTCACCCAAAAGGCGGAGCGTATTGAACCCCGATCCTGTTGAATAAATTAGGGATTTTTCAGGCTCCAATAGGGAGTTCTTGCCCGTCTCTACCGATATAAGATATAGTCTCTATTGATACGCCATGTTTAAACAGCACGTCCGTCGTACCGTCGTCTTCACAATTTTAGGAGTTTTGGCCGCATTTATCCTTGCCAAGCTCACCCGAAGTGTGTTTGAAGCCAACCTAGAAATGATCCTGGGTGAGCAATCCTTGGGCCGAACGGTCAACCAATCGCCGTTCTCTCCTGAAGTTGAAAAAATTCTTAACAAGGCGAGCACGCAGAGTGCAGAAACCGAGCGTCAGATTATCAGCTCCGCTTCCACTTTCTTTGGCGCGGTAAGCAAGGTATCCGATCGAACTCGAAATCGTGAACTAATGGCGGACTTCCAAGACCTGTACAAGATGTACAACATTGAGTCAGCTCGAGTGAACACCCAGGAAGAGGCCGCTGCAGTTGTAAGCGTCAAGGTGCGCGCCTATGACGTGAAGGACGCAAAGGCCATCGCCTTAGAGGTAGCAAACGTCTACAATGACCAGCGAAAAGAAACCGCTACCAAGGCCGTTGCCGATGCGGTTGCGTTCCTTGAGTCTCAGATTCCAAGCGCACAAAAGGATCTCCAGGCCAAAGAAGACCTCACAACCAAGTACAAAGAAGAGAGTGGTGTCCAAGATTTGGATGTCAATCTTCGAGAACTGGTTGGCGCGCGCTCCACACTTGAAACCACTCGGGATAGCTTGAAGCGCCAGATTCAGTCTGGCGAAGCTCAGCTGTCTTCACTGAGCGGGAAAGCATCCGCCTTACCAGAGCGAGTCGCTGAGTCAAGTAGTGAGCAGATTGACTCTCGCATTCTCCAACTTGAAGGCCAGTTGCAGGAACTTACTTCTCGGCGACTTCAATTGCTGGCAATCTACCTTGCCGATGCGCCCGAAGTCAAGAAGGTGGATGAGCAAATTAAGGCCAGAAATGCC
>JAIOPU010000248.1 GCA_021413725.1 Armatimonadota bacterium | reverse complement strand
CATCAAGGAGTTGATCTGCTGAAGTCAGGGTTGTCTGGTCCAGTATCTCCTCTCCCCGACGGCGGATAAACCTGTCGTTCATCAGCCCCAGCCGTTCGCCGTTTTCAAGAGCAAGGGCGCAATTAAGGTTCTGGCTGAACTTTGCGTTCGGGCTGGTGCTGGTCCACCAGTTGGCGACCTCGCGATCGATCTCGGGCATCTCCTCGCCCGTGAATTCATAAACGTCAATCCATCCGTCCCCGCTTCGGGCCTGGTGGAAGAATTTTCCCTCTTCAATCACGATTCGTCGCGTTTCGTGAATGGTTGTTTGCTCTTGCGGTTCGTTTCGTAGAATGGGTGAAGTCAGGGAGTAACCCCCAACGCCAACGTCGAAAAACCACTCGACCCCATCCAAATCAACGACCAAAAAAAGGTGAGTTCGAGGCGGTAAGAAATCCCTAGTGCGATCCAATCGGACACGGCCCGCAAGGGGAGTGACCTGAAATCCGATCTGCCTGAGTATTCCGAGCATGAGCCCGTTTTGTTCAAAGCAATAGCCGCCGCGTCGATCATGGATCAGCTTCTTTTCGAGTTCGGCCAAATCCAAACTGATGCCGCGTCCGAGCAGAATGTCCAAGTTCTCGAAGGGTATGGAGCAGGCGTGGCGAAGGGCGAGTTGGTGCAACACGTCAAGTGTCGGCTCAAACTCTCCGACAAAACCAATTCTGGCTCGGTATGCGCCAAGGTCGAGGGTGTGGAGATTGGGCATTTTCTAAAGTGGACTGATTATATACCGCTCCCGAAGGTGATCGTCGCGACGACGCCAGTGGCGTTTCGACTGAGATTGGCTTTCCAACCATTGGCCAGAGTTGCCGCCCGACAAATTGCCAGGCCGAGTCCATTGCCACTGCCTGGGTTGTTTCTGGCTAAATCGGATAACTCGAACGGCTCAAAAAACGATTCCATGTCCACATCAGAACCAAGGATGCAGTCGTTATATACGACAAGCTTCGATGCATCCAGGAAGATGCTGACGTTGCCATTTGCCGTTGCGTATCGGATGGCGTTCTCAATGAGATTCCTTACCGCAAATTCCGAAAATGACTGGCGACCCGACACGATTAGCTCCGCTGGGATTTCGCAGGATAGGTTAAGCTGTCGGGCCTCGAGCAGTGGCTGTAACTCCGTAATGGCAACTTTCACTGAAGCGGCAACATCTGCTGACTCGTCGGCGGCCAATTTCTGAGATTGAAGATGATGCAACAGAAGGATGTCGTGGGTCAGGGTGTTGAGCCGGTCTGCTTGTCGCTGTGCCTCAGCGAGAGCGGATCGATACTCCGCCGCCGGCCTATCCTGACTGAGCGCAGTTTCGATGTGCCCGCTAAGTGCCTGGAGCGGAGTTCGCAACTCGTGGGAAGCTGCTAAATAGAAACGCGCTTTTGCCGTAGCCGTTGCCTCAACGTTTCCCAAAAGCTGGTTGATGGTCTCGACCAGTTCCGTCATCTCTAAATCGCTGGAAGGAGAAACGAGCCGAACCGAAAGATCTTGCGTCGAACTCTCGGAAGCCTGCCGACTCAACGCCCGCAGAGGACGCAAAGTGCGACCAACCAGGATCCACGCACCCACTGCAACCGCAGGAAAGAGAATTCCCATAAACACCCAGAGCGCCATCCGAATATGATGCTGTTGTCCTTCGTGATCATAAACCTTCTGGAGCAATTCCGTGTGCGAAATGGATCGCGATAATATCCAGCCAAAGGAGCCCAGGAGCGCGACGAACGAGAGCGTCAAGCGAACGCGCATGGAGCGGAACATTTTTAGTTGCCCCCAAGCCGATAGCCGATGCCGCGCTCGGTTCGAATCAACGACTTTTCCCGGTCTGTGTCGATCTTTTTGCGAAGATAGCTGATGTACACATCTAGGACGTTATCGCTACCCTCAAAGTCGTACCGCCAAACGTGCTGGAGCAACATCGACCGCGTGAGAACCCGACCGGCGTTCTTCATCAAGTATTCGAGAAGGGAGTATTCAGTTGCGGATAACTCTAGTCGGACCCCGGCACGAGTGACCTGATGTAGGTTCGCATCCAACTCGAGGTCTCCGACCACAATCGTCGAACTTCCTGTTCCGCGGCGAAGAAGTGCGCGCATTCGGGCGAGCAGTTCTGCCACTTGAAATGGCTTGACCAAATAGTCATCGGCACCGCTGTCCAAGCCTTCGACCTTATCTTCGAGCAGATCCCGCGCAGTGAGGAGAAGAATGGGAGCTTTGACCTTCATTTCGCGGAGCTTTCGACAGATTTGGAACCCATTAACCGTAGGGACCATGACGTCCAAGAGAATCATATCAAACTGGAATTCTTGGGCGAGCCGAAGTGCTTCCGCACCATCACCGACGAGGCGGGGTAGAAACCCCGCCTCTGAAGTTGCCTGCACGATGAACCGGCCAATGCCTTCATCGTCCTCAACAATCAGTAAGTTCAAAGCTACCGAATTATCTCCTATTTTGGAGTTGGACCGTGCATCATCTTAGCGAACGCGGCTTTTTGCTCCGGATTCAACAGATCGTACACCTTGTGAATTGTTGCTGAGTGCAAGGCACTCGCCTGATCCGCCTTTTGTGAGTCGGTCAAAGTATTGTCCTTTTGAATCGCCTCCATTTGGGCTTTCGTGGAGGTAACCAATGCCTCTACTGCGGCCTTTTGGCCCTCATCCAATCCCAGCTCCTTGAGCATTCCGCGCAAGTGCATTTCCGCCTGACCGTTGGCGTGCATCCTCGACAGTTGCTGTAACTGGTCCGCCGTTAAGAACTTCTTTGCTTGCCCCATCATTTCTTTATGAAGCTTTTCCTTTGCTGAATCCTTGCCCTTCTTGTCCAGTTTAGAATCGGCCTCTATCGCCTTGAGCCTTTTCTCGGCTTTAAGGTGTAGTTCCTTCAGTTGCTTTTCTTGAGTTGGGCTTAAATTGAGGTGTTTCGCAACCGCCGCTGAGTGGTCTTGCACGGGAGAATGATGCTGAGCGATCACGGCTCCACAGATGCCGGTGTGGACGAAAACTAAAGCGATAACGAGGGATTTGATGGTATTCATGTTTTTCCTTTGTGGTGCCGTTTTGCACCTACACAAGTATTATCGAACCCCTTTCTGAATTCAGTCTGGGTTTATTCTGTGAATTTTCACAGAATAAGCAAACTGGTGTTCTCGTTACTGGAACGGGATGGCGCTTTTGCGCACCTATCGGTCCAGGTCGTTGAGCAACCAGCGGCGGAGTGCCTCTTTTCCAGCTCTGCGTTCAGCGGCGGACCAAACCATGGCGAAATTTGGCGCGCCAGGTGCCTGGGATAGCTTTTGGGCGAAGAAGTCGCCAAACGAAACCATTGTAATTTGCCCCTTGGGGATGTGAATACTGGTCACATCTTCGAGAGCAAAGTTATAGAGTTCACGGTGCCTCTGCTCGAATCTAATTGCAGGTGGATTTCCTAGTTCATCAGCCTCCCACCATGCGAGTCCTGCGGGGACATCGTTCTTAAGGAGCGCGGCGAGGAAAACTCGGAACGAACGAACGCGCAGGAGTGGAGCGGTTATAAGCGACGCGATTGTGCCGTTTGGACTTGTCTCGTAGGGAGCGGCTTTCGCGAGTCGGTCAAAGAGGGCAACCCCAGCAAGTTCTAGGTCACGTTGGACAGACGAATTGCAAAGGGCAAGAAACCAGCCATCCTCGAACGTAGAGCGCAGGGTTATTGTGGCGGTCATTCGTCGGAATATGTGGGAGGCTTCGAGACGATTGGCCTTGGCCAGGTCAATAATAACTTCGTTCAACTCGGATCCCAGGATGCGACGGGCGTCCTCCGATTGAGCTCCTCCGTTAGTTATAGGGTCAACGGCTTTTCTGGCAGCCTCTACCAAGATCGGAATGCCTGCCTTAGAATCCCATCGGAACAGGCTGCGGGCAATTTCAATAGATTGCTTCGCTAGGCTATAATCGCCGGTAGCCCAGTTGGGCTTCTGATCAAGAATGGTCCGAGCTCGGCGGGTTATCAGAGCAGTGATCTCAGGTCCGGTGAGCCCGACCAGCGTTCCCCAGCCTTTCGTGTCGACGTTATGCCTGTACGTGAGAACCCTGGCGGCGTCGAGCCACTTTTCAACTCCGGCGGAGTCGTCGGAGAGGATTCGTAGCCACCTCTGAGGTTCAGTGAGATGACTTACCGTCGCCCATTCCTCTGTCAAGCGAGTCCATTTTTCTGGCACGGGGGTATAGGTGAAAACGCGCGCTGAGGGCCACAAATTAGTCAATATTCTCCATTCGAAAGATTGGACAGGCAGAACGAAGCGCGTCGGAGAATAGGCTTGATACCTAGCACTCCGGGTAATTCTGAACTCAGTGCTGAGGGCTTCCAGTAGGGCTGGGATAGCTTCTTCCCCTTCTGCCTCCAGAGCCTTAGAAATTGAACCGTCGTAGAGTCCAAAAATAACTGTGCTCTCACCATGGCTTCCATAAATCTCATCCAAAGCATCAATGAGGGCAGCAATGCGCTGAGTTTTCGGAAGGCGGTGAACAGCTGCGAGATCGGTCGGGAGTTTGGGGTGGGCGACGCGTTGCTCTAGGTCTCGGACGACCTCCGCCGGGTCATTTTCGGTGGTGCGGAATCCAGGATAGGTATAGCCGCGATCTACTTTCTCGCTCTTTCTGAGTGCCTCCACAGAAGCCCAACTCCGAGCCCAGTGAAGAGCTTGCGGGT
>JAIOPU010000247.1 GCA_021413725.1 Armatimonadota bacterium | reverse complement strand
ACCAAGTGTGACGCAAGGCTCGTTCCATTGATAGATTCTGAAACCCGCCTCACCGCATTCCGCACTCGCCAGAAGTTGCGAATCCAACGCCATATTCGAAACGCCTTCAGCAGACTCAAACGGCATCAGTAGTCCACGGGCCGAAGATAGTAGTCGTTGATCGAGGTGTCGCTCATCATCGCGATTGTGGGGAGGTGGCGTTTCCAGTGGGTGGAGTCCACGCGCCGCCACACAATCTCGACTTCGGCAGCGGGGAAGCCAAGCCCAATCAGGCGGTCTTTGGCGTAACCTTGAACCAAGAAGTGCAGAATCAAGTCAGCGCGGGCATAGGTGATCCCAAAATCGCCCTCGTCGGTCTGGCCTTGCACCAGGTCAGCAGAGGCGGGCTTGCGCACGATCACATCCGGCACGCCCAACTCGTCGGCAAGCGCCCAAACTTGGCTCTTAAAGAGATCGCCCAAGGGATTGATCGGCGGGGAGTCGTCGGCATGCCATGTGAAGTAGCCAAAGAGCCGCTCACTCTTGTTGCCCGTTCCGATGGGGAGTGCGCCCAGAGCTGCAGATTGATCAAACAAAATATTCGCTCGGCACCGGGCGCAGACGTTTCCAATTCGGGTCGGACTGACCTCGCCTTCCAAGCGCCCGAGATAGCCGTCCACCATCTCGGTGATAGGAATCGTAGTCGAAACAATCGCCGTGTCGTCAATCACGAGTTGCGCGTGGTCGAGGGAGTCTTGAGAGCTGATCTTGTAGGGCATCCGAAAAGCAAAGGTGTTCTCCGGTCCGAACGCCCTTGCGCAAAGATAAGCGACCACCGCCGAATCCACACCCCCGGAAAGTCCGAGAACCGCTTTATGGATATTGCGGCGAACCTTGCATTCGTGCTGCAAAAACCGCACCAGCCAATCCGCGACCAGCTTCGCGTCGATGTCCAAGAGTCTCGGGCTCGGTTCGGCAGTGGATTGCGCATGGAAGATCGGCGTTGCCATCTGCAGAGTTTACTTCTTAAGGCGCATAGGTCTTTCGGATTATTCCTGCAAACTTCCAGGCTTTGGTAGCGTATTATGAAAGACCTTAGGGAAAAAAATGAACAATATTTGGAAAACAATCGGGATCATCGTCTTAGCCTTCATAGGATTCAAGGTCGCCATCGGGCTGATTGGCTTTATATGGGGCATCATCCTTCCGATAGCGATTCTCGGCGCAGTAGTCTACGGAATCTACAAACTCTCCGGCGGACGCGCGCTCACCGGTGGCCGCCGCACGTTGCCGTAGCTTTTCGTTGGGGGCAAAACAAAGTGGGGCAGTCTCTCGAGAGACTGCCCATTTTCATAGGCTTGTCCCTGTAGCTCCGCTGAAAGCTCGCTTATCCACCCCCTTTTTCGGCTGGAAACGCACGAAGTTGGCGTTTCCACGGTTTCCGGTAATGTTCACAGGTTATACTTAGAGTCCGCGCCCTTTATGGGGGTGTGGTTCGTCTCATTATGTCGGGTGATCAAACACAAGATAGTCTCGCTGAAAAACGTTGGCTCGTTGCGCTTGCCAAGGGTGACCCGGCTGCGCTCGGAGCTATCTACGAAATGTACGGCGAGAGGATTTTCCGATACGCGTACCGGATGCTCGGAAATCGTTCCGATGCAGAAGACGCGACGGCCGAGACGTTCTTACGGGTCCTTAAACGAGCCAATGAATTGCGCGCGGATGGCGCTTTTCGCACGTGGATATTCAGGATTACCCGTAATCTCTGCATCGATAAGATGCGCCAACACAAGCTTTTGGAACTCCCGGCAGATGCTCAATACAGCTGCGGGGAAGACAAGACGGCGTTGCGCATCACTGTCCAACAGGCGCTCAAGGACCTCCCAACGGAGTACCGTGAGCCATTGATCCTTTGTGATCTTGAAGATGTTTCAGCCAAGGAAGCGGCGGAAGTCCTCAAGATTAGTGTCCCAGCATTGAAGTCTCGACTCTATCGAGGTCGACGTGCCCTCAGGGACAAGTTAGGCGGAACACTGGAGAAACTCAAATGAAGAACGAGTTTTATAAAAAACTAATCGATATGTACGCAGGCGACGAACTTTCGTCCGAGCTTAAGGATGAGCTCGAGACGGCGGCTTTGTCGGATTCCGAGTTGAGTCATGAAATGTTCTCACTCAAGACGACCGTAGAGGCTCTCAGATCGAGCCCCGAACCCGAATTCACGGATGACACTTTCCAAAGAATTTTGATGAGGATGTATCGGCAAGGTGTGGATGTCAAAACCCACATGCCGGAATCGCCTCACATGCAACTCAGGCTGCCATTGACAGGCTAAGACAGATTAACTATGAAGCTGGAATGTTCTCGTAAAGACCTTTTGGACGCGTTGGTATTGGCCGGATCGGCCTCCAGCGTTCGAACTGCCATGCCGATCCTGCAGACATTGCGGATCACAGCCGGAGAGTCGAGTTTGACTCTCCTTGGTTGCGATAGCGAAATGTGGGCAGAGCGGCGCGTTCTGGCGACCGTACACGACCCAGGTTCTATTTGCGTCAGCTCTAGCCTGATGCGCGACCTCGTTTCGAAGCTCCCGGAAGGGAAGGTGAGCCTCGAAGAAGAAAATGGGCAGCTGTTTATTCGGACCGCGATGTCCGAATGGCGTATGCTTGCCTTGCCCGCCGAGGACTTTCCTGAGATTCCAGAGGTACCTGCGGTGTCCGAGCTTCGCCTCAACATGGGCGAATTCCGAAAATCCGTGGACAGCGTTCTTTTCGCTGTAGCCGACGATAACTCGCGCCCGGTCTTGACCGGCGTGATGATCAAGTACGACAGCAACTTAATGACTCTGGTTGCCACCGATACTCACCGACTCGCGGTTTTGAAACTGCGCAAGGAGGGAATCGGCTCAGATATTACGGCGGTAGTGCCGGAGAAGGCACTGAAGGCAATCAAGGCCTTGCCACTCGACGACGAGGCTGAGATTACGATTACTTTTGATGAGACCAGAATCGCGGTCAATAGTGGTGATGGTCGCGTGGTGTCGCAACTCCTTATGGGGCAGTATCCAAGTTGGGAGCGAGTCGTTCCGGCGGAGACTACGCGAACCTGGACACTCGACCGAACTGAGCTCATTGACAACGTCAACCGAGCAATGATCCTCGCCAAGGACAATGCCTACCGAATCAAGTTCAGCGGTCACGGTGATCAGGTTCTGATTTCCGCTCGAAGTGAAGATAAGGGCGAGGCCAAGGAAGAAGTCGCCGCTGTCGCCAAGAACGGAGACATTGAGATTGCTTTCAACGGCAAATACGTTCTGGAGGCCCTTAACGCGCTGAATTGCGATGCGGTGAAGGCCGAGATGACCGAGGCCAGCCGCCCGGCGATCTTCCGCCCGACAGAAGACGACGAATCGCATTTCTGCGTAATTATGCCCATGGCACTTGGCTAGAGAGTCCAATGACCCTGAGAGGGTCAAAGCTGTTAACCGGGGAGTCGAAGACCCCCGGTAAGCGGAAAAAACAAACCCCGATCCGAAGGGCGTCGCAAAGGATTCGCGAAAAACTAAGTTGACCACGACCTCCGTTGCTACCGAATAGCCAAGGAGCGAATCTATTCAAATCACCTTCATATGACACGATTTTGGGGTAATTCCAGTGCAATAGTACACAGTAATAGTAGTAACTCTAGAATTAGATTCAAATCAACTCTCAAATTACTACGTGAGTCTTCAGAAAATCGAGTTTCAAGTTCCAGTTGCAAATCAGGGTGGAACGTTCATTGTCCCTTTTTCAGCAAGGCTAAGCGGACCGTAAAATGGAAACAGGCTGAACGGCAAATCCGTCTCACAAGTATGCGAATTCTTTGTTCAATTTTCTTGCTCTCGGTAGCTGTGATTTCTCGGGCTGAGATGATGAGCCCGACGGACATGCCGACCCAGCGAGTGTTGAAAAACCTGAAAGCCAGACTGGCAAAGGACCCGAAGAGTGCTGAGTCCCACTACCTGCTGGGGCGCGCCTACTACACGGCTTTTTGTGCACGCGACCCACGGGTGATCGGTATATACGGCAGGGATACCGAGACTCAGTTTCTTCAGTTTATGGGGTTCACGAGTCCGTGGGACTTTAAGTATGCAAAGGTGCGCACGGATAGGGCCTCAGTGGCAAACATTCGCTCGGCTATCAGTCATCTTCTTGTGGCAACCAAGCTCGGCGGTGGTCGTCCAGGCTTGTATCAGCTGACTTTAGCATGCGCATATGAGGCGTCAGGAGGCGTGTGCGGGAATACTCCTGTCGGAGCGGATAAGAAAACATACCTTAAGAGCGCGTTGAATCACTACGAGAATAGCTATTTGGAAACAAAAGATGTTGATTGGCGGGATGGAACTGCAAAGGTGCATATGTATGAGAAAAAGTGGATTAGCGTTGAGGCGGGCGAGAGCATTTTGCGCCTGTCAGACCATAATCGCTATGAAGAAGGTGTAGAAAGACACCTTGCAGCAATGAAGAAACTTCCTCGAAGAGGAGTTACACCGTTGATATTCTCGCTAACAAGGGCGACGGGCTTGACCGAATTGTTGGATTCCTGCCATCAGGTTAGCTTTGATCTTGATGGTTCAGGAGCACCGCAGCGGTATACGTGGGTGAAACCGGACACCGCATTTTTGGTTTGGCAACCTGATTCCCGGGTCCGAATCCATTCTGGACGGCAACTCTTT
>JAIOPU010000246.1 GCA_021413725.1 Armatimonadota bacterium | reverse complement strand
GATTATGCCGAAGAACTCGGGCTCCCGAATGAGACTTTTATGGCCGAACTCGACCTGCTCGTCTTCGCAATTCAAGACGACATCGAGCACCCATTGGTCCAAGTCAGCAAGAACCCGTCCATCCGGCGAGACATTGCGGTGGTGGTGCCCAAAACAGTTTCCTACCAAAGTATTGAAAAAGCGATCAATGAAGCCTGTGGAGATATCCTTGAACGCCAATGGCTGTTCGACGTGTACGAAGGCAAGGGCATTAACCCTGGGGACCACAGTCTAGCGATCGCGATGCAGTTTCGAAAACCGGGCGCTAACCTCACCGACGAAGACGCGAATGGATTCCGAAATCAAGCTATCGAAGCCCTCAAAGCTCTCGGCGGACAGTTGCGATAGGCAGGGACTCGGTATAACTACTGTGTGATCCTTCTGAATGCCAGTCCGTTTCCGCAACTGAATCTCGTCAAGAGTGGGAAGGTACGCGAGCTTTTCGATCTTGGCTCGGAATACCTGATTGTCTCGACCGACCGAATCTCGGCGTTCGACGTGATCATGGAAAACGGCATCCCCGACAAGGGCAAAATTCTGAACCAGATGAGCGCGTACTGGTTCGAGCGACTCGCTCGCCTGATCCCCAATCACGTACGCGGCACGTCCGAAGCTGAACTCGCCAAACGAGTGCCCGCGGAATATTTAGAACTCCTGAACGGACGAGCGACCATTGCCAGGAAGACAGTCCCCATTGGGGTTGAGTGCGTTGCGCGGGGTTACATCACGGGTTCTCTCTATAAGGAATACATCCAGCACGGCCCCGACGTTCATGGCCTCAAACTTCCCGAGGGTTTGCTTGATGGTTCCAAACTCCCTGAACCGATTTTCACTCCGGCAACGAAGGCCGATTCGGGCCACGATATCAACATCAGCTACGCGCAAACCGAAGACCTTGTCGGGGTCGAGACCACCCGCCGCTTGCGCGAAATGACGCTGGCGATTTACGCGGTTGCGAAGAAGCACTCGGAAGAAAAGGGCATCATTTTGGCCGATACAAAATTCGAATTTGGCTTCGACGGCGAAGAATTGATCTGGATTGACGAGGCGCTGACCCCCGACAGCTCCCGGTTCTGGGATATGAAGTCTTGGGAACCAGGCCGCGCTCAACCGAGTTACGATAAGCAGTTCGTCCGCGATTATCTCGAATCGGTGAACTGGAACAAATTCCCGCCGGGACCGCGACTACCCATGGATGTGGTCGAGAAAACCCGCGCAAAGTACCTCGAAGCATTTGAAAAACTGACCGGCACTGATGTACTTTATATATAATCTACTCCTTGTGTTCTTGTCGATTATCTGGGTTCCCTGGATGTTTTGGCGCACTGCGAAGCGCAAGGAAAAGCCGAACTGGCAAGAGCGGTGCGGGAATTTTTCACTCAAGCTGGATAAGAAAAAACCTACGATTTGGTTTCACGCGGTTTCGGTCGGAGAGGTAGTTGCCGCCCGCCCGATTCTCGCCGCGATCCGCGACCTCGCTCCCCAAGCCCAAATTCTGCTCAGCGTTACAACCTCGAGCGGGCATCAAACCGCCCGCGAAGGTTCAGTGGGATTATATGACGCTTTAGTTTATTTCCCCCTTGATGTTCCCAAATTCCAACTCGCCGCCTTTTCAAGAGTTCGCCCACAAGTTGTCGCGATCATGGAGACGGAGCTTTGGTACAACTTCCTGTACTTCGCGAAGAGCTTTAGGGCCACAACCATGCTGATCAATGGTCGAATCAGCGACCGCTCTTTCCCCCGAAGCCTGAAGCTGAAGTTCTTCTATAAAAGCATGCTGACCAACCTGGACCAGGCTTTGATGCAAGGGCCGACTGATGCGGAAAGGATCACCGCGCTCGGTGCAAATTCAACTGAAGTGCTGGGAAATTCGAAGTTCGACCAAGCCGCGTCCGGAGTGGATAAGTCGAAGTCCGACTGGCGTGCGGAACTCGACATACCCGCTGAAGCGTTCTGTATCGTTGTGGGGTCGACGCGCGGAACGGACGAGGAGAAGATCATCATCGATGCTCTGCCGGAAGATTCGCACGTAATCTTCGCGCCCCGTCATCTGGAGCGCGCACCCGAGGTCCAAGCCTTGATCCCTGATTCAAGACTCCGGTCTAAGGGCGAAACCGGTCCCCGACTGATTCTGGATACCTATGGCGAACTGGGATCGATTTATGCTGCCGCTGATCTGGCGATCATAGGCGGTTCCTTTGGGGAATACGGCGGCCAAAACCTCATCCAACCCCTCGCCCACGGTGTCCCGACGATTTACGGCCCGCACATGGAGAATTTTCAGAGTGCTGCTCGCGAGGCCGAAGAAACCGGAGCCTCACTTCGAGTCACTGCACAGGAACTTGCTTTGACCATCCAACGCCTTCGGCACAATCCCGCCGATTTGGCGCGAATGGGCGAGGCGGGGAAATCTCTGGTCTCTCGCTCGCAGGGCGCAAGTCGAAGGTATGCCGAGAGGATTGTGGGTTATCTGAAATGACTGCTCTAAGAGCCTTCCGCAAGCGGCCCTCATCCAATTCCCTTCGGTCATTGCTTCTCCCAGAGGGAGAAGATAGTACTTTTCCTCTCCCTCTGGGAGAGGTCCGTGACGTCAGGAACGGGGTGAGGGCGCAGGCGCAGCAACACTTTGCGCACGGCAAACCTATTCTCCGAACCCAATTCAGCCGAAAATTAAGTCTGTCTTTCGAGAAGTGATGAAAAATTGAGCCGCGCTAAAAATCTGATCTTTATGGGCGCTGCGAAGGGCGCGGGCCTGTTCATCCAGCTTTTTGGACTGTACATCTACAACAACGTCCTAGGCCGGGTGGCTTTCGGCGTGTGTACGACATTGCTCAGCCTTCAGCGTTTCGCCACCCTTTTCGACGGCAGCATGCTTGAATCCACCAACCGGCAAATGGCCGCCGCGTGGGCTCAGGACGACGAGGCGCAAGCCCTCCTTGTGTGGAACACCCACAAGCGAATCATGCTTGTCGCGTCGGGGTTTATGATCGCTTTTTACGTACTCTTGGGATTTTTCTTTCCTCTCAAGGAGTATCGCGTTCCCGCAGGCGAGAGCCTCGTCTTTCTTTTCGCAATTGCGGGACTTTTTGTCGCACTGCAATATTGCTTGTCATCATATTCCCAGTGGTTTGCATCTCGAAAGCAGTTCAAGCAAGTCTCAATCGGCTACACAATTTCCAGTTTCGTCGGTAGCACCAGCAGCATTTTGCTCGTCATATGGCTCAAGCGCCCTCACGGATATTTTTACGGAATGATCATCGGCTTCTTGGCAGCATTCCTTTTTCTCTATTGGAAGCGCCGGGGACAACCGTCTTCCCGCAACGTGCCAAAGTTTGACAAAGCTGTTTTTCGTGAAGCGAAGATATTCGGTTTCAAAGCTCTGAGTAACAAGATCGCTGGAGCGTTTGGCAATGGTGCCGACAAGCTCGTGATTCAGCAACATCTTGGCGAGGCCGCGCTCGGAACCTATTACAACTCTGCCCGCGTTCCCGAGGCCGCTTATGATGCTCTGCCGCTTTACACCATCATCAGCCCGGAGTTGGTCGGAGCAAAACAAGTGGGTGAAGAGGCGTTTACCCATGCCATCAACGACTGCTGCCGTGTCGCGATGCTCATCGGAGTCTGCGCGATCATGATTCCGTGCTCGTTTGGCTATGGAATCCTGCCTTACATCTTGTCGAAAGGTTGGTCGCCGGTGATGCCCTTCATCATGGCTCTCATCGGGATTTATCGGCTTTTCGAGTGCTTTTATTCCGCCATCGCGGTCATCATTTATGCGGGAGGTAAGCCGGAAAAGATCATTCCTTACACTCTGTGGAATGGCGCGGTGACGCTTCTTGTTTCCTTGCCCGCGGTCACTTATGCCGGCCTGGCCGGAATCGCGGTGATGAACGTGTCAATCATGCTCCTGCAGTTTATCCCCCTCACTCGAATGACACTGCGAGAGTTTGCGCCGACTACGGATCGACGGAGGTTCTTTGGCGACATGGGGGGTATGTTCACGATCGGCCTGGTCTTTACCGCGATCGGTTGGCTTGTATCCCGTCAGGCTTATTACGCGGGACACGGTTGGGCGAGTTTGTTCCTCGCGCCGGTGCTCATGGTCGGCGCACTCCTGCTGATTGTGTTCGCGAGGTTCTCAACGACCCCCGCATTTCTGAAGAAGCGTTTTGCCTGGCTTCCATGAGAAATATCTATCTGGCTATTACGCCAAATTAGGGACGGAAGCCCGAGTCTTCGACTCTTGATATTCCTCGTACTCGCGGATGTATCGGTCAATTTCGTCCGAGTGAGTCTCGGCAAAACTGATGGCGGCATCGAGTTCCAATTGCGTCAGAACTGGGAATCGCTTGAGAACGGCCGCAGGGCCATGCTTGCGGAATTCCTTAATTACTTCCCAAACCGGCAATGAAGAACCCGGCAACCGCGCGGCACGACCCGCTTCGCACTCCACAAGGGCCAAACGGCTCTTGCGAAGTCGCTGGTTCTTATAGGCGACCGATTGAATAATGACTTCATCCTCGGTGAGCACCAATGACTCCGCGGCTACGCCCACGGTAAGCCGACCGTCAGCGACGGCAGACATAGTTATCTCGCGGTGAAGTGAGGGAAAGTGTTGCCAGAGCAGGTCCAGCGCACCTTGCACAAGATCAGGATGTTCGACACTTAGGGCAGTCAATTGCTCAAGCTGCCAAGACTTTTCAATAATATGCGACATATGTGATGATCACGGGTGAGCATCCTTGCTCGTGATCGACACCTTTGTCGAACGATACAACCTTACCCGGTTTAATGACGTGACAACTGAGGCGAAAGATCGTAAATTTACGAACCCCCGCCTCAAAAAACCGCAATTAGAGCTTCAAATCAACAATTCCGCTGACACCGACTCCATCAACCGCCTTGATTCCCTTGCCCAGGTCTCCACTGGAAACCGGTATCATTGCGCGGATTCGGATTTCCTTGCCAAAGAGCTCAGTCTCAGGCGCGGCAACTGCTTCAACGGTGTCAACGAGCTTCTTTGGCCCAGTGACTTGGGCGGCACCGATCGCATTTGATTTACCGATACCGACCGTGAGGATTGGAACGACCTTGGTCATTCGCTCCGCGGTATCGCTACGATTCGCGAGCTTATTGATCGCCCGGTTGATGTCCTTGTTGAATTGCTTGACAGCAGCACCCACACCGACAACTTTGATGATCTGTTTGATTTGCGGCATCGCTACCGAAGTCAGCATGACTCCGCAAATGCTAAAGGCGACGATTTTTTTGTGAATAGTTTTCATAGCTTCAATAATGTAGACGATTAAAATGTAATTCAGGGGTCTCAAATAGTTGGGAAATTCTCGGGGAATCCTGAAATTCCCCGAGTGTTAGACTAGCAACAGCCGCCGCAACCGCATTCGCAGTTCGTTCCGCAACAGCCTTCTGGGCATCCGCAGGGTTTCTTGTTCATGTGTTATCTCCTTGACTGGTCGGGCTTTCTGTCGGCTTTGGCGCGATCTGCAGTTCGGTCAAACCGGGTCGAGAAAGGAAGTTTTGAACGAGCAGGAGAGCTTCAGGTCGGACACAGCAACAAATGTACTTGCCCCGCTTCTCCATGTGAATCAGGCCAGCTTGACGCAGTTCCTTCAGGTGGAAAGAGGCGGTCGAGCTCGTTTGGGTTTGCCCCAAAACCTGCTCTGCCACTTCCCCTACCGTCGGCGTTCGCGCCAATTCGCCCTCGGAACAGCATCCGCAAGCGCAGATGTATTCAAACATCTTCAATCGAGTCTGATCTCCGAGTGCCTTGAACGCCTTTGCTACTTCTTCGTGCTCCACGGTATGCACTATACCATAATAATTCGACAAATGTAGAAATATAAAATTAAAGCACGGTGTACACTCTCACTCATGCCTTCACAAAAAGTTTGGTTCATCACCGGTTCATCCTCAGGATTTGGCCGAGAACTCGTCGTTCAAGCCCTTGCCAACGGGGACAAGGTCATTGCCACTCTCCGCAAACCCGAAGTCCTCTCCGACTTTGTTGCTGAAAATCCAGAGAATCTGCTCGCTCTGCGGCTCGATGTCACGCGGAGCGAAGAGTCAACCGCAGCCGTTCAGGCTGGACTCGATAAGTTCGGTCGCATCGACATCGTCGTAAACAACGCCGGGTACGGGCTTATCGGTACGATCGAAGAAGCGACCGACGAACAGATTCAGGCTCAGTATGACACCAACGTTTTCGGGGTCATCAAAGTCCTTCGTGCCATCTTGCCCGTGTTCCGAAAGCAGAAGTCGGGCCTCATCATGAATATCTCCAGCGTAGCTGGATTCGCTAGCTTCCCATCCACTGGTATATACGCCTCTACCAAGTTTGCTCTTGAGGCCCTTAGCGAGTCTCTTGCCTACGAAAATGCCCAGTTCGGCGTCAAAGTTTGCATCGTAGAGCCCGGAGCATTCCGAACTGAGTTCCAGAAAGGTAGCCTGCGCCTCGCTGAGAACCGCATGCCTGAGTACAGTGAGACTTGCGATGGTTTCCTTGAGTACATTGCTGATCTTGCAACGAACCCAAGTGCTGGCGATCCGCAAAAAGCAGCCGTCGAGATGATTCGAGTTGCCCACATGGATAATCCTCCCCTCCGCCTGCCGCTGGGGGTTGACGCCGTGACGCGCATGGAGAGAAAACTAGCAGAGGTCTCTGCAAATGTCGCTGAACTCCGCGATCGGTCAACCGCAATGGCCTACGAAAGTTAGGCCATGCTGTAAGGGTCAACGTCGATTGAAATCCCGCAGTCCTTCGGGATTTCTACAGCGGCTAGTGCTTCCTGAACGAAGCTCGTCGGGGTCTCCGGATCGAGCTTCACCAACGCGTGAATTCGCCACAGATCTTTGAGCCGTGCCAAGGGGCAGTCGACTGGACCGCGTATTTCCGCGTCCGGAATGAGCTTGCGCAAGTCCATCACCGCCGCATTCGCGAGTGAAGTCACGTCGGCAAGGTTCGGACCCGTGAATACGACATTGACCAACTTGCAAAACGGCGGATAACCCGCGTCCTTCCGAACCGCAAGTTCACGCTCGTAGTACCCGTGAAAATCGTGGTTTTGGGCTTTCGTGATGGCGTCGTTGGTCGGGTTGAGAGTCTGAATCACAACCTCCCCCGGCCGCGTCCCACGTCCGGCGCGCCCTGCAACCTGCGACAACAACTGAAAAGTCCGCTCCGAGGCTCGGAAGTCAGGAATATTCAATGAAATGTCCGCCGCAATCACCCCGACGACCGTCACGTGAGGGAAGTCCAGCCCTTTTGCGACCATCTGGGTTCCGACCAAAATGTCGATCTCACCGGTCCGAAACAGGGCCAAAGTTTCCTCAAGAACGCCCTTTTTCTGAACCACGTCTCGATCCAGTCGAGCGACTCGAACACCAGGGAAAGTATCCCGAACCGTCTCCTCGACACGCTCGGTCCCGGTTCCGAATGGGCCCAATTTCAGTCCGCCACACGCTGGGCAATCGTCCGGAGCGCGCTCCTGATAATCGCAGTGGTGGCACTTCAGCAAGTTTGCCCGCTGATGATAAGATAGCGCAACGCTGCAATGCGGGCACATAAAGTTATGCCCACACTCACGACAAATAATGAACGGTGCATACGCTCGGCGATTCAAGAATAAAATCACCTGCTCCTCGCGGTGAAGTGCCTCGACAATCAAGTTGCGCAGCGACTCCGTGAAAAGCGAAACCCGCTTGGTCGCATACAAAGCCGTCAAATCCTCAATATGCACGGTGGGAAGCTGTGCACTCGCCGCCCGATAGGGCATCCGCAAGAATTTGTATTCTCCGAGCTCCGCCGCATAGGCACTCTCAATACTTGGCGTCGCCGACCCGAGAACGACGGGACACTGATGCTGGCCCGCCAAAAACCGGGCGGCTGTTCGCGCATGGTAGCGGGGCACTTGCTCTTGTTTGTAACTCGACTCGTGCTCCTCATCAAGAATGATCAAGCCCAAATTATCCAGCGGAGCAAATAGCGCACTGCGAGGTCCCAGCACCACGGCCGCCTCCCCGTTCGCCGCTCGCGCCCAATTCTGAAGCCGCTCCCCGGGGGTCATATTGCTGTGCAAAATCGCGACGGACTTTCCAAACCGCTCCCTCAGCTTGGCAATAACCTGTGGGGTCAAGCTGATTTCTGGCACCAAATAAAGCACCTGCCGCCCCTGCCGCAAAGCCTCCGAAGCACATCGTAAAAAGACCTCGGTCTTGCCGCTGCCAGTGACTCCATAAAGGAGAAAAGTATCCGCGATCCGCCCAACCACGGACTTGTTGATCTCCGTGATGCACTCCATCTGCTGCGGATTCGGGGTGGGCGGCGGTCTTGGAATGACGGTGTCGTCGTCCACTTTTTCTAGCAGTCCAGCCTGAATCAATGCTCTCAAGGTTTGGTCGGTCGCGCCGCTCAAAGCCTTTACCTCTGAAGACTCGAAACTTGTGCTTTCGGAGCCTTGCATCTGCATCAAGACGTGGGTCTGGGCGGGACGCTTTCGCCCTGGTCCAGACAGGAATCCTTCAACCCGATCTGAGTCCGAGGTCAGCCGCAAACGCCCAACGAGCCTGTGCTTATCCGCCACCAGTGACATCGACAAAACTTCGCTGACGTAGCCTTTCTCTTTCAAGACTCGCAGGGTTCGCTTGACGGCAACTGTAAGCGGGGCAGTCTTGCGCTCAAGCAGCTTTCCGCCTTGCGCGACGATGACGCGCAAGGCCTCCTGTTGCGCGACCGAAAGTTTCTCCCCGACCGGGGGCTGAATACCCGTCAAGGCCCAGGTCGTGACCAGCCGATCCTTGCACCCCGGCGGAATTGCGGGGAGCAGGGCGGCGGACATCGAACAGAGGTATTCCTTCGAAATAAATTCAAGAAGTCGAATCACCTGCTCCGGAAGTTTCAGCCCATCGATAAGTCGAGACGGTGGTTTGAGATTCCACAGAGGGAACTCAAAATCCTCTGGCGCGACATCGCGCTTTTTGACGACAAAACCCAAAACCGAACGTGGACCTAGCGGGACGAGAACGCCCTGCCCCACCTCGTAGCCGCCGGGATCGCGGTACGAATAGACGGCGTCCCGCCCGCCCGTGCGAGCGTCAATGGCGACATATTTCTCCCGCACGCCTTGCTTAAGATTCCGGGGTGGACAATCGCCTGGACCGATCCCGCCGCATAGCCGGGAAGCAAG
>JAIOPU010000268.1 GCA_021413725.1 Armatimonadota bacterium | reverse complement strand
TCTTACGCCCAGATTCTTGATTTCGGAGGGAATGGCGGCGGCATTATCTAAGAGCAATATCTGAATGTTTTTGACAGACTCGGTATCGCTGGGCGGAGTGAGCCAGCGCAGTAGTTGGGGGTGATAGACGGAAAATAATATGTCTGGTGCGTTCTTGAGGGGAACCGTAATCGGATCTTTCTTCCCGGGAGGCACGACTTTTAGGGAAGTCCCTTTCCAATCCATGGTTATACTGCCCGCCGCAATAGTGTAGTCGGCGTGAACACTGACCAGTTTGCCCGAGCGACTGACACCTGTCAGCGTACTCTTGCCTGATTGTCCAGGAATAGTAAGATCTGAAACCGAAGTAAAAGTCCCGTCATCTCGCAATGTGAATTTGTTTAACCCAACCGGCGAATCTCCGAGAGTGAAATTTGTCACCACCGTTACGTCAGCATAGCTGGACAGTGAAAGTACCGAAAATAGGCTTAAGGTAACGAGTTTTTTCATTTACAAACGGATATTACTGAATTTCTGAAGAATTGGTTGAATTACCCTAACTGATCCCTCAGTTGATGCCGAATATTAACTTAGAAATGGCACTGATTGGGGTAAGCAAGAATGTGGACGAGCGAAGGTCGGCAAAGATCCTCGGCTATCTCAGCGCACTGACAACTGCGTTGCTTATCTTCTGTATTTTTGGAGGTGGAGCACTCACCGCCTGGTACACGACCCATACCGACAAGGACAATCGGGTTATTCAGGCCATTGGTACGCAGCAAGGTATCGCTGATCAACTGACGAAGCTTGCAATCTCTCTGACCGAGTCTCGACGGGGACCTGCTTTGCGTGGAATTGCGATCACGCCGACAGGGCGTCAGAAGTTGGAGCAGGAGTTTTCGGAGCAGTTTTCCAAATGGCAGGACGTCGAATCCGGCCTGATGCGGCTTGAATCCAAGTCCGGAGTCCCTGCACCCTCACGAACGGTGTTTGCCCAAATCGAAAAGATCGACGGCAAGTTTTACCGGCAGATGGCCGATACCCTTGCCGAAATTAAGAACAGTTCGAAAGCGACCGGCAACGAGCCTCTGATCAGAGCATCGCTGGGCAAACTGGTCTGGTCAAGCCAGGGTTATCGGAAGGGCCTGGACTCCGTCGCCAGCAGTATCCGGAGAGAAATCGTAACAAGAACTACTCTGTTCAGAGTGTGGTCAGGAATTTTGGGAGTCGCAGCCTTCGCTTCCCTCATCTTCATTTTCTTTGTGACGACCAAGGGCAATCTTGCGCGACTGGACAAGGTCATTCACCAACTTCGGGACACCCAAATCGAATTGGAGCACTCTTTGTCGGAATCTCAGACAGCTTTGCTACTTTCCAATATGGCATCGCGTCGTTTCGAACAGCTGTTCTCCGGTCTCCCCATCGGTTGTTTTACTTGCGATCACGCGGGCATTATCTACGAGTGGAATACCGCTTGCGAACAACTTACGGGATTTCACGCTTACGAAGTCTACATGAAGTCTATTTTTGAGACCATTTACTCCAACGCCGAGCGCGCAACAATTCAACCTCTCTTGGAGCAGGTCTTGGCGGGACAGGAAATCAACGGCGTCCAACTTGAGGAGCGGCGGAAAGATGGCTCAAGCTACACTGCCCTGGTCAATTTGCTTCCCATGAAGGGGGTCAACGGGCAAATTACAAGTGTCATTCTCGCCAATGCCGATATAACCGCGCTCAAGATGCGGGAAACTGAACTTAAAGAAAGTCAAGACGAATTGCGTCAAGCCAATAGCAAACTCACGGCTCTAGCAACCACCGACGGACTTACCGGGCTTCTCAATCATCGGGCGTTTCAGGAGCGACTTGAGCAGGACTTTAAGCAGGCATCGCTTGATTCAACGCCGCTCTCACTCGCCTTGCTGGACGTTGATAAATTTAAGGTTTTTAATGATTCGTTCGGGCACCCAGCAGGAGACGTTGTCTTGAAACAAGTCGCAAAGTTGATGCGGCAAGCAGTACCGGATTCTTTTTGTGCCGCGCGATATGGCGGCGAGGAGTTTGTGATCGTGATGCCAGGAGCAAATGCTGAACTTGGAACAAAATTTGCCGAAGCTGTGAGAGCCGCGATTGAGGGCTCCGAATGGGCCAATCGTCAGGTTACCGCGAGTTTCGGAGTGGCTACGGTGAACGCCTCCCACAGCCAGCCCAGTGATCTGATCCGCGATGCGGACCAGGCACTGTACGCGAGCAAGGACGCGGGCCGCAATTTCGTCTCCCACTTCGATCACATTCAGCGCCGCGCAGCATAAATTCGCGTAAGAAAGAACTTCAACGTCGTTGCCATCGTCAGCAATAGGGAAAAGTAATCCTTTCGATGAGTACTACTCCGACCACACTCGGCAAATACCAAATCATCCGAGAGATCGCCCGCTCAAACGATATCGTTTATGAAGCGTACGATCCTTTGATGAATCGCCGAGTTGCGCTCAAAGAACTGTCAATTCCTGGCGGATCCACGAATGTTCAACGGGATGATCGGATTTTGCGCTTCAAACGGGAGGTTAAGGCTGCGGGTTCGCTGGCCCAGGCCAATATCGTC
>JAIOPU010000267.1 GCA_021413725.1 Armatimonadota bacterium | reverse complement strand
CATTCCAATCAATTGCGCCGTACCGGCCGGGCCGGCCAGTTTTCAATAGATACTCCGCGTAAGCATCACCTTTGTTGTAGTGCCAGAATTCCCACGGGTATGCGATGAAACCATGCTTAGCCATTAGGCCGGTAATCTCGGTGCGGTTTTTCTGAGCTTCTGCAGTGACGAATGGCGATGCCATCGGAGTCAGTTCGCACATTGCCAAATAGGGAGCGCCACGGTCGAGTTCGGTCCGGTCATCCCGGTGCAACACTGAAATATCAATCGCGCTGCCGGACATGTGCGTGCCGATTTTTGGACAACTCGCGGTCATCGAAGCGACCCGCCGCGTCAGCAGTTTTACATCCGGGATCTTGCCGTCCAATTCGCGCATCGTCCACTGTAGGATCGAATCGAATACAACCGGCTTACGAGACAGCAACTTCTGCATCTGGCACGTCCGGTAACCGTCTTCAACCTTCAGAACCCAGCCGCGCTCATTCATCTCGCTTGCGATTAGCAAGAAATCCGCAATCAGCCCGCGCCGCAAGAGAAACATCCGGTTGATGCCGGTAACAATTTGCGAACTGGAAAACTCAACGTCCAGGCCCTCAGCCGCGTCGACTAATGATTCCAGCGGTTCGCCGCATTCCGCAACAGGATACCGCATCATTTCCTGCATGAACCGGTAGCCTTCTTCCATTTTCCGGCTGTAATATTGAACACGGTTCTGATCAGCGCTCATACAAGTGAGAATGTCACTAGACCGAAAAGACATCAAGCGACGACTGCCTCGCTTAGATGGAAAGCGAGCACCGGATCAAGGACGGTGGAAAATGGATTTGGCGGCAAATCGGATCACGCCCCAACCATCTATGGGACTGCGAGGCCATGCAGGTCGTGGCTGTCGTTAATGCTTCAACTGGTTTGCCGGGCTGAGAATCCACTGGTCCAACAGAAGCCGGTGCATCACCGCATGGCCTTTATCATTGGGATGCATGCCATCCTTCAATAACCCTCCCGCTCCATCGGCAAAAGCCGCATAAACGTCCACGAGAGGCACCCTCTTTTCCCGTGCCACCTCTCGCTGTGTCTTTACATATTCTTCCAAAACAACATTGAGTCCCCCCTCATCTCCGGGCACATAGGGAGGCTTCCCGTATAATTGCAGGAGCTTCGGAGTCCAGCACAACCGTTGGGGTGTCATCAGCACCACCTCTGCCCCATGGTTCCGAAGCTCGTCCACAAAGAATTCGAGGTTCATTCGGTAGTCAGAAATCGACACTCGCGGTTCGGAGGCGGGAGGATCTTTCCAGACGTCAACGGCGGCATCGTTGATACCAAAATTAATCACCACCACGGAAGGATTCTGATCCAAAACATCACGTTGGAAGCGTTTCCGCGCCATGCTGGTGGAGTTGCCCGGAACTCCTGCGTTGACGATTTGAACCGGCCATTGCCATTTTTTAAAACTCTCTTCAAGCAGTTCACCATACGTCTTCGTACCCTTGCGCAAAGCGGTGGTTGAAGCACCAAAAAGCACCAAGGGCCCCTTGGAAAAAACAGGGGGTATGGCAGGCACACCTGCACTCTCTCCAAGCCCTCCGGAAGCGTCAACCAACT
>JAIOPU010000245.1 GCA_021413725.1 Armatimonadota bacterium | reverse complement strand
CAAACGTTGCACTCACATTGCGGCCGACCAATCTTGCGTGCAACTTTGCCGCCGGTTGAATACGCTCAAAGCGCGATCCATCTGGGATTGTGCAAGTTAGGTAAAGCTAAGCGAATAATAAGCCACCCATCAACTGTAGCCTGCTTTTAACCAGTGCCTCTTGTTGACCCAGGTTGCAAGCAACCTGAGTCACCCGCGGGCTGTGTGTTTTTACTCGATTGGGTGGCCTTGGTTGCTTGCAACCTAGGTCCACAGGAGGCCTGTTTGCCAACCTGAGCATGCTTCCAAACGTTGCACTCACACTTCGGCCGACCAATTTTGCGTATCACTTTGCCGCCGGTTGCCGACGATCATCGCATGTTCCATCGGCCAATGCTCAAGTCCCCCAGCACCAATCAAATGTTAAGCCAGCTATCGATTGCAGCCTACTTCTAACAAGTGCCTCTTGTTGACCCAGGTTGCGAGCAACCTGAGCCACCCTCGGGTTATGAGGAAAGTTGCCTGCGGGCCGCAGGCACTACAGTTGCTACAGCACCGGCTGCGCCACGTGGAATGCCCCGCGCTGAGCTCGTTCGAATACTTCGCGCCAGGTCTTTGAGCCGTCGTTGTGGATGCGTTCCAAGTTCACCCCGCGAGGAAAGAACGGTAGCTTGCTCCCCAGCCAATCTTCCCAGTATTGAGCGGCGTGGTTGTAGTAGGTGGTCGATCCGCTCGGCCAGCGAATGGCCAGTAACAGTTCGGGATACGGAAATGGCTTGGGTTTCGGGTCGATGCGATATTTTTCAATAGCGGCCTCGTCGAGCGTGATCCCCAGCCCCGGGCCTTCCGGGACCAGTGCCAACCCGTTATTCACCGTGACCGGTTCGACGATGCAATCCTGCTCGTAGAGTTGATGGCAATTCACCGCCGGCCAGCGGGCATTTTCCAGGACCGCCCCCAAGTGCAGGCCGAAGACGGCAGCGATCTTGGTCCCCACGATCTGCAGGAAGACCGATTTGTTGAATGCGCGGCACATTAAGACTTCACGCATGACTCGCGAGGCACCGCCGCATGCGACGAACCCGTCGCACATCTCTTCGCGAATCGCCATCTCCAGCGACGCATCGCCGAAATGAGTCGCCGTGTGAATCGAGATCGGCACGTGCGTATGCTGACGGAGAAACTTGTAGCCGGCCACATCCGAATGGGGCAGGGGGGACTCGTACATGACGATGTTCGGGAATTGCTCCAGTTCTTTCATCAACCGTGTGCAATGAGCCGTATCGACACCGAAGCCGTTGAAATCCATATCGACTTCGAAATGAGCCGGCAGCGTCGCACACAGCTTCCGGGTGTTCTCCACCAGATCCCACCAGGGGCGGCCCTTTGTCTTGAAGGCCGTGTAACCCTGAGCAATCGCCGTCTGGCATTCGCTGATCCAGTCGTCGGCGGGAAGATCGATGTCCCACCAGGCAATGTGACATCGGTCGCGGTGTTGCTTGCCGAGAATTGTATGCACCGGTGCCTGCAGGATCTTCCCCGCCGCATCGAACAAGGCAATCTGCAAACCGGCTCCCAGGTTGTCGTCCCACATATTCTCAGCGGGATGTTTGCCCACGACCTGGGCAATTGCCGCATCGGTCGTGGTCGAGGCTCCCCAGGTGTAGTAGACCATCGTCTCGCCGATCCCCACGATACCGGAATCGAGAGTCACCTTGACGATCTCAAAAATCGTCCAGTGGGGGATTTCGCGGACCATATTTCGAGCGGGGACGGGACGTAGAGGCAGATCAACCCAGATTCGTTCAACGCTTTTGACCATATGAGACATGACGGGAAATTCTCCGGAGAAAATTGGCAATAAAAGTCGTTTAACCCCGAGCCAAC
>JAIOPU010000244.1 GCA_021413725.1 Armatimonadota bacterium | reverse complement strand
TGTGCCCGATTCGAGCCAGCAATCGGCGAATCTCGCGATTCTGCCCTTCAGTCAATTCAATTTCGAGATACGCACTTTGACCGTGCGTCCGCACCAGCCGCACATCGTCCGCTTTAAATCGTCCGTCCGCGAAGTACATCCCTTCTTTCAGCTGCTGCACCGCTTCGCGAGTCGGCACTCCCGCCACCTGCACGGAATACAATTTCGTGACGCGGAACTTTGGATGAGCCAACCGATGAGCCAGCTCGCCATCGTTCGTGCAGAGCAACAGCCCCGTACTATTCTCGTCTAACCGTCCCACTGTGAACAGCCGATGCCGCTCACCGGGGAGCAAATCGACCGCTCGCAGCCGCCCGCCCGGATCGTTGTTGGTGCAGAGACATCCCTTCGGCTTGTTCAGCAGATAGTAGACCGGCTTCTCCAACCGCAGCCGCTCGCCATCCAGCTTCACTTCCTGGGTATGCGGATCCACTCGCGAGCCCAGTTCAGTGACGGTGTGACCATCCACGGTCACACGTCCCGTGAGAATGTACTCCTCGCAATGCCGTCGCGAATCGACCCCCGCCATCGCCAGCACTCGCTGCAGACGGATTAACGACGAATCAGATTCGGCTCTCTTCGGTTTCGACTCAGACATGCGGAATTTCCAGAATTATTGCTCGGATTTCCCCGAGTGTAAGAGAACGAGCATGAGTTTACACCGCCTGGCGTCGGAATTCGCCTAACCGGAGTGACGAATGTCCAAATACGAATGACGAATGTCGAAAGAACTCCGAAATCGCAATGACAGAGCCCGGATCCGATATAGACGTTCGTTATTCATGCTTCATTAGACATTCGGGTATTTGTCTTCAAACGTCTCTCCATCAATCCGTCACCAGCTCACCGGTCTGCAATGCCTCGAAATCTCGCCCGCGTACCTTCTTGAGCGTATTGATCTGCTCATCATTCCATTTCGGATCCGGGGCTCCCGACACAAACCAGTCCCCCCCATTGTCTGCTAAAAACATGCCATATTTCTTGAGCGCGATCAGAACCGTCTGCGCACTCTTCGGGTAACCGGAGACGTCAAAGTCCGCTCGCAGCCGCACGCGCAACCCCATCGGCGGCAGGTTGCGATCTTTCGACTTGCTCGCCCAGTGTGTCGCTGGCGAAATGTACCCACGCTGTGTTTTCCGGCAGGTGAATCGCAGAGCGTGGCGAATCTCCCCCTGCTCGACAGCCTCATCGTATCGGACCAGGCCCGGGAAGATCGGCAAGCCGGCAGCATCCGCCGACGTCCAGCCGGCAGGCCGCAGCTTGTTAGACGTCAGATCGAATATGGCACCCGAACCCGCTTTCCAGCCCGCTCTCTGCGGATAGCTGCTGAATGTTTCGTACAGTCTCTGATTGTCAAAATCGATTACGAGAATGTGACGATCCCCATCACTCTTTATTCCTCCTTCGATTGGAGCATCCGCGGGAATCGGATATGGCCCCATATCGCTTTCGTCTTTGTACTCAAACTCCACCGGCACCTTCTTCTGGTCTTTCGAAACGACTACATACGGAATTCCCATCGGAGCTCCATTCCACACCGTTCCAAAATCCGGATGCAGTGGGCGATCCAGCCCAATCGACTTCAAATACTGATGCGACTTGGGATGCACCGGCAATCGTGAGACATCCTGGTTCCACGGATTATCCACTGGGAAAATCTGCAGCTCGCCGTACTGCGTTTTGAGCGTCGGCGCTTTTCCCGCAGATCCCGCGCCCTTCCTGACAGGTTGCCGCGGCGACTTCTCCAACGATTCCGCAGAATTCGACTTTCGCTGCGGCGCAGGCACTACCAGTTCATACGAACCGATCAACATTTCTTCCCAGCTCTGGTCCCCCCAGTAAACCGTTTTGGAAGGGTCCGGATTCGCCGGATTCCCGGCAGAGTTATCGAAGGCGGCATTACACTCCAGCCTCGACCCTGCGGCCAACTTCAACGGCTTCTCAAACACGTACGAGTTCTGCCAGTTGAAATCGTAGCGTGGCACATCCAGCAACAACTGCCGGGTCCCTGCCGGATCAATCAGATCGATCCGAAACGACTTGCCGCGCAGATGCATGTGCGGCGTCAGCGAGACCATCT
>JAIOPU010000264.1 GCA_021413725.1 Armatimonadota bacterium | reverse complement strand
CTCCGAGGAGAGAATGGGTCATCGGTGGCGAGCTCGACGAGGTTCCCTTTTTGAGGGTTGGATCGAGCAGTTTACGCACCGTCCACTGCTTGTGGCGGCGGTATCTTTATCAGTTGGAATCGCGGCTCATTTGTCTTATTTGAACCTAATTTTTGTTGCTTTTGTAGCGGTTTTTATTTGGTATCCTAATGTTCGATACTGGGCACTTTGTAGTTTTGTTTTGGGATGGCTTTTGGCGCCCACAATCCCCACTGAAAGGGTCCTAGCGGCTCCTTTTTTTGGGGAGGTTGACGTTGTTTCTGCTGCTCATGCAACTCGAGATGGGGACTCCCTAACCGTTAGGTCACCATCGTATTTGTATCTTCTGAAGACAGACCTCGCTTCCGAAATTAACCTTGGGGATCGGCTGCATATTGAAGGCAAGATCATGCCAATTTCCGGCGCTTTCGGTGAAAATCTGCTCGGGCAGGGGATTGTGGGTGAAATCCGACCTTCGAAGATTGATTTTATTCAGAGTGGAAGTGGTATTTGGAAAGTCGGGAAGGCTGTCCGCAACTCCTTCTCTCAGTTCCTGTCCGGTACTTTGCCTGCTCACACGGCGGCAACCGTGGACGCGTTAGCATTTAACAACGACGCTAAACTCGATCCAGAACTTAAAGGCTTTCTTCGCGCGACAGGCACAATACATATCATTTCAACTTCCGGAATGCATGTGATGATGCTGGCTTGGGCGATCATGCTGCTTTTGAGCCGTTTGCCAATCTCAAGACTTGTTCAGATATTCGTTCTCGGCGTCCTTCTATTGCTTTATGTAGCAGCCGCCGGGTGGCGACCTCCTGCGGTCCGAGCCGTGGTATTAATTTTAGCAATGCTCTTGCCCTATCAATTTGATAGACAACCGGATGCGTTGAGTGCATTATCACTCGCTTACCTCTTAGCTGTTATCATCAATCCTATCGACATCCTTGACATCGGGCTGGAGTTAAGCTATATCTCACTCCTCGGTCTGGTACTGTTCGGTGGGTACTCAAACGAGGAGCACCCTCAACTCTGGGATACCGTCAAGCACCGCTTCTGGATGACCCTCCGTATGTCATGCGTAGCCAGCCTTGCCACGATACCGCTGAGTGCGTACTTTTTCGGCCAGTTCTCTACAATCGCACCCATTGCGAACCTGGCGGTTGCGTTTGTGGTGCTTCCGATTGTAGCCGCGGCTTTGGTAGCATGGCCCATTTCTTGGCCTTTCCCCGCAATCGGTTCGCTAATTCTTCTTGGGGTTGGAACTTTGGCGAACTACATCGAAGCCGCGACATCCTGGATGAGTACTTGGCCGGGCGCGGTTGTGCAAATCGAGCAATTTTCGGGCTATTGGCTTGCAGGTTTCTACTTTCTCATGATCTTGCTTTGGGGGCCACAAAAGAGAGACCCCCTAGCAAATCACTCCTATCCACCGTAGAGTTTTCTGCGTTCCAATGTCTTTGCCAGCTTATCCTCTAACTCTGTGAGATTGTTTTGGGTCTTTTCAACGACATCGGGCTTTGCCCTCTCCGCAAAACTTGGTTGCGCAAGTAGAGTCCGAGTCTTGAGCAATTCAGCCTGCAGTTTCTCCATGTCTTTATCAAGTCTCGCAAGCTCTTTCTCTGCGTCGACAAGTCCGTCCGTGGGGATATGGATATCCAGACCAGCTATGGTCACTGATACAAATGCACCACTCGGCTTTCCAGAACTGATCTTTGTGACCTTTGCTTGCGAACATATCACGGCATCCCCGCCTGCTAGGTCTCCCTCAATAAACAGATCTGCCAGAAAATCGCTTGGTTTCACTCCAATTTCTGCACGCAGATTACGAATCGCCCGAATAATTTCAATCCACCTCTCAACTGTACTCTCAGCTTGAACATCGGCCCACTCATCAGGAATTGCGGGCCAGTCGAGTCCCATCAAGAACTCGCCTTTATCCGCAATCTCCAAGTGAGAGTAAATCTCCTCGGTGATGTGGGGCATGATGGGGTGCATCATTTTGAGAAACGCGACCAACGCTTGAACCAACACCCACTGCGGTGTCGCCCTCTGGGCCGGATCGTTCAATCGCGGCTTGCTGATTTCCACATACCAATCGCAGTACTCATTCCAGAAGAAGCCGTAAAGTGCTTGGCTGACAGCTTGGAAGTCGTAGACTTCGTAAGCCTCCTTCACGGTTTTTTCGACAGAAGCGAGTCGGCTAAGGAGCCATTTGTCGATGATATCCAGTTCACCCGGCTTCGCCCCGGTAAAGCCTTCCAGATTCATCATCGTGAACCGCGAGGCGTTCCAGATTTTGTTCGCAAAGTTCCGAGCATCCTCTGTCCGTCGCTCCGAATAGCGAATTTCCTGGTTCATGCCTGCCTGTGAAAGCAAGGTGTAGCGCAAGGCATCAGCTCCAATCTTCGCGATTACTTCACCCGGGTCAACGCCAGTCCCTAGGCTCTTGCTCATTCGCTTTCCATCCTCGGTCATCACCGTGGCGTGGATCAGGACTTCGTGGAAGGGGATGTCCTTTTGGAAATAAACCCCCATCATTACCATTCGGGCGACCCATAGATAGAGAATGTTGCGGTCGGTGACGAGAATGGACGTAGGATAAAACTCAGGTTCAACATCCGGCCAACCCTGAGTCGCGAACGGCCAGAGTCCACTCGAGAACCAGGTGTCCAAAACGTCCTCATCTTGCCTCAAAATGGGATCGGAACCTGCCTTTTCTTGGGCCTGCTGCAGACTCAAAGCGGCAATCACTGCACCAGATTCCGTGTAGTAAACCGGAATCCGATGCCCCCACCAAAGCTGTCGGCTGATGCACCAATCCCGGATGTTCTCCATCCAGTCCGTGTAAACCTTCTCGTAGCGCGCAGGCGTGATCGAAATCCGCCCATCCACGACTGGCTCAAGTGCCGGACCCGCCAATGTCGTTTGGCTTACGAACCATTGTTCGGATAAAAGTGGTTCGACCACCTCACCACTTCGCTCCGAAACCACAATAGCGATCTCATGGTCCTCGACCTTTTCTAGGAAGCCACCCTCTTCGAGATCAGCGACAATGCGCTTTCGGGCTTCGTATCGGTCCAAGCCGGAATAGACTCCACAGCCCTCGACAACTCGGGCTTTCTCGTCCAGAATCACCAGCATGTCCAGCGAATGCCTTTGCCCAACTTCGTAGTCAAACGGGTCGTGCGCGGGGGTGATTTTCACCGCGCCAGTACCGAATTCTGGGTCTGGGTACTGATCGGCGATCAGCGGAATCTCACGATTTTGCAAGGGCAAAGCGATCATCTTGCCCACCAAAGTTGTGTATCTTGAATCCGAAGGGTGAACGGCGACGGCAACGTCACCGAGCATCGTTTCGGGTCTCGTAGTTGCAACCACAACCTGCCCGGAACCATCCGCGAACGGGTAGCGAACATGATAAAGTTTGCCCTTGATTGTCTTCCGCTCGGTTTCGATATCGCTGACGGAGGTCAGCAG
>JAIOPU010000013.1 GCA_021413725.1 Armatimonadota bacterium | reverse complement strand
TTCCTTTCGCGCGTAATCATTTGCGGCAGTTCCGAGACGCGCACGCACGACGGGATTATTGTAGAGAAATGCAATTGCTTCAGAGTAGCCCCGAACATCTTGAGCGACCAAGCCTGTGTTTCCATGGATTACCCGGTTAGCGGCGCCGCCGAAGGGCAAGACAATGGGAGGGATGCCCGCGAGCATCGCTTCTTGCAGTACGAGTTCGCCGGTGCTGTAATTAAAAACGGACATACGACTATCTCCCTGATCCGCCACATAGGCCAAACCGTTGGTCTGATCCACTGAAACATCGGACGGATTGACGAGAAAGTTTCCGCCGAATGACCCCAAGTAAGCACCGCTCACCGGATCATAGCGGTCAATTTTCTTTCCCCAAAAGTCCGCGACAAGCGCGAGCTCATAGGACGCCAGACTCAACTGCGCGACCCCAACTAAAGCAAAAACAAATAAACTCTTTCTCATAAACCTCTCCAGCCCCAGCGGACTGCTCAAATTATATCAAGTTTCTGAGAAAATATCGGGTTTTTACTTCCGTCGTCGCAAAATAACCGCCGCTCCAAACCCGAGAACTAGTAAGGATGCTGGCTCGGGAACTGCGTTCGTCGAGATCCTTAGGCCGTAGAACTGAGTATCTAATTGGAGATCATCGATGTTGTCGGCACCGGTAATTCTGACCATGTAGGAACCGGCCCCAAGGTCCATGTGCAGGGACTCGGTCAGTCCGAGACCGCTGAGGGCACTGCTTCCAAGAATGTTCGTCCCAGTCGCATCGAACATAGTCAAACTCAAGTCCGACCGCTGGCTGAGATCAAACGGCAGGCGCGGTTGCCCTTGCGCGGCGATGGTGTATGTCCCGCCGCCACCAAGGCTTTCGAGGGTGATATCCACGGCCCCAAATCCTTCCATATCAAACTTGAAGAAATCGGTGTCTGTTTCGTCGTCGATACTGGCAAAATTCACCTCGGAACTAGCAACATCCAGATCGCGCGCATCATCGCCAATCGAGATGGGTGATCCGGCAAAAACCGAACCGAGAACTGTAGCTCGCGTTGCATCGTCGTTGCCAAGACCGGCATTCGATTTCTCGTGAACGTCGCCATACCCGGCTTGGATAACCATGATATCGTGAAGTTGCGGACCATCAAAAGGATCGTTTCCGTTGCTGAATGGTTGCATCAAATGGTTGCGGTTTGACTCAATGTGCTGCATCCCAATGCCGTGGCCATGTTCGTGCATGATGGTATTGCGCAAGAAGCGATTGTCGGTAGACGGGCTATTGAAGATGAAATTGGTATTGAGAACCATGTCCCCGCCAAAGATCGGGAAGTGGTTGAACGCGAACGTGCTGCCCTGCATCGGAACTGCACCAATGCGAATGTCAGGGCGCACACCCTGAATCCCGCCAGCATTGGAAGAGCCCTGGCGAACCCCATCGTCCTCCGGAGTATAGACATGAGTGAGCCCGCTCAATTGGTCGTATCGGTCAAATGAACGCTGAAACACCTCGAACCACGGCCGCTGTGTTAGATCAGTGCCGCCAGGGCCAGCCCCGAACCGCTGATCAAAGCGCTGAATCAACCCGCTTGGATTATTTGTCGACTGACCATCACTGTTGATTGTGCCAACGCCGTCGGGCAGGAGCCCCCAAGTCAAAGTGAGAGGCGACCCGAGCGAGAAACCTTGGGGCGGCGCGATTGCGGTGCCGCCACTCCAGCGAAGGAACATGTCGGGCGGATTCGCCTGCGCAAAGCCCGCAAAGGGCAACGATAGACCTAACACTACAGGGAAGGATTTTCCCCAGAGGCTTCCTTTGTTCATCGCGCCCTCCGGGCGGTTGCTAACTCGGCTTGACTAGTCATCTGTTTCTCGCTTCTTTCCGGGCAACAAATCGGCTGCCCTATTAGATCGTCGAAAAACAGTGCTAATGTGACACTGGCCCAATCAAATGATAAAAATCAGAGTCTTCGAACTCTAAGGTCCCGGTACTTCTATCGCGATTCCTAGGCTCCTGACAAAAGCTTCATGGCAGCCCATGTCGGGAAGGGGTCCGCTCCCAAGACCGGTGTTCGGCGTAGCAGGCATGTCGAAAAATCTCGGTCGGTTCAGCACATCGAACACCAAAGTTTGATCGAACTTGGTCTTGTCGGCGGCATCAATGCAAGGCGACGTGTTGGCCAGCCTCAGATTGCTTGGATAGGAAACGAATTGCGGATTACCGCTGATGCAATGGGGGAATTTTGCCGGATCGATGGCGTCATCACCCGGGCGCGTGACCAGCATATTCTGAACGCACGAATAGTTCGCTTTCTTGACATGGCTCTGGCTGACACTGCCGTAAATATCGGTGTTGCCCCAAAAGATACACCCAGAAATATTGGTAGAGAAAGTTCCTGCTCCGTTGAAATAGACCCCCGCCGTCTCGTGCGAAGTATTATTCACTATGGTGCAACCGGTCATTTTCAAGAGATCGTTATTATAGTAGTAAACAGCAACGGCACCCCCCGATTGCGTTCCCTGATTGTTCGTGAAAAGGCTATTTGTGATCGTCAAACCCTTCCACGAGTAAACCGCGCCGCCGAGCACCGAGGCATTCCCATCGAATGTGCAACGATCAATCGAAATCGGAACTTCTGCATAGATCGCGCCGCCATAGCTAGGATACTGAGAACCTGAGACTGGAAAACCGGCGTTATTCCTGAATTCGCATTGCACGATTCTAGAAACTCCGCTCCCTTTTATCGCAATACCGACGCCGTTTCCACCGCTCGCGTACGAGTCGCCTCGGCCATTCAAGAACTTGCACTTTTCAACATAGACTCCAGCGCTTCCGTCGGTGGCGATTCCGCCTCCATCGGTGAAGCGAGCATAATTGTTGTCAAACGTGCAATTCGTGATCGTGGCGGAGCCGTTTGCGATCAAAATGCAAGTTCCGGCAGCCTGATAAGATGAATTGTCTCTGAATGTGCAGTTTCGAACTTGGATAATGCTATTGGGCGAGTAGAGACCTCCGCCTAATGTAAAAACGCCCGTAGAATTCTTGACAATCAGCCCGTCGATAATCACTCCGACCGCCCCGTCGGCGACGCGCATGATCTGCACTCCGTTCGGCAAAGGACCGGAAAACACGGTCGGAGCGTTGTTCCAGTTCCTCTGGCTCAAGAGCGTCTCGGTTCCAGAAAATCCGCCGTAAACCGCAACTCCTGTCGGCACCTCAAACGAGGCGTCCGGGTCGGTCGCGGTTGTAGGGATGTAAGTTCCCTGCGCAACCCAAACTTGGTCACCAGGGAGAGCCTCGGCGAGCGCAGAATGGGGCGAAGGATAAGCGTTGCTCCAGTTCGAACCAGTGCTCGTTCCAGTGGCATCGGCCTTGACAAAAATCACCTTGGCGAAGGCAAAGCCCGGAAAGCAAACAAGCGTGAAAGCGCAGGATTTGAGGAAAGTTCGAGTCGTCGGAGTCATCCTATAAGCTTGAGAGGGATATCTGCCCGAAAAGAATACACTTTAGTCAACTTGCCGTCGCCGTCGGCGCAGAAGCAACGCGGCGAGCCCCAGCCCAAGCAAAGAACTCGGCTCCGGGGCAATCACATTCGCACCAGACCAACCGCCAGTGGTTGGCACAGAAAAGGCATTCGTGGTCCCATCGCTGATGAGCGCATTCACAGTGCCAAAGGCACCAAACTTTTGACTGCGAGTAGTCGTCAGAGTGGTCGCATCAGGACCGACCACGTACACGGCGCTTCCGTGCCCTGCCATCACGGCATAGCTGCTGGTCAAGGAAGCAGTGGAAAATCCGGTCATGGAAAGTCCGATGGACCCCGAAACTGCGGTTCCGGTCAGGGTGACCCTTTGAAGCGTGGCGACGTTGGCATTTGACCTGTAGGTGAACCACAGGTTAGTGATTCCTCCCGTCGAAGTCGTGGCTGCAAGTCCGGAGAGGGCTCCAAGGCCCCCCGCTGTGGCGACCACATTGACGATTACCGTGGAGCTGAGCAAAGCAAAACTCGGGGAGACGACATTGATGGCAATATTGCCCGATGCGTCTGTGGCGAGCGCGGCATAATTTGACCCTACGAAAGCAGTTCCACGAATGTTCGTACTGAATCCAGAGCTTCCAGCCTGGAAAACTCCCCCTGAGGGGGTCGAAAATACACGTAATGTACTATTGACCGCGCCCAAAACATCTCCCCCGGCGTTCATAGATCCGTAGTCCGTTGTGAGAACCGTACCATTAACGTAATCACCGCTGACAGCATCGTGGATAGTGGTTCGATTGGTCTCACTCGCCGTAATGTAAGGACTGTTCACGTGCGCTGCTATGTATTGCGCGGATGGCGAAGCGAAGCTCCCGAGGTAAACCCTATTCACCGGATCATAGCGGTTGATCTTATTATAGGTGACGTCAGGCAAATACATCAAATCAAAAGAGCCGAACGAAAGTCCGGCGAACGACAAAGCGATTAAGCAAACTGTTTTCTTCATACTATTCCTCTCCATAACATCTAAAATCTCTGCACCCTCGGTTCAAGCCCTCCTTCGGCGCAACAATACTAAAAGACCCACTCCAATTCCAACCATCGAACCTGGTTCAGGCGCAAGGAAAGTGGCTCCGCTCCATTGAACGGTCGATGGCACGCTCAGACTGTTTGTTGTGTAGTCCGCAAGAGTAATCGAAACCGTCGCGAGATTCCAGTGCTGAATTCTAGTCAAGGTGGGTGTCGTCGCATCAGCCCCAGCGACATAGAATGTGCCGTTATGGGCTGCCATTACTGATGCATTTCCGACTGAAGCGGTCGAGAATCCAGTGAGCGTGAACGAGAAATTGGACCCCAAGGTCGCCCCGTTGACGAGAATGCTATTGAGCTTCACGGTACCAGTATTCGTTCGATTAGCAAACGCCAGATGGGCGGTCCCGTCCAGGGCGACCGAAAGCGCCATTCCTCGAAGGCATGGATTGGCGGCCACCGTCGCGGCTGTAGACATAACCCTTGTCGCCAGCGAAGTGCCGGTGGTGGAGTAAAGAGAGAACAAAATATCCCCATTCGTCGCTGCCCCGACCACGGCAACGTTGTTACCGACAGGAGCGAGTCCGAAAATTTCGGTGTATCCAGTAACGCTAAACTGACCGGCTGAATTGAGGGTCGGGAGACTGTTCTTTCGCACGGTTGTTGTCGAACCCAATGCCCAAACATCCGATCCCGTTTCGGAAAAAGACGGTGACGCATATCCGTTCGTCCCGCTGTTAATGTAGTTGCCCGTTGATCCCTCATACAAAGCTCCTAACCCGAGTGGGGTAATCCCGTTGGATACAAAGATGTAAGGACTGGCAGAACTCGCGGCAACCTGACGGGCCGTCGGCGTCGAGATGGATCCCAAATACACTCGATTCACAGGATCAAAGCGGTGAACTTTTGTCCCTGAAACATCCGGCAAGTACATAAGATCGAACGAGCCGAACGAAAGCGCCGAGCAAGCAAGCGCAACAATACACGTAATCTTTTTCATATCACACCTCTCCAGGTAAACAAAAACGTAGTTATTGTACATCAAGTTATCGGCGATCCAGCCGAATCTGGTAATAGTGCTGGGGAAATCAACAATAGAAACTTAGGCAATGCGTCAGCGCAAGGCCAATAGCAATCCAACCCCCAACACCGCCAGAGAACTCCGCTCCGGGGCGAGCAGGGCTGAATCTAGCAAGCTGAATGAGCAACCTGTCAACAGCCCCTCAGACCTTGGTTACTTCTTCGCCGGAGCCTCAGGCTCCAGCCTCTGCTTCGAATCCACCTTCACGGCAATAAAGCGGTTGGTGCCATTCTTGTTCTTGCGTAGCTCAAAGGCGTCGTAAAGTTCGCCCGTGACCGTGTAAGCCTCGTAGCGAACTTTGTCCGGAGAAACGCGCACTAATTGATAGAGCTGGGTGTATTCGGCCACTCTCTGCATCGACTTCTTCGCCTCGCCGAGACGGTACATCTTGGGGCCGCTGACAGAGACGGTGTAGACCGTTCCCGTCTTTGCATCTTCCTTCGAAACGCCGATAGGGACGTTCACGCGACCGTAGGTGTGATCATGCCCTTGCATGACGATGGCGACATTGTGCTTCTGCAAGATAGGTCCCCAGGAAGCGCGGACTTTGGGATTGTCGCGCGTCCCTGCCGTCGAATAGACCGGGTGATGGAAGGTGACGAAAGACCACTTGTGGGGATTCGCCTCTAGAATTTCATCGAGCCAAGGAGCTTGCTCCTCGACGCGCTCGTTGGAATTCAAACTGATAAACCTCGCGCCTTGATAGTCGAAGTAATAGCAAGTCTGCTCAAGACCAGGAACTCCGTTGCTCGGCATCGCGAATTGCGGATTCCAGAAGCTGGATAAGAGAGTCTTACCGGTCGCCGCACCTTTATCGTCGAGCACAGCACCATACTCATGGTTTCCCGGCGTGGCGACGGTGGGAATTGTGGCGTGAGTCCAGCCTCCGGCGTAAAACCACTCACCCCACTGGTTATCCGCATTGGCATTATTGATTAAGTCGCCCGCGTGCAGCATGAAGGCCGCATACGGCAGGTCTCTGAACGCTTTGCGTATCGTGCGCGACCAAAGAGACTTGATCTCGTTTTGCGCATCGCCAAAGTAAATAAAACTAAACGGCGCAGGCTTATCTTGCGCGGTAGAAAAATGCACCCACTCGCTCCAAGTCCCGCCGTCGCCCACGCGATAAGAGTACTCCGTTCCGGGCTTCAAATCGGCAAAGTTCACGCGGTAGTAGCTCGCTTGACTACTCTTTGCGACGACCATCGTCGTGGCCGTCGCCGGAACGGTTAAGGCGTCGGTAACAAAACGAGGATCCGGACTCGCCACCGCAATCTGCGCCACCGGATTCTTGACCTCCGCCGCCGTCCGCCAGGTAACCGTCGCCGTTCGGGCGGGGTCCTGAGTGATATTCAGCAGAATCCGAACCGGCGTCTCCGGCGTCCAATCGGGGTTGGCGGATTGAGGAAGAAGCAGAGAAAAGGCGACAGCGGCAAGAAGCATCCTCGAAGTATATCCCCACCCGCAACCCCCCGGAACCGAATGATTAAGCCGGGGTTAACGGCCCGTGTGGAGTTCAGGCTTGCATCGCCGCAACAAAGCCGCGCCAAGCCCAAGAACCAGGAAAGACGCAGGCTCGGGAACCGGAACGGGCATCTTCCAGACCACGGCTTCTTGCACGCTTGACCCAGTTCTTACGGCATTTCCGCCCACATAAATAAACGACCCATCAGAAGAAATGCAGGTCGCCTCTGAACTAATGTAGTTGGACGGTAAGAACTGTTGAAGATCTACATAGGACGCCGCCGTGCCCTCCCAAAACGCGGCACGAGGCCGCTGCCCACTGGGCCGGTGATTGATAGAACCGACCTGGTAACCATCGTATACTCCACGAGCAATGGAATGAAAGGATAACGCGTCGGAAGGATTCAAGTCCACGAACGAAGCGGCGGTGCCCGACCAAAGCGCGGCGCGGCTGTTGCGGTGCCCGACCTGCGAATTGCCATGGGCACCTAATGCGAGGGATGCGCTCACCCCTCCGCTAAGGTCGACAAAGGAGGCCGCGGTTCCCCGCCACAGGGCGGCAACATTGGCCCGACTCCCGAGCCTGACATGTCCGACCTGGATAGAATCCGTGCAAGCCCAGGCTTCGGACTCAGTGGACTGCGGGGGATTCAGATTCACAAAGGACGCCGAAGTTCCGCGCCAAACGGCCGCGTTTATAATAAAAGCAGAGGAAATGTTGGCAATTCCAACTTGGGAGTTCGCCGAAGCACCGTGCAAGGTTGAGGCGGTATAGGGAGCCCCGGGATGAACAGAGGTGAACGATGGGTTTGCAATCGTAGAGAATCCAGCAACCCCAGCGCCACCAATTCCAACCATGCGGCCACCGCCGATGCCTTCGATATTAGTCGAGTTCACACCCACATGCGGGCTGGTTGGATTTAACCAATAGCCACTTTGGAGGGTATTGCCGATCTGAGTGGTGCCTACCGCGACAGAGCCTTCCATCCCCACAACCGTCCTCGGCGCACCGGTTGTAGCGGTGAGAAAAGTCGCACTCCAAGCGGCAAAGGCAGAGGTGCTAACGGAGAGGGTGGCGACGATCGCGACTGAGGTTCTAAGGGATTTCACAATTGCTCCAAATACGTACACCATTATATCGGCGAAAAACTAAACTAATGTGACAGTAGTTGAGAAAATGGGAGAAAAAGTGTTCGCCGAACCGCCGGAAAGGGTACCCGCCCCGATTTCTTTCCTCCCGAAGCAAATCTCCACGCACCCGCTCTCAATATCCTCGTTGACGGTGACGATATCGTCGAAGATATTCCCACCGTACACTGCCCATTTTTTCAGATTCAGGTTCCAATTGAACCTAAACGGGCAATTCCACCCAATTTCCGCCAGATTTCAAGAACGCAAAAAGAAACCTCTCTTCCCAGAGGGAGGAGAGGAAGTGTGAGCGTAGCGAACTCAGGTGAGGAGGGTTTGCTCGGAAGCTCTCCGAACGCCCTCGCTCCCGGTTACTGCTTAATGCGCATCGGATGGCCGGTGCCTTGGTAGAGCACTTCCCAAGCCTTTGCCTCGCTGATCAAGACGCCGTCGCGCACGGCCGGGTCTTGCTCCATGACCTCTTGCGCGTCTGAGTCGGACTTCACGCGAATCAAGACCATGGTGCCGTTTTCGTTGCGCCAAGGTCCGGCAAAAATCAGGATCCCTTCTTGGGCAAGCTTCGCAAGGTACTGACCGTGATCCCGCAAAGGCTGCTCCTTGATGCTCTTACCCGCGAGCCAATTGCGACCCGGTGCGTAGAAGAGCGCATGGGTCGGCGGCATCGTGGATCGAGCCATCGCGCTGCCCGATTGGCTTCCAGATCCGTTCCCTCTCGCGGACGCGCTTGAGGACGCCGACGCGGTTCCGGAACCTTGCTTACTCGTAGACTGCGACGTTTGTGTCGATTGTTTTTGCACAAGTTTTCGAGCGAGGATTGAACGAACGCCGCGCCGCGCCCCGCCGGGGGTGGTGGTTTGTCGGGAAGAGAAGGCTCTCCATTCCAACTTCGGGCTCCTAGCCAAAGCGCGCAGAAAGCACAAAAGGGTTGCGATTTACTCTGGTAAGATCGCACTGAACTCTGATGTTGCAAACAATCTCCCTGATCGTCTTGGCCATCATTGGCCTTTACTTCATCGGGTTGGGAGTTTTCGCGCTGTTTTCGCCTGCACTGGCACAGAAGTTTCTCCTTGGTTTCGCGACGACGCTCTTTAAGCACTATTTAGAGTTGGCGATTCGCTTTATCGCAGGAGCAAGTTTTCTCTTGTATGCTCCAAAAACTGGATTTCCTGAGGTGTTCTCGATCATAGGTTGGGTGCTGCTGACAACGACATTCGGGCTTCTGGTGATTCCGTTCCGTTGGCATGAGAAATTCGCCAAAAAGGCTGTGCCAGCGGCGCTTAAGTATCTGAAAGTCATCGGTATCAGCTCGTTGGCTGTGGGCTCGGCCCTTCTCTACGCAATCTCCAGTGGGTGGTAGAGGAGTTGGATATCCCGGATGAGGGGGGCGCGGCCGAAGGGCGAGGGAGTCCGAGCAAAACTCACCCCACCGTCCCAAAATCCTCAAGAGCCCGCTCACAATATCTTCGTTGACGGTGGCAATATCTTCGTCGACGGTGGCAATATCCTCGTGACTCTTGTGAGGAGTGTCGTCGCTGGTGGGAATATCGTCGTTGATTTTGCCAGGAGCGACGAACCCGCCGGGAATATCCACGTGACTCTTCGCGCCAGCGACGTGGATATTGGCAGGAACCACTTCCCTATTTTCCCCGGTTTAGGTTCAAATTGGGGGTTTTGGACGCAAAATCGAGCATTTTGTGCCGTGATCGTTGACTCATTGGAGGGAACTCCCAACAGCGCCGAGGCGGACGCAAATCGCCACGAAAGTCGCGGCAATAGGAAGTTGACTTGCAGACCGAAAGTACCAGAAAATTAAAATTCTTTCTAAGAAACATATGGTTTCTTCAAAATTGCCTGTATAATACGCTTGTTCGGGATGCCGCCACTGGGTGGTTGGGAGAAAATTATGAAAAGGATAATTATCATTGCATCAGCTTTGGCTTGGGCTTCTTCGTCGTTCGCCGTGGACTTCGTCTCCAACGGCGCCTTTGAGAGCGAGAATGTTTTGTTTAGCTCGGACTATAGCTACTTTGCCCCAAATATGGGCAGTTTGACGAGCGCGAGCACCTATACCGTGGACAATAATCCGGTGGATAACCACCCTTCTTGGGCTGTTTTTGGCGATCACACTTCTAGCTTGGGGCTCATGTTTCTCGCCAATGGAGCGGGGGACGCGAGTAAGGAAGTCTGGAGCCAGACTGTTTCGGGTCTTTCCGTTGGGGCGACTTACACCTTTACCGCTTACGGTGCTTCGGTCTATTCGACCAGCCCCGCCACGATTCGGTTGAAGGTGAACGGCACCACCGTGGATACCAAAGCGCTCGACGCGACCATTGGCTCTTGGGGCAAGATCGAAGGGACATGGGTCGCCACCACGGGGTCTGCGACACTCGATATTTACGACCTTGTGACGGCCGGCGACGGAAACGACTTCGCTCTGGACGATATCAGCTTTACCGGTCCGGTGCCGGAGCCTTCGACCCTCGCCGTCTTGGCTGTGGCAGGGCTCGGAATGCGGCTGAGATCGAAGCGCAGGACTGCTGCGTAGTTCCGGCATTTTTGACAGAGCTTAAAAATATCTGACAAAGATCGCTTTATTTGCGGTTTGCCGAGAGGTGACATTGTTGGGGTTTGCTTGAGGGAATTGAGGGGGGAGATTGAAACTCTGGCTAACGGACGCCCTTTTCTTCTCCCTCTGGGAGAGGTCCGTGACGTAGGAACGGGGTGAGGGCGCGTGGAGCAGAGTTTCGCGCAAGCGGCCCTCATCCAATTCCCTTCGGTCAGTGCTTCTCCCAAGGGGAGAAGATCGTGGAGAAAGATTGTTCCCGAGAACCAAATTTCCCCTCCCGGTTCGTTCCTCACCGACCTTCCCATAAATGGGCGAGGTGATTGAGCCGCACTTCCCGCCCCTTTATGGGGGGACAATGACCGGAGGGAATTGAGGGGGGAAATTTCTCTCCAACTTCCCTAACCGTAACCCAAAAATTGTGGCACCCACTCCGGGGTGCGGAGAAAAGAATCCCCCACCGGGGGTGTCGCTCCGCTCAACCCCCGGCTACGCATTGTGTAACCCTTCCAGGGTTAAAGCAAACCCACCGAATGCCAGATCCTAATTGTCCCCGACGAGATTGACGTTCGTCACGATCACCGTGTAGTCTGTCAAATCCACGAGTCCGTCGCCATCTATCACCTCGCGGCTTTCATCGGTTTAAGTTTAAATCCGAGTTTTTAGACGCAAAATCTAGCTCTTGATGCCGTGATCGTTGAACCATTGTTCGGTTTGCTGCCAGGTCACGTTGTTGGGGTTATCTTGTTTGTGGAGCTTATAGGGAGTGATTCCTTGAGGATCGGCGACGTTGATGTCGACCCCGTTATCCAGCAAGAACTGCAACCCCGCCGTAAAGTCATAGTTGGCGGCGGCGTGAGCGACGGTGCTGCCGTTCTCGGGCACTTCGCGAAAGTCGCCGATCTTGTTTTTCTTCATGAGTTCGAACAGTTCACGTTTCCTCCACATGCAGGCCAGGATGTACACATTTCTAAAACCTCGGTCCACGACGCCGACCGACTTTGCCCCCAACTTGTGGAGGGCGAGCATTTCGGGTTCACTGTCGAGCCGAATCGCGGTCAGAAGAGGGGTTTCGCCGCTCCATTCGCGATCTTCGATATTGGCACCCGCCTTGATGAGGGCGGGCATGATCTCCGGCTTCATCATGAAAACGGCAAGATGGAGAACGGAATTCACCTCGAAATCCGGCTGGTTCGCCTTGGCTCCCAGCGAGGCGACCTTTGCGATCATTTCGGGTGTGGACAGGGTCGCGTAGTGAAGGGCATTGTGTCCGGTTTCGGTGATGACGTTGAGGTCAAGGCCCATCTTGATCAGCGGATCGATAAGGTCCACCTTGCCGGTCATGATCGCCAATTGCAGGGGCGTAGCCTTCCAATGGTCGCGGACCTTCAGGAGCGAGGGGTCCTCCTGGAATTTTTTCAGGATGGTCTCCGTGGAGTTCTCCAGCATAAAGCAGAGGAGGCTGTTGGAGTTGTGCAGGTCCTTGCCGGGCAAGGCATGATTTCCCGAGATGACCTCCACCGCGGCGATCATGTCGGTCCGCCAGCCTTCGGGCTTGATGGGAAGCCAAAGATCGATGAATCGGTTCATTTGGCCCGGCGGCAAAATCCACTGGGTGAAGAGTCCGGTCGTGGCAAGCGTGAAAATAAGGTCCACGTCGCGGGAGTATTTTAGCTCGGGGGCACTCTTGTAGTACACCTTCATCCGCACCTTCACATCTGAGACGGCAAAAGCGTTGTGATTTTTGAGCATGACCCGGCATTTCACCCCGTTCACGTTCCCACTCTTATCTTGTATCCAACCAGAACCGAAGTACCAAGTCTCCAACTTCTTGCGCTCCTCGGCGGTCAACGGGGTGCCGCTCAATTCGCCGGGCTTCGGTTTGGGCGCCATGCTCGGTTGCCAAGGTTGCCCACGAGGAAGTGCTCCCGCCACCAGCGGCTTGGCGGGCTCCGGTTCTTTAGAGGTGAGTTTCACCATCAAAAGCGTACCAAGGACCGCGGCAACGGTCGAACCTAGAATGAGAACAACTAATCTCTTACCCATAACATAACCCCCTGTGGTTAATGGCATTGTACACCTGTTTTGTTTTAGGACACGGATATGGGGGTTGGGCCGCTTTCCCGTGCTCTCAACTAATAAGGGGAAAGGGAACTGCGGTCCGCGCAGGTTCTCTTCCTGAGAACCAAATTTCCCCACCCCCGCGTACGGGACTTGCAGCCGGTTCGCTGAGGCTTACCGACATCCCCCTTCCAGGGGCGAGGTGAGTTTGAGCGCAAACACCCTTTCCCGCCCCTGAAAGGGGGGGACAATGACCAAAGGGAATTGAGGGGGGAAATTTCTCTCCAACTTCCCTACCCCAAGCCCAAAACTTGTGGCACTCACTCCGGGGTACGGAGCTAAAAAGCCCCCACCGGAGGTGTCGCTCCGCTCAACCCCCGGCTACGAATCAGGCGACTCGTCCAATGGAGTAAGAATAACCACACAACCCACGACTTCACACATCGCATTCGCGAGATGCGGTAGTGGAGAGGTTTGCATTGCCCATCAAGCACGCTCCTCTTTGAGATCATCCACGACGACACCGTCCCGCTCGAACCAAACATACAGAATCGGCAACACGACCAGGGTCAGGAGCGTTGCCGAGACGATTCCGCCGATGACTACCGTCGCGAGCGGACGTTGGACTTCGGCGCCGAGACCCGTGTTCAGCGCCATCGGAACGAACCCGAGAGCGGCGACAAGCGCGGTCATGAGGACAGGACGCAGACGCTGGATCGCTCCTTCGCGGACGGCTTCCAGCACGGTGAGCTTCCCTGCTTCGCGGAGCTGATTGATCGCCGAAACCATGACGACGCCGTTCAGCACAGCCACGCCGGAGAGGGCGATAAACCCGATTCCTGCCGTGATGCTGAAAGGCAAACCGCGCGCGGCGAGAGCGAAGATTCCACCCGTGATCGCGAGGGGGACGCCGGTGAAGATCAGCACCGCCTGCTTGAGCGAGCCGAAGGTCGTGAAGAGCAGAATGAAGATCAGACCGAGCGCGACTGGTACCACCAGGGTGAGTCTTGCCGAGGCTTGTTGCAGGTTCTCAAACTGCCCGCCCCAAGTGATGTAGTAGCCTTCCTTGAGCTTCACTTTCTCCTTGATCGCCTTTTGCGCGGCCATGACAAAGCTGCCCAGATCGGTTCCGCGCACGTTGAGTTGCACGACCACGCGCCGCTTGCCCATTTCGCGCGAAATCTGCGCAGGCGCGGGAACGTTGTCAATGTGCGCTACCGAGCTGAGCGGCACCCCGCCGCCGTTCGGGGTTTCGATGAGCAGATTCTTGATCGCTTCAGGGTCATTGCGAATCTCATCGGGCATGGTTACCGTGAGCGCAAATCGCCGGTCACCCTCGATAATCTGCCCTACCGCCTCGCCACCGAGCGCGACTTTGATGAGCTCTTGTATATCGCTCACGTTCACACCCAAGCGCGAGATGGCCTCGCGATCAATGTCGATTTGGAGTACCGGCACATTGTCCACTTGCTCGACCTCCACATCCTTTGCGCCGGGAAGAGTCTGCATCACCGCCGCAATCGCGTCGGCTTGGGTTTTGAGTTCGGCGAGGTCTTCGCCGAAAACCTTGATCCCAACGTCAGCTTTGACTCCTGCGACAAGTTCGGAGAAGCGCATCTTGATCGGCTGGGTGTAGGTGTAACCCTGCCCCGGAACTTCGTTTGCTTTGGCTTGAATTTCTTCAAACAGTTTTTGTTTGGTCATTCCCTTCCGCCACTCAGACTTGGGCTTGAACATGACAAACCCGTCCGTAAGGCTGAGCGGCATAGGGTCGGTGGCGACATCCGGCGTTCCACTTCGAGAGAACATCGTGAAGACTTCGGGAATCTCCAGCATCTTCTTCTCAACCGCGGTGGCGAGCTTGATGGTTTCGGCGGCATCAACCGTTCTCATTCGAATCGGTTGAACAACGACAGATCCTTCATCAAGTTCAGGAATGAACTCAGCGCCAAGCCTCTTGAAAACCACTCCCGCGACGACAAGCAGACCCAGAGCGCCACCCACAACAATCGCACGACGCCGCAAAGAGAAATCCAAGACAGGCTTGTAGAGACGAGCAAAGAAACCCATGACCAGGTTCTTGCCCTCTTTTGTATCGCCCGAAAGGAACATACTCGCGAAAACCGGCACCATAGTCAGAGTCAGGGCAAGTGCCCCGATGAGCGCGAACACGACGGTGAACGCCATGGGCTTAAACATCTTGCCTTCCGTACCTTCGAGGGCAAAGATGGGGAGATAAACAACGGTGATAATCGCAACCGCAAAAGCGGTCGGCATCGCCACTTCGCGACAAGACTCCCAGACGCTGTGCCTCACCTCGTGGCGATCCAGGGTAGTGCCTTTATGCTCTCGCGCCTCCGCGAGTCTGCGGACCGCGTTTTCGATCATGACGACAGCGCCATCCACGACAAGTCCAAAGTCAATCGCGCCGAGACTCATGAGATTTCCCGAAATGCCGAATCGGTTCATGCCGATAATCGCACAAATCATGGAGAGCGGAATCGCGACGGCCACAATCAACGCTCCTCTAACGTTGCCAAGCAGCAGCACGAGCACGACAACAACCAGTGCGGCACCTTCGAGCAAGCTCTTTTCGACCGTGCCGAGAACGCCGTCCACAAGTTCGGCGCGGTTATAGACCGTTTCGACTTTGATGTCGGGGGGAACCTGGGCCTTAATCTCATTCATCTTGGCGTGAATGGCGTTCGCGACGGTTTGTCCGTTCGCGCCTTTGAGCATCATCACGACCACGATAAGAGACGGCTTGCCGTCTCGCGTGCTGATTCCGGTCAGCACCGGAGTTCCGAGGCGGATTGTTGCTACATCTCGTACCAGAACGGGAACCCCGCCTTCCGACTTCAGTACGATCTTGCCGATATCCTCTGCGCTGGTCGCCATGCCAATGCTGCGAATCAGAACCCGCTCTCCATTCTGCTCAATCAGTCCGCCACCGGCGTTCTCATTGTTCTTTTGCAGAGCCGTGACGACCTCATCCACCGCGAGCCCTCGCGCAAGCAAAGCGCGTGGGTTCACGACGACTTGATACTGCTTTTCGCTCCCGTCCATCGAGTTGACTTCCGCAACTCCTGGAACCGACCTAAGTTGGGGCGAGATAACCCAATCTTGGAACGCGCGAAGTTCCATCATTGAGCGAGTACTGGAGTCCACATCGTACATGTAGACCTCTCCTAAACCGGTTGTTACCGGGCCAAGGGTCGGAGCGGAAACTCCGTCGGGAAGACTCTCCTTGGCATTGTTCAATCGCTCGTTCACAAGGCTTCGCGCGAAGTACGTATCTACATCGTCGCGAAAGGTGACCGTGACGATGGAAAGTCCGTACTGAGTCAGACTCCGAACTTCTGTGGTGCCAGGAATTCCGCCCATTGCGGTCTCGACCGGAAACGTAACGAGCCGCTCAATTTCCTCGGGACTCATCCCGCCAGTCTCCGTAAATATCTGGACTTGGTTGGTTGTGATGTCAGGAACTGCGTCGAGGTTGAGGCGCCGCCACGAAAACACTCCGTAGCCGACAATAAACACGAGTCCGACGATGATCAGAAACCTCTGGGTGAGGCTAAAGTGTAATATTCGGTTGATCATTTAGTGGTCGTGCCCCTGCATTCCCGCCTTCTTCTCTTCGCTCGAAAGAACAAATGCGCCCTTTGTGGCAACCATATCGCCTTCTTTCAAGCCTTTGAGAATTCCTACGAACTCGCCATCGCGCGGCCCGAGTTCGACCTCCCTTTCTTCGTATCCGTGGTCATCCTTGACATAAACAATGGTTCTGTCACCCTCCCGAATGAGCGCGGATTGCTTCGTCACGAGTTGTTCTTTTGTGTCGCCGATGCCAAGATGAACAGTTGCGAACATGTCCGGCTTGAGACGACCGTTTGCACCGGTAACAAGACATTCCATCGGAACTGCCCTTGTCTTCGGATCGATTCGACCCCCGATAATCTGGACCACTCCTTCAAACTCCTCGCCGGGAAGCCCCGAAACTGTGATTGTCACGAGTCCACCTTTTTGAATCTTGCTGGCATCCTTTGTAGGTTCACTCGCCCTCCGCGTGCCCCAGCACCTCCTGAAAAGGTTCGGTAGGTAGCTTGCGCGCTACCAATCGCGCGGCTTGCGTTCGCGAGCGCGGACTCTGATGAGCGGAGCGAAGTCAGGGCGCGATCTCTTTCCAGTTGCGAACTGCGGACTTCGGCTTCCGCAGTCTGGACTTCGCGCGAGTTTGCGAGACCACGTTGCGCGATGTTCTTCTCTCGGTCATAAATCGCTTTGCTGATATCCACCTTGGATTTAGCGCGATTCAGTCGGATATCGTCCTGCTGAAGCTCAAGTCGAGCCGCTTCTATTTCGGATTTTGAAACAAGCCCTTCTTTGTAAAGGTTCTCAAGCCGACGCACTTGCTCCGCGTGGCTTGCTTGCTCCTTCTGCGCGCTCAGCACTTCGCTTTGCGCGTCGCTGAGATCGCTTTGTGCTTGCTGAAGGGGAGCTTGATTAAACGCTCCCGCCGCCGCGAATTGCTTCTGGCGGGCAAGCACGGTTCGCGCCGAAGCGAGTTTCCCGGTCGCAATCTGCACCTGCGCTTTGGATTCTTGCACCGATGCCGCTGCGGCATCGCGAATTCGTTGCGCGTCGCTGATGCTCGCGTAGGCTTGGGCGAGTTCGGTGGATTCAATGACCCCCAAAACCTGCCCTTGGCGGACTTCGTCGCCGATTTGGACGGAGAGTTGTATGAGGCGTCCGGCCACGGTCGGAGTTACCACCGCGCGGCCCTTGGTCGTGGAAGTCACGTTGCCTGGGACATCGAGAGTGGCTTGCATCATGCGGGATTCAGCCGGTTCCAATACAATCCCCGCGATCTTTTCCTGATCCTCATTGAGTTTTAGTTCCGCGGCGACGGAAGCTTCCTCTTCTGCCGCGTGGTCATCGTGAGGGGCTTCGGGCGAACCCGAGTTGCATCCAGTTAGGGCCAAAAAGGCGATGACAAAAATTGGATAAATTCGTTTCATTTGCTCACCCCCAATAGAACTCCGCTCACTTCGTGCTGCTTCACTCGTAGAGTGTTCAAGGCGAGGTCCGCCTCAGCGAGTTCTTGCTCCACTTCCCGCAGGGCGCGGGTAGCTTCGAGGACATCGAGCATCGTGCCGATCCCTTCCCCGAACCCACGCTGCGACTTCTCCACCAAGGAACGAGTTGCAATTTGCAAGTCTTTATAATTCGCGACCACTTGTTCTTCCGCGGCGATCTCAATTTGGATTGCCGCCACTTCCGCACGGGCCAAGTTCATCGCGTCCAAACGCGAACTTGTGATGGCCGCCAGCTTTGCCGACGCGCTCTGCCGTTCGGAGCGACTTCTGCCCCCATCGGTCAGAGGAACCGTCAACTGCAACCGCGCGCCAATGCGTGCGCTGTCCTGTCCCCAGGGGCTTCTCAGCGCCACGAGCTCTACTTCCGGGCGATTCGATCTTTGCGCCACAATTCCTTCGGCGGTGGCAACTGCCATTTCCGCGTTGAGCCGCATGATATCGGGGCGGCCTTCGAGTTGCGGGGCCGTAACATCGACAAGGCTGGCCGTCGCGTCCGCGCTCAGTTCTGTTTTTGTGCTCCCTAGCGTGCCTTCGAATCGTCGCTGGGCGGATACGCGCTGGGCTTCGCGCAAGATCGCGCTTTGCTTAGCTCGCGCAAACTCAATCTTGGCTCGACTTAACTGAACTTCGGGAATTTTTCCCTCTTCGTACCGGCGGGTTGTCGCTTGAAGAAGGGATTCCGCTAGCTTCAAAAGCTCTTTTGAAACATCTTGCACTTTTGCCGCCGCCGCAAGTTCGAAATACGCCTGCATCACGTCGGTTTGCACCGCGAGAAGTGTCTGCTGCAACTCAGCTTGAGCGACCTTAACTCCTGCCTCCCCAAGAGCTCGCCCGGCTTGCGAGCGTCCGAAGAAGTCAAAGGACTGCTTCACGAATAAGTCTTCGTCGGTCGCGCCTAGTCCTCGTCGGGGGTCGGTTGACTGGCCGATTCCGAAGGTGATTCCAGGCTTGGAACCGAGTCCCCGAGAAGAAAACCGCGCCTCTTGGACCCGGAGTTCAGCTGCTTTCACGGCGGGACGGTTAGCGCGAGCAAGGGTTAGCGCCTGCTCAAGACTAATGGTTTCTGCGTTCGCGGCAAGCGCGAAGATGCAAAGAGAGATTGTAAAAAGTGATTTCAAATTTGTGTTTCCGTTGGGTTTGGATCAGGGCAAGGCCAAAACGGGCCTTACTTGATGACTAAGCCAAGGAGAACACAGGAGGAGCGCGGGCGGGTGTAGAAGGAGGCGGCCCCGTCGCCGGACAGCTCTCGGAATAAACGGCAACTGAAGACTCTTCGGGCTCCGGAAGTACCAACACGAGAACAGCGATGGTCAAGATCGCAGGGGCAAAGTGAGGGAGAACCGAAGGAGAGACCCCAGGAGTTGAAGAGTGCGAATCGCACTGCGCAATCTCACAACAATCGTGGCAGTCCTTATCCTGCTCGGGGGTTTGGAAGCTTGCGTTCGAGTGCGCCGGATCATCCAAAAGCGTCGGACAAACCGCACAACTCTGCCCATCCGGAAGTTGCCAGTCAGACCGGCACAGATGCACCTGCCCTAAAAGCAACACCGAAATGAGGAGGGTCTGAATCCACTTCAAGCTCCCAATGATACCTGATGCCCTTTGCCGATCCATTTCGCAATACAGACACGGTCTCGCACAACAAATTTTGGCCATAGTCAGAAAGAGGGTGAGGAATACCAAAAACCCGCCGACAATTAAAAGTGAAGCCCCACCAGGGCGAGGAGGATACAGAAGCAGAAAATGCCATATATCACAAACGCAAAAAAAGATGGAGACTGGGTAAAACTCGGCAAGCAATTTGTCGATACCGTAGCTCTTGAAAGCTCATCACTCGGTTTGACGCCAGCCCAGGTAACTGGACTTTCGACAACCTTCGACAACTTCGACACCGCTTATACGGATCTCGAGACGCAAAAGGCGACTCTCGAATCGGCGGTTTCCGTAAAGGATTCGACGAAGGCCAGTTTTGAGGCTCTCGTTCGACGCTATGCCAAGCAATTCCGCGGAAATGTCACTGTCCCCGACGCACTCTTGGAACTGTTGAACGTTGCCCCTCACACTGTGAAGCCAAGCAACACCAGTCCCACCCAACCTCTCGCGCTTGTTGTGACCACCAATTCGGTCGGTCAGGTCTTCCTGAAATGGAATCGCAACGGCAACCGAAGTGGCACCACGTTCTGGATTCAAACCAAGTCCAGCGCGAACGGTCCTTGGGTTATGGTTAACACGACGACCACCTCCAAGTTCACGTTGGAAAATTATCCAGCGGGAACGGCGGCTTGGTTCCGAGTCGTCGCAGTTCGACGCAACTTGCACAGTGCGCCGAGCGACTTCGTCACGATCTACAGTGCCGAAGACGAGTCGAGCAATCTCTCGATTGCAGCTTAGGCTCTCGTAAACAAAAAGCGGCCACCCTTGGCATGGGGTGGCCGCTTTTTTTATGGCTTTGGCTTCCTGCGCTTAGGCGCGACGAAAACGGAAAATCCTTGCCGCGAGGACTACACCGGCAAAAACCAGTCCCACCACCGTGGAAGGCTCGGGGACGGCGTTGATGTGCCAGTTGAAGTCCGCATCCATGCGGCCGAACGTATTCTGCGGATCCGAGGATGTGAATATGTTGCCAGTATTCGCAAGTCCGATCGTGTAGGTATTCCCTGCCGTTAGTGCACGAGTGAAAGTTCCGGACACGGTGGGCGTGAATGCATTTTGCAGATCAATGCCGCCTCCATCACCGGACCATTGAATGCTTACTCCGAGCAATCCGAAGGTGCGGCCCGTGGCTCGCACATCGTAAGCCATGGAGAAGAGTCCGTCGCTGGTTGCGGCGAAGGTGTATCCCCATACTGGCCCTTGCGCGAAGAACTGGTTGAGTTCAGCGCTGGTTTGAGTCGCGGTATTCTGAACCCAACCCATGTTGCGCCACTGGACGCTTCCCTGCCCGGCGTTGAGCCAACTTGCGCTCGCGCCCGAAGTCACGGTGAGCGTGCCGGAGTTGCCGCTCAAACTCGTGTCCGTCACGGAGAGAGCGTGCGAGTACGGATTGAGGGTTCCGAATTGCTCGGCGTAGTACGTCGCAGAATGTTGGGAGCCGTCGTTCTGGTTGGCATCGGCCAAGACGCCTAACCCCATCGCCGAGTGAATGGCGGTTTGGGCGGCGGCGCTTTGGCTGAGGGACGCCGCAATGGCGAGGGAAATTAGGGTTGTGACTGTGCGAGTGGATAACATTTTCTCTCCTTTTCTGACGAGCAGACTGGAACTCGCTTGAGGGGAAGCGAACATCCTTGGTGCTCGATTTGTTGGAGGGTTGTTGGGCTCGTGGAAATACACTGGGGCGGCTTAGGTGACGAGTAATTTTGCCGGGATTACGGCGGAAAGTCGTCTTTTTACGGGGGTTTCCGTTATAATTTGTGCATGCGTTTTCTTGCACTGCTTTCTTTTGTGTCTCTCGCCGGGTTTGCTTCGGCATCCTTTGACCTCTCTCTCGTCACCGACTCTGGCACGAACAGTGTTCACCGCATCGACCCGATCAGTAATGTGTATCTCGGTTCGTTCGGCAGCGGACTGTTGTCGAACCCGCGTGGTATCGCGATCGACCAGGGCCTCAACCGCGCCTACATTCTGGACGCGGGGTCCAGAGTCTCGACGTGGGATTACAACACGGGCGCCTTCATCTCGTCGTTCAATTCGAATGTAGGAGGGGCCAGTTTCCTCACGCGAAACTCCGACGGAACGCTGAACGTGGCGGGTTCTGACCGCGTGGTGCGAATGAACGTGAACGGTGCGGTCGCAGCGACTTATGTCCGAACCGGAACGTTCGGGGTCCAGCAAGGCATTTTGCTCCGTGACGGGCAGTTCTACATGTCGACAAGGACCGTAGATAGCAGACTTTTAGAGAGATTTAACTACACAACAGGCGTGCTTATTGGTGCTAGTACGTGGCTCGCAGACAGACTCCTGCCAATGCCAGACACCGGGGCAGCCCTGGCGAACACGTTCAATGCATACGTTTCGACGTCTACTGTCGCCTTGGAAATAGATCGCATGTCAAACGGTACGATCTATGTTACCGATACACCTACAACCCTGATCGATACCGTCGCTGGAGTCGCCGCCGGTCATGGTGGAATGATGTTCGTGCTAGGCCGCGACAAACTCACACCCACCCGCGGTGGGATTGTTAGGTTTGATAAGGATACGTTTGTGGTGGGTACAACCCTCGCCGGAACGTCGAACATCGTGACTCCCACAGGCATCGCAAACGTAGTCGCCCCCGAACCCGGCTCGCTCGCGGCCCTTGGGTTGGGGCTGGTCGTCTTGCTTCGCCGCAAGAATTCGAATTAGAACTTAGGATATCCGAGGTCAACTATGAAAAGAAATCTACTCTTAGCCGCAATGCTGGTCCTGCCCATGGGCGCATCTGCCATGTCGATCGTCAACCGCGCCGAGACTTTTGCCTACAATCCCGCCCACGACGTGCAACAACACGTCTTCAGCACCCTGGGTTCTTGGGATGCTGCGGGGCGAACTTCGCATGTCCAAGCCTACTCCGAGTCTCATCCTTTTGATCCGCCGAGCAACAAGGCCGAAAGCTGGGGAACTTTCAACCAGTTCACGACGTCTGGTGCAGACGCGAATTACCATTGCTACACGGGCGTTGTCGGCGAATATAATGCCGTGGCAAACCTTGCGTACGATGCGACTTCTGCGCTCGAAATCTCCCAAGCTCTTGAGTTCAGGACCCCCGTTAACGCCATCATTTATGCGGTTGTCGCAGCGCACGGGCTTTTTACTGCGCAAGGGAACACTGGCATCAATGCGCTCGCGAGAGCAAGCATTGACATCCAAGCCTACGACGGAATCCATAACCGATTCTACACCGGCGGACTGAGCGTGACGGGCAACTCCACAGGCGGTCTGGCTCCGACCCTGAGTACTTCTGGAGCGTGG